>MEMM01000001.1:0-6320 GCA_001767925.1 Alphaproteobacteria bacterium RIFCSPHIGHO2_12_FULL_63_12
TGGCCCGCAAGCGCTGCAACCTGTGCGATGCCGGCGCCCATGGCGCCGGCGCCGCAAACGCCGATAATCGTCTCGCGTCCTAGCAATTTCCGCCCCACGATCCATGGGCGCTTGAGAGGGCGACGCTCATCCGGTCGCGCCATTCTTCTAGCAGCGCCTCGTTGCTGCGGTGGCGCAGGCCGAATTTCCTCAATAGCTCGGTGCGCTCCGATTTCGGCGATCCGAAAGTCGCAGCGACGCGCGGCCACCAGTAATTGACGCTGTCATCGATCTCGCGGCGCTGCGCGTCGCCATGGGCGGCGAGTTTGCGCAGACCCTCCTCGCCGAGTTCGGCGTGACGGCGCTCGCGCGGCAGGATGTCATTGAACGCAGCTCCAAGCGGCTGGTAGGAGCAGTTGGCGAAATCGCCGAGCTGAATGACCGTCGCCGCGCCCATCATCACATTCATGACGACGCTGTCGGTCCAGCTCCTGATCGGATAATGGAAGACGTTGAGGCGCATGTCGCCGGCGCGGCGCTGAACCCCGATGTCGTCGCCGCGACCGACGCGCGCCGACCACGGATGAACCGTCTGGTAGCGCCCGACATTGGCTCCGAATTCGCCCATGATCCGCAGCACGCGCTCCGCGTGGTCGAGTTTTTCCAGCACGATCCGCGTGCAGGCGATTTTTTCCTTGAGACCCGGCCCCTCATTGATCCAGTCGGCAAAACCCGCAGCGCCCGACATTTCCGAATCGACGAAGCTCGCCATCATGCGCAACAGCTCGGCGCGATAACGCGCGGGCGCGTTGCCTGGCGCCGAGAATTTTCCGCCCTTGCTCAGATATTCGAGAATGTCGTTTTCGTCGGCCATGTTTGATGGGGCCTATTGATCGTAGTCGACCACGATGCGGTCGGTTCTGGGATGGGACTGACAGGTGAGGATATAGCCCCTTTCGACCTCGTAGTCTTCAAGGGCGTAATTGGCCTCCATGTCGACTTCGCCCTCGATAAGTTTCGCCCGGCAGGTCGAGCAGACCCCCGCCTTGCAGGCGAACGGCGCGTCGATCGACGCGGCGATCGCGGCTTCGAGCACCGTCTGCTCGCCTTTCGCCAGTTCGACGACGCGCGCGACGCCGTCGATGACGATGGTCGCCGAGCACTTCGCGCCGCGCGCCGCGATGCCGTCCGCCGCCGACTTCTTTTTCGCCCGGCCAGGATGCGCGCTGGCGAACAGCTCGAACTTGATCGCGCTCTCGTTCATGCCGTGCGCCTTCAACGATTCCGAGACGGCGAGCATCATCGGTTCCGGCCCGCAGATGAAGGCGAGATCGGCGCCCTTGACGTTGATCCAGCGAGAGAACAGCGCGTCGCATTTCTCGCGGTCGAGGCGGCCGGAGAAAAGGTCGATGTCAGCCGATTCATTTTCAAGGACGTGGACGATGTTGAGCCGTCCCATATGGAGGTTTTTCAGATCCTCCAGCTCCTCGCGGAACATGATCGCCGACGCCCCGCGATTGCCGTAGACGAGCGTGAAAGTCGATTTCGGCTCGGCGTCAAGAACCGTCTTGATGAGGCTGATCAACGGCGTGATGCCGGAGCCGCCGGCGAAGCCGAGATAGGAGCGCGCTTCGGCCGGCTTCAACGGCGCGTGGAAATTCCCCATCGGCTGCATCGCTTCCAGCGTGTCGCCGATTTTCAGCTCTTCATTCGCCCAGCTTGAAAACCAGCCGCCGTCGACCTTCTTGATGCCGACGCGCAAGATGCCGTCATTGACGCCGGCGCAGATCGAATAGGACCGGCGCATCTCTTCGCCGTCGAACACGCGGCGGAACGTCAGGTATTGTCCCTGAATGAATTTGAAATCGCCGTTCGCTTCCGGCGGCGGCTTCAACGTGACGACGACGCTGTCGCGGGTGTCGCGCTTGATGTCGGTGACGGTCAGGGGATGGAAGTGGGCCATGATCAAAAACTCTTGAAATAGTCGAAGGGTTCCAGACAGTCGCGGCAGCGCCAACTCGCCTTGCACGGGGTCGAGCCGAAGCGCGACACCTGTTCGGTCGCCATCGAGCCGCAGCGCGGACATTCGACGACGGGATTTTTCAGATCGCCGACGCAGCGCGCGCCGCCTTCGGGAGGCGCAATCCCGTAGGCTTTCAGTTTTTCGCGCGCCGCCGCGCCGATCCAGTCGGTCGTCCAGGCGGGCGACAATTGCGATCTGATACGCACTTTCTCGACGCCATGGCGGCGGATCGATTCCGCGATGTCGAGCGAGATGACGGCGGTCGCCGGGCAGCCGGAATAGGTTGGCGTCACGGTGACGACAAGGTCGTCGCCTTCCCAGTCGACGGCGCGAACGATGCCGAGATCGACGACCGAGACGACGGGAATTTCCGGGTCCGGCACTTCTTCGAGCCATGACCAGACCTGATCGATCGCCGGCCGCGCCGCCGCGGGCGGGGGCGGACGATCAATCTGCTCGCCATGGCGCTGCGCCGTCACCATGTCGCTCCGGGATAGGCGCGTTGCAGGAATTGCATGTCGGCGAGAATGTAGCCGAGATGTTCGCTGTGAAGGCCCTGCTTGCCGCCCTTGCGGACAGCGGCGCCGACCGGCGCGGTCAGCGTCGCGTCGGCGAGCGTCGACTTCAGATAGGCGAGATAACGCTCGCCGAGGGCGCCAAGATCGGGCGCGATCTTGCGCGCGGCGAGGTCGGCGTCGAGCGCGTCGGCGGCGCAAAGCTCGCCGGCGAAGGGATAGAGCGCGTCGAGGGCCGCCTGCATGCGCTGGCGACTTTCCTCCGTTCCGTCGCCGAGGCGGATGATCAGGTCTTCCGAACGCTCAAGATGGTAGCGCGCTTCCTTTTCGGCCTTTTCGGCGATGTCGGCGACACGGGCGTCAGCGGAGGATTTCAGCGCGACCAGCATCGGGTGATGCCACGCGTCGAACAGGAACTGCCGCATCAGCGTATGCGCGAAGTCGACGTTCGGCTGTTCGACGAGCAGCGCGTTGCGATAGGCGCGTGCGTCGCGAAGGAAGGCGAGTTGGTCGGCATCACGCCCCTTCCCTTCGATCTCGCCGGCAAGACCGAGCCACATTCTGGTCTGGCCGATCAGATCGAGCGCCACGTTGGCGAAGGCGATGTCTTCCTCAATCGCCGGCGCATGGCCGCACCAGGCGCCGACGCGCTGGGCGAGAACGACCGCGTTGTCGCCCATACGCAGGGCGAATTCAAAAAGCGCGGCGTCGGTTTTGGTTGCTGTCGTCACATGTGCCCCACTTCTTCCGGAATGTCGAAGAACGTCGGGTGGCGATAGATTTTTGAATTCGACGGATCGAACAACGGTTCCTTGTCGCCCGGCGCCGACGCCGTGATGTCTTGCGCCTTCACGACCCAGATCGATACGCCCTCGTTCCGGCGCGTATAGACGTCGCGCGCGTTCATCACCGCCATTTCAGCGTCCGGCGCGTGCAGGCTGCCGACATGGCGATGCGCGAGTCCGTGCTGCCCGCGGATGAAGACTTCCCAAAGCGGCCATTCGTTTTTCACTCGATTTCTCCTCGTCCCATTCGTCGCGACGGCGCGCCGCCGAATTCAAAAACAACCATTATCTCATTCCGCCGCCAACTTACGCGCGGCGCTTTTCCGCGCGTGCGCCATCAGCCCTTCGCGGTACCAGGCGCCGTCGTCCCAGGCTTTCTGGCGCGCTTCCATGCGCTCCTTGTTGCAAGGACCGTTGCCTTTCAGCACTTCGTAGAACTCGTTCCAGTCGATCGCGCCGTAGTCATAGCCTTTCTTCGCCTCGTTCCATTTGAGATCGGGATCGGGAACCTTGAGCCCCAGATAATCCGCCTGCGGAACAGTCTGGTCGACGAATTTCTGGCGAAGATCGTCGTTCGACATCGGCTTGATCTTCCACGCCATCGACTGCGCGGAGTGGACGCTGTCGCCGTCGGGCGGGCCGAACATCATCAGCGACGGCTGCCACCAGCGATTGAGCGCGTCCTGCGCCATTTCCTTCTGCTCGGCGGTTCCGGCGCAGAGCTTCAGCAAGATGTCGTAGCCCTGACGCTGGTGGAAACTCTCTTCCTTGCAGATGCGGATCATCGCGCGGCTGTAGGGGCCGTAAGAGCATTTCTGGAGCTGCACCTGATTCATGATCGCCGCGCCGTCGACGAGCCAGCCGATCGCGCCGATGTCGGCCCAGGTGAGCGTCGGGTAATTGAAGATCGAGGAATATTTCGCCTTGCCGGCGAGGAGCTGTTCGGTCAGCGCGTCGCGGCTGACGCCGAGCGTTTCAGCCGCGCAATAAAGGTAAAGACCGTGCCCCGCCTCGTCCTGCACCTTGGCGATCAGGATCGCTTTTCGCTCCAGCGTCGGCGCGCGCGTGATCCAGTTTCCTTCCGGCAATTGCCCGACGATCTCGGAATGCGCGTGCTGCGAGATCTGACGGATCAGCGTCTTGCGATAACCTTCCGGCATCCATTCTTTCGGCTCGATCTTGATGTCGGCGTCGACGCGCAACTGAAAGGCGCGCTCTTGCGGCGCCATTTCGTCGAGCGTCTTCGGGCGCTCACCGGTCGATTTCACCTCTTGCGCGTACATGGACATCCTCCCTTCGGATTCGGGCTGGTTCTACAATTCATCGACCGATCGGTCAATGAATTCCGCGCGGGCGAAATTTTGCGGATTTTCGGGATAATCCCCGCCGCGGACTGGTGTTTGAATCGAGATTTCATGCGGGCTCCAGCGGTTTTCTCCGTAAAATGCGGAAACAGCCGAGACGCGAAAAATGCCGCCTTTGCGGGCGCGAGGCCGTTCTCAAACTTGAATTCGTCAGGGCGAGACGTCACGCATGGCCTTTCCTAGCCGCCGCCGAGGCGAAGTCCCCGGCAAGATCATGATAAGGCCGCCGCGCAGGTGTAGGACGGTTCAAAATTCGTCAATAAAAACAATAAGATAAATTTTTCGGGTGTTTTCAGCGCGCGTGCTAGTCTCGCGACCCCGGCCCAGCCGGCGACAAAAGGATGATGAGATGTCAGACCATAAAGCCAGATGCGCCTGCGGCGCGGTCGAAATTGCGTTGTCCGGATCGCCGGTCCTTCAATGTTATTGTCATTGCAGCGATTGCCGCGACTGGCTCGGCGCGCCGGTTCATGGGGCGACCGGCTGGCCGAAGGCGCAGGTCAGATGGGTCAAGGGTGCTGACAATGTGACGACCTACAAGCGCACCGAGAACAGCCATCGAAAATCGTGCAAATCCTGCGGCGGCGCGGTTCTGGTCGAGCACCCCTCGATCGGCGTCGTCGACGTGCTCGCCTCGAACATCAAGGACATGAAGTTCTCGCCGTCCATGCACATCTATTACGGCGAGCGGATGATCGACATGAAGGACGGCCTGCCGAAGTTCCGCAAGGCGCCGGCCGCCCTTGGCGGCGACGGCGAAACCATGCCGGAATAGAGACGACGCGCCTTGGGCCGCTACTGTTCTTGCGGTTTCACCACCACCGGCATCTGCGCATATTCGGCCGGCGTCAGCTTCGCGATCTCTTCAAGCAGCGGGGCCGACAGCGCCGCGTGGCCGTAAAACGAATTCACCAGCGCCACGACGCTGTCGTAACTCGCGTAACCGTCGCTTTTGAGCGCTGAAACAGCGTCTCGGACGACGGCGGCGTCATTGAACCTCAACGCGACCGCGAGGTTCAGAACCGCGAGCGAAGTGATGTTCGCATATTTGTTCGCCTCCATGAACCGGCGGGCGCGGTCCCAGTCGCCAAAGGCGATCGAAGAAGAATAAGCGGTCATGTCGATCAGGTGATTTCCGCCCGAAATCCGGATCGCGCGCGTCGACAAGGCCGCGGCGCTTTCCCAGTCGCCAAGCCCAAGACCGTCCGAACGCGCAAGCTGATTGAGGAGATGCGGATCGAAACTCGCATTCGCCATGATCAGCGTCCTGAGGCGCCTGATTTCCTCCGCCTGGATCGGGCGCGCGTCGCGCGCGACGCGCAGCTTGTTGATCAGCACTTCGCGATCGAGGGGATCGATTGCGGCGCCGGCGGCGAGGAGACGTTCGAATTCCTGCTTCGCCGACGTCTCGTCACCCGACCAGTATCCGCGAAAAATATAATACTCAACGGCCGCAAGGACGCCGTAAACATCGGCGTAAGGCGTACCCTTCGCGGTCATCGCCTTAAGGCAATCCATAATCGGCTGCCGCATGACGGCGCTTTCCGTCTCGAACAGGACATGCGCATCCATGATGCATTCGTAATCGCTGCGCGCGGCGGCGTCGGACCATGAAGCGCCGCGCGCATTGACCGGAATGACGCCATCGGAATTG
>MEMM01000001.1:6335-17420 GCA_001767925.1 Alphaproteobacteria bacterium RIFCSPHIGHO2_12_FULL_63_12
CCCATCGCCATCGGTTCGAAAACCGCGCGATAGGCGGGAACCGACGGACAGGCGCGCGACTTGGGATCAACGAGGACCACCAGCGGGTAGCGGCTCAACATCGACGAGAGGTTCGAGGAGAATATCTTGAAGAGGTCGCCGCCCTCCTCAGCCGGATTGACGAGGGCAATCGACAGGCTGGGGCGCGGATTGGCGCAGGATCTTTTCACGCCCAGCGAGGTCGACGCCATGATCGCGACGGCGAATGCGCCGATCACGCCGATACCAGCAAACAGAAGCAGCCTCGGCGACGGCGCCCAGCCCGCTGTCGGAAGCAGCTTCGAAAGCGGCGCCCCGGCGTCGGGCGCTTTCTCCCGCGCGACAAATCGCGGTCGATAACTGCCCTTGTCGAGGACGATGATGAACGGGTCGTCCCGGCCCGCGGTCGCCCCGTATAGGTCGAGCGCCTTGCGGAGCCTGTGCATTTCGACGCGCACGATGCTGTTCGTCGAGGCGTCGAAATCGTCGCCGAGATGGAAGACGTCCAGCGCAACCGAAAACGCCTTGGTCCGCGCGCCCTCGCCGGCGAGCTCCTGTTTGACGAGGTAAGAGAGGAGGGAAAATTGGCGCGAGTCCTCGACGATCGCGCCAGAGGCCACGATCCGGCGAATTAACGCCTCAATGTCACCGGCTGTAACGGCCGGCGCATTCTCCCCTCCCACTTCGTCTGCCACGGCGGTGTCCCCCGCTTTTCTTTTATCGCGACTTCACAACCCGCATCACCGACTCAAACTGCCAGACCGACAAAAGCCGACGGCGCGGCATTCTCCAATATTCGCCCCCCCGATTCACCGTTACATACACCGTTAACACTCTGTTGCAGCGTGACAATTCGGGTCGCCGCCCCCAAAACCACAGACAGACGCGGTTGCGAATCAAAAATCGCGATCAGCGACCACGCCGAATGAAAACCAGGAAGGGGAATACATCTTGGTCATCCAAGCCGCCGTTTCCACGAAGGATTTCACAATCCCCGGCGATCCGCCGATCAGGAGCATATTCGCTTTCTGGTCGTCAATCGAGACGCAAATCGCGGCCACGATGCGCCTGGAGGGCGGCGGCGAGAATACGATGTTGCTCGACCAGCTCACCGATGCGCAGTCGGAACTGATCACGCTGATGACGCAAAAGAACGCAACCACGCTCAATGACGTGTTTTTCAAACTGGCCGTGTGGCGACTCGAAAATTTCGGCCCAGCCGCGGAAAAAGAGGAGGATTTGACCCGTACAGAGCGGCTTGCCGTCTCAGCTTTCGCCGATCTTGCCCGAATGTTGGGAAAACATGACTTTATCGGCGAATTTTTCGAGGAAATTCGTCACCGGTAACCTGGAGTACGGCGCTGCTCTCCGATGGCCGCTGCGCTTGAATGGCGTGGCGACATAGAATTCGGCGACTTCTGCCGCCGTTGCTCCGGGCGAAAGCGCGGGCCTGTCGCATCTCCCCCGCTACAGGCCCGCGCCGTTTTTTTAGCCGTCACACCCGCTCGATGATGCTGGCGATCCCCTGCCCGACGCCGATGCACATGGCGCACAGGGCGTAGCGCCCCTGACGGCGTTGCAATTCTTCCGTCGCGGTGAGCAACAGCCTTGCGCCCGACATGCCGAGCGGATGGCCGAGCGCGATCGCGCCGCCATTGGGGTTCACGTGCTCCGCGTCGTCGGGAAGGCCAAGTTCTCGCAAGGTCGCGAGCGACTGCGACGCGAAGGCTTCGTTGAGCTCGATGACCGACATGTCGCCGGCTGACAGTTTCGCTTTCGCCAGAACCGCCTTCGAGGCGGGCGCCGGACCGATGCCCATGATGCGCGGCGAGACGCCGACGACGGCGCCGGCGATAAAGCGCGCCCGCGGGGTGAGGCCGTATTTCTTCACCGCCGACTCTGACGCGACAATGACCGCCGCCGCGCCGTCATTGACGCCGGACGCGTTGCCGGCGGTGATGACGCCGTCTTTTTTCACGAAGGGCTTGAGCGCCGATAGCGCTTCGAGCGTCGTCTCGCGCGGATGTTCGTCGCGATCGACGATCTTCGGATCGCCCTTACGCTGCGGGATCGTCACCGGAACGATCTCCGCCGTGAAGCGACCGTTTTTCTGCGCCGCCGACGCCCGCATCTGCGAGCGCAGCGCGAAGGCGTCCTGATCGGCGCGCGCGACGGCGAAATCGGCGGCGACGTTCTCGGCCGTTTCCGGCATCGAATCGATGCCGTATTGCGCTTTCAGGACCGGATTAACGAAGCGCCAGCCGATCGTCGTGTCGAAAATTTCCGCATTGCGCGAGAAAGCCTCGCTCGCCTTGCCCATCACGAAGGGCGCGCGGCTCATTGATTCAACGCCGCCGGCGATGATCAACTCCGCTTCGCCCGCCTTGATCGCGCGCGCGGCGATCGTCACCGCATCCATGCCGGAGCCGCAGAGACGATTGACGGTCGTTCCGGGCGCCTTGTCGCCGATCCCGGCCAATAGCGCCGCCATGCGCGCGACATTGCGGTTGTCCTCGCCCGCCTGATTGGCGCAGCCCAAGATGATGTCGTCGAGCGCCTCCCAGTCGATTTTGGCGTTGCGATCTTTCAACACGCGCAAGGGGATCGCCGCGAGATCGTCGGTCCTGACAGACGAGAGCGCGCCGGCGTAACGGCCGATCGGCGTTCTGACGGCGTCGCAGATATAGGCGTTGGTCATATCGCTCCTTACAAATTTTCCGTCATCCCGCACGCGCTGCGGCATGCAATGCCGCTGCGCAGATACGGGATCACTCGCAATGGGGGGCGAGATCCCGGACCAGCAGCGCAACACTTCGCGCTGCGCTGCATCCGGGATGACGGCCCAAAAATCAAGGCCGCCCTCACCCCTCCACCACCGCGCCGCCGGCCGTGCGCGACAGGCCCTGAAAGACGGCGATCGTGCGACCGTCCTCGGCCGTGATGTTCACCGTATAGATGCCGGTCCGTCCTTCGTTCGCCTCCTCATGCGCGTAGGCGGTCACCTTTTCGCCGATCTTCGCCGGCGAGATGAAGGAGATCGCCGCCGACTGCGCGAAGGCGATGACATTGCGCGAATTGCACGCCCAGGCGAAGGCGTTGTCGGCGAGCGAAAAGAGAACCCCGCCGTGGCAGACATTGTGGCCGTTGGTCATGTTTTCCTTGACGACCATCGAACAGCGGGCCCAGCCGAGCCCCGCCCCCTCCATGACGAGGCCGAAAGTCCGAGTGACGCCCTCCGTCGCGTGGAGGTGTTCGGCGATGCGGCGCGCGAGCGCGTCTTCCTTCGATAAATTCATCCGGGCTCCAGAGAAATTGACTGACCGAGCGTTCAATTATATCAAGTCGGCGCGTTCTTCCAGCCGTCATAACGGAGGGCCGCGCGACGCAGGATGCAACCGCCGGCGATGGCAAAGGGGCGACGATGGGCTTTCAGACCATAGAATTCGCAATCCATGACGGCGCGGCGCGCCTCACCCTCAACCGCCCGGACCGGCTGAACTCCTTCACCGTGCAAATGCATGGCGAGATCGCCGAGGCGCTGACCAACGTCGAGGCCGACAGATCGATCCGCACCCTGCTGATCACCGGTGCCGGGCGCGGCTTTTGCGCCGGCCAGGATTTGTCCGACCGCGCGGTGACGCCGGGCGGCGACGCGCCCGATCTCGGCGAGTCGGTTGAAAAGCGCTACAACCCGCTGATCCGGCGGCTGACCGCGCTGCCGATGCCGGTCGTTTGCGCGGTGAACGGCGTCGCGGCGGGCGCCGGCGCCTCGCTCGCTTTCGCCTCGGACATCGTGATCGCCGCGAAGTCCGCCAAGTTCATCATGTCCTTCGCCAATATCGGATTGGTGCCGGATTCGGGAAGCTCGTGGGCGCTGCCGCGGCTCGCGGGACAGGCGCGCGCGCTCGGCCTGGCGCTCACCGGCGATCCCCTCCCCGCCGCGATCGCCGCCGATTGGGGCCTCATCTGGAAATGCGTCGACGACGACAAGCTCGCCGAAGAAGCGAACGCGCTGGTCGCGAAATTCGCGTCGGCGCCGACGCGCGGCCTTGCTGAAACCAAGAAGCTTATCCGCACGGCGTTCACCCGCGCGCTCGACGACCAGCTCGATCTTGAACGCGACCGCATGCGCGAGCTTGGCCGCTCGGACGACTACCGCGAGGGCGTCGACGCGTTCTTGAACAAGCGCAAGCCGAGCTTCAAGGGGCGGTGAAATTGCAATGCCACCCGATGCGTCATCCCGGATGCGGCGCAACATGAAATGTTGCGCTGCTGATCCGGGATCGGCCTCCAATTCTTCCAGATCCCGCATCTGCGCCGCAGCATTGCATGCTGCAGCGCGTGCGGGATGACGTTCGTTGAAAGGATGCGATCCATGACCATCACTCTTAAAAACTACGCCCTCGGCAAATGGACGGAGGGAACCGGCGCGCTCGCCGATGTCCCGTCCGCCGTCACCGGCGAGATCGTGGCGCGCGGCGGCTCCGGTGGACTCGATTTCGCCGCGATGGCGACTTACGCGCGCGAGGTCGGCGGCAAAAACCTCCGCAGACTGACCTTTCAGGGCCGCGCCGCGATCGTCAAGGCGCTGGCGCAGGCGGTGATGGAAAAGAAGGAGGAGCTCTACCAGCTCAATTTCCATACCGGCGCGACGCGCAAAGACGGCTGGATCGACATCGAGGGCGGCGCCGGGACGCTCTTCTCGATGGCGTCGAAGGCAAAACGCGAACTCCCCGACGATTTCATTCTGGTCGACGGGGCTGTCGAACAGGTGTCGAAAGAAGGCACGTTCCTCGCCCAGCACGTCTACACGCCGCTGAAGGGCGTCGCGCTTCATATAAACGCCTTCAACTTCCCGGTCTGGGGGATGCTGGAGAAGCTTTCGGTGTCGCTGATCGCCGGCGTTCCGGCGATCGTGAAGCCCGCGACCGCGACCTGTTACCTCGCCGAAGCGGCGTTCCGCGTGCTGATCGAGACCGGCAAGGTTCCGGAAGGCGCCTTGCAGTTTATCGCTGGGTCGACCGGCGATCTATTCGATCATTTGACCGGACAGGACGTCGTCTCCTTCACCGGCTCGGCCTCGACCGCCGCGAAGCTGAAAAGCCATCCCGTCATCATCCGCGAAAGCGTGCGCTTTGTCTCCGAACAGGACAGCCTCAACGCGACGATGCTGGCGCCCGACGCCGGCGCCGACAGCCCGGAATTCCAGCTTTTCGTCAAGGAGATCGTGCGCGAGATGACGGTGAAGGCGGGGCAAAAATGCACCGCCATCCGACGCGCCTTCGTTCCCGCCGCGATGATCGACACGGCCCAAAAAGCGATATCGGAGCAGCTCGCAAAGACGACAATCGGCGATCCGGCGAACGAGGCGGTGCGCATGGGCGCGCTGGTCAGCCTCGCGCAGCGCGAGGACGTTCGCGCCAAGGTCGCCGCGTTGAAATCGGAAGCGCGCGTCGTCTTCGGCGATGCGGCCGCGATCGAGGTGATCGGCGCCAACGCCGTTTCCGGCGCCTTTGTCGCGCCGATGCTGTTGCGCTGCGACGATCCGTGGCGCGCCAAAGCCGTGCATGAGGTCGAGGCGTTCGGGCCGGTCGCGACCTTGATGCCTTATAAATCGCTCGACGACGCGATGACTCTCCTCAATCGCGGCGGCGGCTCGCTCGTCATGTCGCTGTTCACGCACGATCCTGACATCGCGCGGGAGGTCGTCATCGGCGCCGGCTCGTTCCACGGCCGCGTCATCATCATCGACCGCGATTGCGCGAAAGAATCGACCGGGCACGGATCGCCCTTGCCGGTTCTCGTTCATGGCGGCCCGGGCCGGGCCGGCGGCGGCGAGGAAATGGGCGGCATGCGCGGCGTCCGGCACTACATGCAGCGCACCGCCATCCAAGGCTCGCCCGAAACGCTGCGCGCCGTCACCGGTCAGTGGGTCAAAGGGTCAGGCGTTGAGGCGAAATCGCCCCATCCCTTCCGCTACCGCTTCAGCGAGCTTGAAATCGGCAAGACGATCCAGACGCCGGCGCGCACCATAACGATGGACGACATCGAGCATTTCGCGCATTTCACCGGCGATACTTTTTACGCGCATATGGACGAGGCGGCGGCAAAGGCGAACCCGTTCTTTCCGGGGCGCGTCGCGCACGGCTATCTCATCTTGTCCTTCGCGGCGGGCCTTTTCGTCGATCCGGCGCCCGGCCCCGTTCTCGCCAATTACGGCCTCGACGAATTGCGCTTCCTGACGCCGGTCTCGGCGGGCGACGCGATCAAGGTGCGCCTTACCGCGAAGTCGAAGAAGAAACGCAATGACGACTACGGCGAAGTGAAGTGGGATGTGCTCGTCACCAACCAGAAAGATGAAGCCGTCGCGACGTATGAGTTGCTGACGATGAATGCGATCTGACGCGTGGCCCGCAAACAGGCCGCCGACTACGAGGAAAAGCGCGACGCCATTGTCGACGAAGCCGCGCGCCTTTTCGCGGCGCAGGGGTTTTCCGGCGCCTCGCTCGCCGATCTCGCGACGGCGTGCGACATGTCGAAGTCGCTGTTCTATCATTATTATGCGTCGAAGGAGGCGATCCTTTTTGCGGTGATGAACGGCCACATGGACGATCTTCTGACGGCGCTTGAAAAAGCGCCGGACGGAGAACCCGACGACCTGCGCGCGTTCGCCCGGCGCCTGCTGCGGCTATACGCCGGCGCCGCGGCTAAACAGAAAGTCCTGCTTTACGAGCTTGGGCATCTGCCGAAATCGGAACGCGATGAAATCGTCGCCAAGGAACGGCGGCTGATCGCCCATGTGGAAAAATTGATCGCCATGGCGCGGCCCGATGCGGCAAAGGTGCGGCTGAAAGCGCAGACGATGCTGTTCTTCGGCATGCTGAACTGGACGCACACCTGGCTCAAACCCGGCGGCGCCGTCAGCCGCGACGATGTCGCCGACATGGCGGCGAAAATGGCGCTGGCAAGCGCCTGAGCCGGGCTGCGTGTTGCGGTTTACCGCACCCGACAAATGCGCGACAAGAGCGTCGGGTCAAGCCTTCGAGAGGGCGCACGCCATGAAAGCCGCCGCAATCCGGATATTGTTCGCCTCATCATTCGTTTCGCTCACCGCTTGCGGCGCGCCGACAGCGCCGAGCATCGACGACGCCGTCTTGCGCGCCTTCAACGCGGCCCCCGCCCCCACCGGCGTCGACGCCGCCGCCATCATCAACGCCGACGCGACCCCCGGCGAGTGGCTGACGCATGGACGGACATATGACGAGCAGCGCTATTCGCCGCTAGGCGCGATCAACACGGACAACGTCAAAGACCTCGGCCTCGCCTGGTCGTTCGATCTTGGCGTCTCGCGCGGCATCGAGACGACGCCGATCGTCCATGACGGCGTCATGTATGTGACAGGAAGCTGGAACATCGTTCACGCGCTCGACGCCAGAACCGGCGCCGAAATCTGGTCGTTCGACCCGCAAGTCGACCGCAGCCGCGCGTCGGTCATGTGCTGCGACATCGTCAATCGCGGCGTCGCGATCTGGGACGGAAAGATTTTCACCGGCACGATCGACGGGCGGCTGATCGCGCTCGACGCAAAATCCGGCGCCAAACTCTGGGACGTTTTGACCGTCGATCTGACGAAGCCCTATTCGATCACCGGCGCGCCGCGTATCGTCAAGGGCAAGGTCCTGATCGGCAATGGCGGCGCCGAGTTCGGCGTCAGGGGCTATTTGTCCGCCTACGACGCTGATTCCGGCGACATGCTCTGGCGCTTTCACACCGTGCCCGGAAATCCCGCCGACGGCTTTGAAAACGCCGCGATGGAAATGGCGGCGAAGACCTGGAACGGCGAATGGTGGAAGCTCGGCGGCGGCGGCACGGTCTGGGATTCGATGGCGTATGATCCAGCCCTCGATCTCCTTTATATCGGCGTCGGCAACGGCTCGCCCTGGAACCAGCGGCTCCGCAGTCCCGGCGGCGGCGACAATCTGTTCTTGTCCTCGATCGTCGCGTTGAAGCCGGACACAGGCGCCTATGTCTGGCACTATCAGACGACGCCGGGCGAGACCTGGGACTACACCGCGACGCAGCACATCATTCTCGCCGACATCGAGATCGACGGCGCCCCGCGCAAGGTCCTGATGCAGGCGCCGAAGAACGGCTTTTTCTACGTTCTCGACCGTGCGACCGGCGAGCTTTTATCCGCGAAGAATTTCGCGCCGGTTACCTGGGCGACCGGCGTCGACATGAAAACCGGCCGGCCGATCGAGAATCCCGCCGCGCGCTGGCCGGGGTCGGCGCCGTCGTTCCAGCTTCCAGGGCCGCTCGGCGCGCATAACTGGCATCCGATGTCGTTCAGCCCGCGGACGGGTCTCGTTTACATTCCCGCCAGCGAGATCCCCTTCGCCTTCGCCGACCAGCCCGATTTCAAGGTGAAAAAATCCGGGTGGAACACCGGCGCCGAATTCCTCGCCGGTTCGTTGCCGACCGACGAGGCGACCCACAAGGCGCTGCGCGCCATGATGAAGGGCCGCCTTCTCGCCTGGGACCCCGCCAAACAGGAAGCGCGCTGGTCGGTCGAGCATTTCGGCCCGTGGAACGGCGGCGTTCTTTCAACCGCGGGCGACGTCGTTTTTCAGGGAACTTCCGACGCGCATTTTGCCGCCTATGACGCGGCGAGCGGCGGAAAATTATGGGACTATTTCACGCAGACCGGCGTCGTCGCGGCGCCGATCGCCTATGAGCTGGACGGCGAAGAATATGTGACGGTCGCCAGCGGCTGGGGCGGCGCCTACGCCCTGATCGCCGGCGGCATTATCCCGACCGGAAGCGAGGCGAAAGTCGGGCGTGTACTGACTTTCAGGCTCGGCTCTTCCGGCGAATTGCCGCAGATCGCCCCGCCGGCGCAGGCGAAGGCCGCGCCGCCCCCCTCGACCGCATCGGCGGAGACGATCGCCGCCGGCGCCCTCGCTTACGCCGCGAACTGCACCGTCTGCCATGGCGAGCACGCGATGTCGTCGGGCCTGACGCCGAATTTGCGGTATTCGCCGCTGCTCGCCGATGCGGCGCTCTGGAAATCGGTCGTTCTGGACGGCGCGCGGAAGGAGCTTGGCATGATGAGCTTCAACGGCATACTGGACGAGGCCGGCGCCGAAGCGATCCGCGCTTATGTCATCAACGAAGCAAACAGCAATCGCGACGCCGCCTATTATGAGGCGATCGCCGGCACGGAGAAAAAACCATGAACGGCGCCGACGCCCTGATCGAAACGCTCTACACGGCAGGCGTCAAAGTCTGTTTCGCCAATCCCGGCACTTCGGAAATGCAGCTTGTCGCCGCGATCGACAAGCACCCCGACATGCGCGGCGTTCTCGCGCTTTTTGAGGGCGTCGTGACCGGCGCCGCCGACGGCTATGGCCGCATGGCGGATGCGCCGGCGGCGACATTGCTCCATCTCGGACCCGGCTTCGCCAACGGCGCGGCGAATCTTCACAATGCGCGGCGCGCACGAACGCCCGTCGTCAATCTCGTCGGCGATCACGCGACCTATCATCGCGAATTCGACGCGCCTTTGACCTCTGACGTCGAGGGCGCGGCGCGTCCTTTCTCCGACTGGGTCAAAACATCGTCCTCGCCTGACGCGCTCGCCGCCGACGGGGCGGAGGCCGCCGCGCAGGCGATGCGCTATCCGGGCGCCGTCGCAACGCTGATCGCGCCGGCGAATTTCGCGTGGGAGGAGGCGAAAGGCGCGGCGCCCGTCATCACGCCGGACGCCGCCCCGCGAGCGAGCGCCGCGATGATCGATCGCGCGGCGGCGGCGCTGAAATCCGGCGAGGCGGCGGCGCTTTTCCTCGGCGGCATGGCGTTGCGCGAAGACGCGCTTCATGAAGCGGGCCGCATCGCCGAGGCGACCGGCGCGCGCATTCTTTGCGAGACCTTCACATCAAGGCTGCAACGCGGCGCGGGCCGCGTCGCCGTCGAACGCCTTCCCTATTTCGCAGAAATGGCGGTCGACTATCTCGCCGGCCTCAAACGCATGGTCTTTGTCGGCGCCAGGCCCCCGGTCGCGTTCTTCGCCTATCCCGGCAAGCCCGGATGGCTGTCGCCGGCAGACGCGGAAATCGTCGAGCTCGCCGACGCGCGCACCGATGCGCTGCACGCCTTGCGCGCGCTCGCCGATAGGATCGGCGCGCCAAAGACGCATTCAAAGGCGCAAGCCCCCTTCATTCCGCCGAAAATGAGCGGCAAGCTCGATCCCGCCGGCGTCGCCGCCGCGCTCGCCGAACTTTGCCCGAAGGATGCGATCATCGTCGATGAAGCGGTCACCGGCGGCATGGCGATTTATCCGATGACGATGGGAATGGCGCCGCATGACTGGCTCTCGGTCACCGGCGGGGCGATCGGTCAGGGCCTGCCCAACGGCATCGGCGCCGCGATCGCCCGTCCCGACCAAAAGGTCATCTGTCTCCAGGCCGACGGCAGCGCGATGTACACGGTGCAATCGCTGTGGACGATGGCGCGCGAGAAGCTCGACGTGACGACGATCATCCTCAACAATGCGAGCTACGCGATCCTCAACATCGAACTCGCGCGCGTCGGCGCCAGCAATCCGGGTCCGAAGGCGCTGTCGCTGCTCGACCTGTCAAATCCGATGATCGACTGGGTCGAACTCTCGCACGGCATGGGCGTTCCCGCCGTGCGCGCAACGACGGCGGAAGACTTCCGCGCCGCCTTGAAGGAAGCGCTGGAGATCAAGGGACCAAGGCTGGTTGAAGCGGATTTGCGGTAGCCGGCGCCCCCCGCCTACCCCGATGGCGCCGCTTTTTCCGGCGTGGTATCCTGCTTGGCGACGAACCGTTTTCGTGAGCTGGAGGGAGATGCCATGCTTGCATTTGTCAAACGCGTTTTGTTCTTCGGACCGCTGATCTTCGCATTCGGCTTTATCGCGCCGCTGATCATGCAAGTCATGGCGCGCGCCGGTTGGGCGGCGCCGTTCGGCCTTTCGCCGCTGGACTTCGCGCTTTCGCTCGCGGGCGCCCTTGGCCTCGTCGCGCAGGTGCGGGGCCGCTGGTTATG
>MEMM01000001.1:17458-22560 GCA_001767925.1 Alphaproteobacteria bacterium RIFCSPHIGHO2_12_FULL_63_12
GGCTGTCGCTCTGGCCGCTCGTCCTCAGCGGCGTGCTGCCGCTCTGGGCCGGGTTCTTGATTGCGACGCTGAACCTGTCGCTTTGCTACCTTCCCTCGCATGAGGCGCAGCACGACATCATCGCCCGGCCCGGCGAAAAGCTCCGCTGGCTGAACGAACTCGTCGGCCACGTCTCGACGATACCGTTGGTTTCGCCCTACCGGTTCTTGCGCCTCACGCATCTTGAGCATCACAAGCACGCCAACGATCCGGCGCTTGATCCCGATTACGCCTTTCATGCGGCCGATCCCGCGCAGGCGATCATCCAGACTTTCCGCAACCGCCGCCCGCGCGGCTCGGATCACAAGGACGCCTATACGAAAACGCTGGTGCGGATCGGGCGCGCCGACGTTATCCTCGACGCGATCATTTATGAATTCGTCTTTTACGGCGTGCTGTTTACGCTGGCGTGGTCCGGCTATGCGATCGAGGCGGCGCTGTTGTGGTGGCTGCCGCGCCATATCGGACAGACCTACATCCAGTTCTTCCTCGGCTGGGCGCCGCATCATCCGGGCCATGATAGGGGGCGTTATCGCGACACGCGCGCGTTCCGCTTCGCGCTCGGCAATGTCGCCTCAATGGGGATGCAGCACCACATCATTCATCATCTCCATCCGCGAATCCCGCTCTATCGGACGCCGCGCGCTTATTGGGAAATGCGCGACATCCTGATTGCGCGCGGCTGCATGATCGGCGAGTTGTAGGCGTCGCCCAAGCCCGCACCGCGCCCGCGACGCCCCATTACAGGGTGTTTTTTGTGCAACGATCGTAAAAATCGTAGAAATAGGAAAAATATTAAAATATAAGATCACGTCTCAGCAAATTTTGCTGGAGGGCAAGTAATGATTTTTACTATGCGATTACATATTTCAATAATTTTCGCGCCGCTGCTGCTTTCCGCATGCGACCTGTCCGGGGCGCCGTTGCCGATCAAGACGCCGCCTCCCTGCGACAGCGAAAGGATGGTCGAAGGATGGACCGTGACCGCCGGCGTCGAACGCGCCCGTGATGACGACAGCCTCATCGGCAAGTGGGAAGCGCGGCGATCATATTCGACGTTTTTCGAACTCCGCATCACTTACGATACGAATGAAAGCACCGAACCGTTTTTGCAGATCTGGCATGATTACAAAACTGGCGAATTCCTGATGCGGCTTACGGAGAGATCGCAATTCAGGATGTATTTGGATGCGCAATATGCGGTCACGCGCGGAACGCTTCCGCCAAGCGCCTTCGACATCATCAGCCGCCGCCCCGTGCGCATCGAGCACACCTCGCACACGAACAAATGGTCCGTCTATCAGACGAGCGGGCTGCCGGAAGCGATTGTTGAGGCGCAAGCCGATCTTGAAGCGGCGAAACAATTGCTGGGGGCTGGAAAGTGCAGCCCAAAAAAATGAACGGGCGCGTAGCTGCTCGCCCTACGCCCGCAGCGCGCCCGCGACGCGCGCCGCAAATTCGCTGCACGAGTCCCGCCCGCCGATATCCGCGGTTCCATGGCCGTTGTTTATCGTTTCCTCAACCGCGCGTTCGATCGCCTGCGCGGCGTCGTCGCGTTGGAGGCTGAAGCGCAAGAGCATCGCGCCGGAAAGGATCGCGCCGGCGGGATTGGCTTTATCCTCCTCCGCAATATCGGGCGCCGAGCCGTGGATCGGCTCGTAAAGCCCGCGCGCGCCCTCACCCAGCGACGCCGAGGGCGCCAATCCGATCGAGCCGGCGATGACGGATGCTTCATCGGAGAGAATATCGCCGAAGAGATTTTCGGTGAGGACGACATCGAACGCCGCCGGCCGCTGGATCAGCTTCATCGCCATCGCGTCGACGAGAACATGCTCAAGCTCGACGTCACGATATTCGGTTTCATGCAGCGCGATCACCGCCGCGCGCCACAGACGCGAGGTCGCCATGACATTCGCCTTGTCGACGGAGGTGACCTTGCCGCGCCGCCCGCGCGCCGCCTCGAAGGCGATGCGCGCGACGCGCACGACTTCCTCGCGCGTGTAGACGCAATTGTCGCTGGCGCGCTCCATCCCTTCGCGCTTTTCGCCGAAATAGAGCCCGCCCGTCAGTTCGCGAATAATCAAAATATCGCAGCCGCGGGCGCGATCGGGCGTCAGCGGCGAGTGGTTTTCCATGCCGGGCAGGACGCGGATAGGGCGAAGATTGGCGTAAACGCCCAGATGCTTGCGGAGCGCGAGAAGACCGCTTTCGGGACGCAGCGGCCCCTTTTCCCATTTCGGCCCGCCAACCGCGCCGAGAAACACCGCGTCCGCTTCAAGACACGCGGTCAGCGTTTCTGGCGGCAACGGATCGCCGTGACGGTCGATGGCGACGCCGCCGAAATCATGTTCTTCAAATTTCAGCGGGATCGAATAAATTTCGCCGGCGCGCATCATCACGGAGCGCGCCGCCCGCGCGACTTCAGGGCCGACGCCGTCGCCGGGGAGAAATGCGATCTTGTGGGTCACGCCCGCGCCTCTTCATATTTTTCGATTTCGGCCATTTGACCGAGGATGCGACCGAGCGGGTCGACGCCGTCAAGCAGGCAGCGGCGCGCAAACGGCTCGATGGAAAATCGCGCCTCGCCGCCGCCGTCGATCCTTACCGTTTGCGTTTCGAGATCGACGCTCGCCTCCGCGCCGGGCGAGGCGAGCAGGCGCTGATGCGTCTCCTTGTCGACCGTCACCGGCAACAGGCCGTTCTTCAGCGCATTGCTTTTGAAAATGTCGGCGATGTCGGACGAGATGACGACGCGAAAACCGAAATCGAGCAGCGCCCAAGGCGCGTGTTCCCGGCTTGATCCGCAGCCGAAATTCGATCCCGCGACAAGTATGCGGTGGGTCGCCGGATTGACGCCGTTGAAGATCGACGAGTTTTTCGGCCGCCCGCCTTCATCGTACCGCCAGTCGTAGAACGCGGCCTTTCCGAGCCCCTCGCGCGTCGTCGTCGTCAGGAAGCGCGCCGGGATGATCTGGTCGGTGTCGATATTCTCCTGAGGCAGGACGACGGTGCGCGAGGTGATTTTGCCGAACGGTTCAAGCGACATTCGCCGTCTCCTTCGCAAGATAGGGACGCGGGTCGGCGATGCGTCCTTCGATGGCGGACGCCGCGGCGGTTGCGGGGCTTGCGAGCACCGTGCGCACGTCCTTTCCCTGTCGCCCGATAAAATTGCGGTTCGAGGTCGAGACGACGAGATCGCCGGGCTCCCCCTTGTCGCCATTCATGGCGATGCACATCGAGCAGCCGGGCTCGCGCCATTCCGCGCCCGCGTCGATGAACGTGCGATGCAGGTTTTCAGCCTCGGCGGCGCGCTTGATCGCCTCTGACCCCGGAACGACGAGCATGACGACGCCCTTTTTCACGCGCCGCCCACGCAGCACTTGCGCCGCCGCCCGCAGATCTTCCAGCCGCGAATTGGTGCACGAGCCGATAAAGACTCGATTGACGGCGACCTCGGCGATGGGCGTCCCCGCCGCGATTTTCATATAGTCGGCGCCATGCGCTTGCGCCTCGCTTGCGGCCTCTGGCGCGGCGCCGCCGACCGGCGCGGCGGCATCGGGTGAAACGCCGTAAGTGATCATCGGCGAGAGCGCCGAAATGTCGATATCGACTTCCCGGTCGAACGCCGCGCCGTCGTCCGTCGCCAGAGCGAGCCAGTCGTCAACAGCCTTATCCCAGTTATCGCCCGCGGGCGCCATCGGCCGCCCCTTTAGCCAGGCGAGCGTCTTCTCGTCCGGCGCGACCATGCCGACGCGCGCACCTGCCTCAATCGACATGTTGCAGAGAGTCATCCGCCCTTCCATTGAGAGCGCCCCGATCGCCGCTCCGGCGAATTCGATCGCATAGCCCTGCCCGCCATCGGCCCCGATTTGCGCGATCATCGCCAGCGCCATGTCCTTGGCGCCGACGCCAGCGGGAAGCGCACCGCGGAAATTGACGCGCATCGATTTCGGTTTTCGCTGCAACAGGCACTGCGTCGCGAGAACATGCCCGACCTCTGTTGTGCCGATGCCGAAGGCGAGCGCACCGAACGCGCCATGCGTCGAGGTGTGGCTGTCGCCGCAGACGATCGTCTTGCCCGGCTGCGTCGCGCCAAGCTCCGGCCCGATCACATGGACAATGCCGCGATCTTTATCGCCAAGCCCGAGGAGCCTGATCCCTTCGCGCTCGCAATTGCGGATCAGCGTTTCCACCTGCGCCGCCGCCTCGGCCGAGGCGTAAGCAAGGCGCCCGTCCTTTCCGGCCGGCAAAGTCGGCGTCGAATGATCGAGCGTCGCGAGCGTCCTGTCCGGGCGCCGCACATTCAGCCCGCGCGTCGCGAGCGTCGTAAACGCCTGCGGCGACGTCACCTCATGAATGAGATGCAGATCGATATAAAGGAGCGCCGGCGCCTCCGCCGTCTCCTCGACGACGACATGGCGCGCCCATAATTTGTCAAACAGCGATTGCGGTTTCACGAACGACCCGTCCTGATTTCGCTTCGACCTTGTGCAGCCATCCCCATTTATCCTTTGTCGAGCCGTCGAATAGTCCGAAGAACCGGTCCTGAAGCAGCCGTGTGACCGGGCCGCACCCGTTCGCCCGCGTCGGGCGATGATCGACCGATCGCACCGGCGTCACTTCCGCCGCCGTGCCGGTGAAAAATATCTCATCGGCAAGATACAATGTTTCGCGAGGCATCGCTTGTTCGACAACATCAAACCCTTCCTCGCGCGCGAGCGTGATGATAGTGTCGCGCGTCACGCCTTGAAGGATCGAGGCCGACGCCGGCGGCGTATAAAGTTTTCCTTTGCGCACCACGAAGAGATTTTCGCCGGCGCCTTCGGAAACGAGGCCGTTGACGTCAAGACCGATCCCTTCGGCGAAGCCGCGCTGCTTGGCTTCGGCGGAAATCAGCACGCCCGAGAGGTAATTGCCGCCAGCCTTCGCAGCGGCCGGGATGGTGCCGGGCGCGACGCGCCGCCAGCTCGACACGCAGACATCGACGCCCTTGGCGCGGCCCTCCTCGCCGAGATAGGCGCCCCACGGGAACCCCGCAATCGCGACCTGCACCGGTGTTTGCG
>MEMM01000001.1:22596-32134 GCA_001767925.1 Alphaproteobacteria bacterium RIFCSPHIGHO2_12_FULL_63_12
TGAGGAGCGTCTGTTTCTCAAAAGGAATGGCGCAGCCATAAATCGCCGCCGAATCGTACAGGCGGTCGATATGGTCCTTGAGGCGAAACGCCGCCGGCCCATCCGGCGTATCGTAAACGCGCACGCCTTCGAAGAACGAGGTGCCGTAATGCAGCGCATGCGTCATCACATGTACGTTCGCTTCGCGCCATGGCTTCAGGGCCCCATCCATCCAGATATATGAAGTCGCACTGATCGCCATGATTTACGCTCCCGCTCCGACTTTGACCCTCTTGACGCCGCTCGCGCGCATCGCGGCGGCCTGATTGACGGCGGCGACGAAAGCCGCGACCGCGGCATCCGCGATGTCGACTTCCTGCGCCTTGCCGGCAAAGCTTTCTCCCTCGACGTCGATCACCGCCTCGGCGCGGACGACACCTTCCGAAGCGACGTGATGAAGGTCGAGAATGCTGATCGCTCCCGGCACGCCGGTGATCGCGCACACCGCCGCGAAGGCGGCGTCGATCGGCCCCTCGCCTTCATGCGTGACGGTGCGCCGGTCGCCATTGTCGTGTTCCATGGTGATGCGCGCGAACGGCTTTTCATCCTCTTCAAAATCGACGCGCAATTCTGTCTTGCGCATGCGCCAGGGGCCGATCCGGCCATCGGTTTTTGCGTTTCCGGTGACGAGGCGCACAAGGTCAGCGTCCGTCACTTCGCGGCAGGTGTCGGCGAGGTGCTTGAAATCCGGGAACAGGTCCTCGATTTTCCGCTGCGAGACATCGAATCCGAGCGCCTTGATGCGCGCGGCGACCGCGTGCTTGCCGGAATGCTTGCCGAGCACCAGCGCGTTCGACGGCACACCGACCGATTCCGCCTCCATGATTTCATAGGTGCGCCGGTCGGCGAGCACCCCGTGCTGGTGGATGCCGGCTTCATGCGCAAAAGCGTTCCGGCCGACGATCGCCTTGTTGCGCGGGATCGGGTTGTGCGTGACGCGGGCGAGCGCGACGCTCGCCGGGTAGAGCATCGTCGTTTCGATCTGCGTTGAAACGCCGAAGAAATCCCGCCGAACGCTGAGCGCCATCACCGCTTCCTCGAGCGAGCAATTGCCGGCGCGCTCGCCGATGCCGTTGATCGCGCACTCGATCTGCCGCGCGCCGCCGCGAACCGCCGCCAACGAATTCGCGACCGCCATGCCGAGATCGTCGTGGCAGTGGGTTGAAAACGTCACATGCCCCGGTGAATTGGCGGTCAAGAACCGGAAGAGATCGGTGATTTCCTCCGGTGTCGTGTAACCGACCGTATCCGGGATATTGATCGTCGTCGCGCCCGCCCCGATCGCCGCGCGCACCGCCTCCAGAAGATAATCGCGCTCGGTGCGGATTGCGTCCTCCGGCGAAAACTCGACATCATCGACGAAGGTTCGCGCAAAGGCGACGATTTCGCCGATGCGGTCGATGATTTGCCCCTTCGACATTTTGAGTTTCGCGTCGCGATGCAGCGGGCTGGTGCCGATGAACGTGTGGATTCGCTTCTTGCGCGCTGGGTCGAGCGCGCGCGCCGCGGCCTCAATGTCGCCCGCATTGGCGCGGGCGAGCGAACAAATGATCGGCCCGTCGATTTCCGCCGCGATCGTCTTGACCGACGCGGCGTCGCCGGGGGAGGCGGCGGCGAAACCCGCTTCGATAATATCGACATTGAGCGCGGCGAGCGCACGCGCGACGATCAGCTTGGCGTCGGTCGACATCGAAAACCCCGGCGCCTGTTCGCCGTCGCGCAGGGTCGTGTCGAATATTTTTACGTGATTTTTATCAGTCATCTTGGGTGTCCCGTTCATGATTTTTCAGCGATCAGATGCGCGGAACTCTAATTCCGCGCGGGACTAAGTCGTTGAAGGGCGCGCCTCATCGTCGGCGGCGTCATGGGGAGTATCCGGCGCACGCGCGGCATCATGCTAATCGCTCTCCGCGCCGCGACGGATCGAAAGTACGCCGGTCCGCGAGACTTCCTTGAGGCCCAGCGGCTTCATCAACTCGATAAACGCATTGATTTTGTCGCGCGCGCCGGTGATCTCGAAGACGAAGGAGGCGTGCGTCGTGTCTAGCGCTCTGGCGCGAAAAATATCCGCAAGGCGCATCGATTCGAGCCGATGGTCTCCGCTGTTGATCACCTTGATCAGCGCCAGTTCGCGTTCGAGCGCATCCGCCTCGCGGGAGACGTCGATGACGCGCCGGACCGGCACCAGCCGGCCGAGCTGGGCTTTGATCTGTTCGATCTTCGCCGGCGTGCCGGTGGTGACGATGGTGATCCGCGATGTGTGCTTTTCAACATCCGTTTCCGCGACGGTAAGGCTTTCGATATTGTAACCGCGCGCGGAAATCAGCCCGACGACGCGGGCCAGTACGCCCGGCTCGTTGTCGACGATAACAGCGAGGATCGCTTCGGACGAAGCGCCTTCGTCGCGCGTGACTGGATAGACCGATTGTGACGGGGCGGTGTCCGTGGTCATACCAGCGCCCTGCCCTCTTCGCTGATCTCGTCGCCACTCACATGATGCCCGCCGAACAGCATTTCATTATGCGCCGCGCCCGACGGGATCATCGGAAAGACGTTTTCCTCCCTGGTGACGACGCAGTCGAACAACACCGGCTTCTTCACCTCGATCATCTCGATGATTTTGGCGTCGAGTTCCGCCGGCGTCCGGGCGCGAAGGCCGACGCAGCCATAAGCTTCCGCGAGCTTGACGAAATCCGGAAGGCTGTCGGAATAGGAATGCGAATAGCGCCCGCCGTGCAGCAATTCCTGCCACTGGCGCACCATGCCGAGATAGGCGTTGTTGAGAATGAAGATCTTCACCGGCAGATCGTGCTGCACCGCCGTCGACATTTCCTGCATCGTCATCTGCACCGAAGCGTCGCCCGCGATATCGATGACGAGCGCATCCCGGTGCGCCGCCTGAACGCCGATCGCCGCCGGCAGGCCGTAGCCCATTGTGCCGAGCCCGCCCGACGTCATCCAGCGATTGGGCTCATCGAAATGAAAGTGCTGCGCGGCCCACATCTGATGCTGGCCGACCTCGGTCGTCACATAGACATTGCGGTCGCGTGTCAGCGCGAACAGGCGCTCGATCGCAAATTGCGGTTTGATCTGCCGGTCGCAGTTTTCAAAACTGAACGATTTTCTGTTGCGCCATTTGGCGATCTGCGCGCGCCATGAATCCAGTCGCGCGCCGTCATGAGGCTCCGGGCGGCGTCGGCGGCGCCATTCGGCGACAATCGCCTCCATCACCTCGCCGGCATTACCGACAATGCCGATATCGACACGCACATTCTTGTTGATCGACGAGGGGTCGATATCGATATGGACTTTACGCGAATTCGGCGAAAAGGCGTCGAGGCGTCCGGTGATGCGATCGTCAAAGCGCGCGCCGATCGCGATCATCAGATCGCAATCGTGCATGGCGCCGTTGGCTTCAAGGCTGCCATGCATGCCAAGCATGCCGAGCCATTGGGGATCGGAGGCGGGAAACGCGCCAAGTCCCATCAGCGTCGATGTCACCGGAAATCCGGTCTCGCGCGCCAACATACGCAGCGCCTCGCTGGCGCGGCGCCCCGCATTGATGACGCCGCCTCCGGTATAAAGAACCGGGCGGCGCGCATGACGCATCATCTCGACCGTCTGTTCGATCTGCGCCTGATTGACGGGCGGCGTCACGATGCAATTGCGCTTTTGCGCATCGGCGCGCGCGGTATATAGCCCCTGCTCGAACTGCACGTCCTTTGGAATATCGATGACGACCGGGCCGGGCCTGCCGTTTCGCGCGATATGAAACGCCTCATGAACGATCGTCGAGAGTTTGTGCGCCGTCGGCACAAGGTAATTATATTTGGTGCAGGATCGCGTGATGCCGACGGTGTCGCATTCCTGAAAAGCATCGGTGCCGATCAGCGGGCGCGCCACCTGTCCGGTGATGCAGACGAGCGGAATTGAATCGAGCAAGGCGTCGGCGAGCCCGGTGACGGCGTTGGTCGCGCCGGGTCCCGATGTCACCAGCACGACGCCGACCTTGCCGGTCGAGCGCGCGTAGCCTTCAGCCGCATGAACAGCGCCTTGTTCGTGCCGCACCATCACATGGCGGATGCTGTCGCGTTTGAACAGCGCATCATAAATCGGCAGCACCGCGCCGCCCGGATACCCGAATATGAGATCGACGCCCTGCTCTTCCAGCGCATCGAGCAGCAATTCGGCGCCTGCCTTTGCGACGCGCGGGCGAATGTCCTGCGCTTCCGCCGGCCGTGAGAGAGGCGAGGTTGATATAGCCGTGGGCATCAGTCGTCTTTCGTATTCGCGCCGGGTTTCAGCCAGGACATGCGCGCGCGCAGTTCCTTTCCCGTCTTTTCGATCGGATGGTTGAGATCGGCTTCAAGCATTTGCGCATAGCGTGGCTTGCCGGCCTGGTTTTCGAGAATCCAGTCGCGCGCGAATGAGCCATTCTGGATGTCTTTCAGCACCTCGCGCATGCGCTGTTTGGTTTCGGCGTTGATGACGCGCGGCCCGGAAACCATGTCGCCATATTTGGCGGTCTCGGAAATGAAGTCATGCATGCGCGAGATACCGCCTTCATAGAAAAGGTCGACGATCAGCTTCAGTTCATGCATGCATTCGTAATAGGCGATTTCAGGCTGGTAGCCCGCTTCGACCAGCGTCTCGAACCCGGCGATGACTAGCTCAGACGCGCCGCCGCACAGCACCGCCTGCTCGCCGAAGAGATCGGTTTCGGTTTCCTCGCGAAAGGTCGTCTCGATGGCGCCGGCGACCGTGCCGCCGATCAGGCTCGCATAAGCGAGTGCGCGCTCTTTTGCGGTTCCGGTTGAGTCTTGATGCACGGCGATGAGGCAGGGAACGCCGCGCCCGCGCTCATATTCCCGGCGGACCAGATCGCCGGGGCCCTTCGGGGCCACCATGATGACGTCGATGTTCTTCGGCGGCTTCACGCGCCCATAGAGCACCGTGAACCCGTGCGCGAACAACAGCGCCGCGCCCGGCTGCAAATTCGGCGCAACTTCTTCATTGAAGATTTTTTCGTGGCTCATGTCAGGCGTCAAAATCGCGACGAGCTTGGCGCCTGCGACCGCTTTGGCGACCGACGCGACCTCAAGGCCGTCTTCT
The DNA here is from genome assembly GCA_001767925.1 of Alphaproteobacteria bacterium RIFCSPHIGHO2_12_FULL_63_12. Lineage (GTDB taxonomy): Bacteria > Pseudomonadota > Alphaproteobacteria > Caulobacterales > Parvularculaceae > Amphiplicatus. The sequence continues at coordinate 27,748 of MEMM01000001.1, forward strand.
TGCGCTCTTTTCGCGGTCGCGCTCCCGGCGCGCAGCCCCACAACAACGTCGCAGCCGGACGCTTTTAGATTCATCGCATGCGCGCGCCCCTGGCTGCCATAGCCGATGACGGCGACGGGCGCCGACTTCACGGCGGCGGGGTTGGCGTCCTGTTCGGTGTAAACTCGCATTTTCTGCTCCAGTTGATCAGTTGTCGGATGATTGGATGGTGACGGCGCCTTTTGAGGCGGACGAAACAAGGCGCGCATATTTGTCAAAAACGCCGCCGAATTTTTTCAGCGCTCGCGGCGTAAAGCCGGCGCGGCGCGCGGCGAAATCGACATCGGCGTCGATGCGGCGCTTTTCCGCGTCGATGCGTATGACGTCGCCGTCCTTCAAAAGCGCGATCGGGCCGCCGAGCGCGGCTTCGGGTGCGATATGTCCGATAACGAAGCCGTGGCTCGCGCCCGAAAAACGCCCGTCGGTCAACAGTGCGACTTTTCCCGCAAGCCCTTGCCCCGCGAGCGCGGCGGTGACGCCCAGCATCTCGCGCATGCCGGGCCCGCCTTTGGGCCCTTCATAGCGGATGACGACGACATCGCCAGACTTGATCTCGCGCTTTGAAACCGCGGCGAAGGCGTCTTCCTCGCTTTCGAAAACCCGCGCGCGCCCCTCGAAGGCGCCGTCGCCATAGCCGGCGGTTTTCAATACCGCACCTTCCGGCGCGACGTCGCCATAGAGAATTCGAAGACCGCCGGTCGCCTTGAACGGCTTGTCGACGCTGCCGATGACGCGCTGTCCGGGGGTTTCGACCGCTTGGCTGAATTCCTCGAACAGGGTTTTTCCACTGACCGTCGGCGCGTCCTCGATGGCGCCGCCCTCCATCAGCCGTTTGCCAAATAGTCTTACGCCGCCCGCCGCGTAGAGATCGCGCGCCAGAAATTTTCCGCCGGGCTTCAAATCCGTGATGACCGGCGTTTCGCGCGAGAGCGCGTCGAAGATATCAATCGAAAAAGCGACGCCGGCTTCCGCGGCGATCGCCGCGAGGTGGAGAACCGCGTTGGTCGATCCGCCGCTTGCAACGACCGCCGTCGCGGCATTGCGCAGTGATGCCGGCGTGATGAAATCGCGCGCGCTTTTTCCTTCAAGGACCCGCGCCGCGACAAGACGCCCGCAAGCCTCGGCCTGAGCCTTCTTGCCCGGATCGACCGCCGGCACGTCGCCGGCGCCGATGGGGGCGAGCCCCAGAAACGCGAGCGCCATCGCCATCGTGTTCGCGGTGAACTGACCCCCGCAAGCCCCGGCGCCGGGACAGGCGGTGCGCTCAATCGCGTCGAGTTCCTTGTCGTCGATTGTTCCCGCCGCATGCGCGCCGACCGCTTCAAAGACATCCTGAATCGAAAGATCGCGCCCGTCGCAGCGGCCCGGCAGGATGGTGCCGCCGTAAAAAACAACGCCCGGAATATCGAGCCGCGCCAGCGCCATCGCAGCGGCGGGAATCGTCTTGTCGCAGCCGACGATGACGATGGCGCCGTCGAGCGAATGGCCGCGCACCGCAAGCTCGATTGAATCGGCGATCGCTTCGCGGGAGATCAGCGAGGCGCGCATGCCGTCCGCGCCCATGGTGATGCCGTCCGAGACGACAATCGTGTTGAAGTCGACCGGGGTTCCGCCGCCCGCGCGCACGCCGTCCCTGACTGGCCCCGCGAGATCGGCGAGGTGCAGATTGCACGGCGTCACCGTCGACCAGGTGTTGACGATGGCGATCAGCGGCCGCGCAAGGTCTTCGTCCGTATATCCGGCGCCGCGCAGCATCGCGCGCGCCGGCGCGCGGGCGGGGCCTTTGGTGATGGCGTCTGATCTCTTGTGGCTCTGACCGGTCATTTTCTTTCCTGGCTCGCTCCAAAAAGAAAACCCGCTCCTTTCGGAGCGGGTTTCTGGAGGTTTTCGTCGCTTTCAAACTCTAGCGCGTTCGCTCCATCGCCGCTCCCCAGGGGGGGCTAATAAGAAGTACGACGAGAAGCAGAAGGAGCGCGGCGAGAAGGGGCTCGGCGAAAGACGCCGACCCTTCCAAAACTGCCGATTCAACCAGCCTACGCATCACGCGCGCCCAATCTTTCGCAACCGAGCCCTTTGCAGTGCAGCAAAAAGCTCATGGGGAAGCGATAAACCGATGACAGCGGGCATGACAAGCAAAAAATGGCGTTTGCAGTCATTTTCTTTGCGCGGACGGCGAAATGCCGTCATTTCTTTGGCATTTTCCCCTAACACGATTGTCCCCGACCTCATGGCCGGACCTGCCCGGCCCCGCGGACCAGGGTCTTGTAGGTCGTCAATTCCTCCACCCCGACCGGCCCTCGCGCGTGCAGCCGCCCGGTGGCGATCCCGATTTCGCCGCCGAAACCGAACTCGCCGCCGTCGGCGAACTGGGTCGAGGCGTTGCACAGCACGATGGCGCTGTCGACGGCCGCGAGAAAGCGCTCGGCCGCGGCCGCGTTTTCGGTGACGATCGTGTCGGTGTGCGCCGAGCCGTAACGCGCGATATGCACGATCGCGCCGTCAACGCCGTCGACAGCGGCGATCGAAAGGACCGGCGCCAGATATTCCGTAGACCAATCTTCCTCTCTCGCCGGAGCGATGGCCGCGTCGACCGCGCGCACCTGCGCATCGCCGCGCAGCTCGCACCCTTCTTTGCGCAAGGCGGCGGCGACCGGCGGCAGCAGGCGCGCAAGACCCGCGCGGTCGATCAGCAAACTCTCCGCCGCGCCGCAAACGCCGGTGCGACGCATCTTCGAATTGACAGTGATGTCGATCGCTTTCGCAGCGTCCGCGTCCTGATCGAGATAGACGTGACAGATGCCGTCGAGGTGGCTCAAGACTGCGACGCGCGCGTCCTTTTGGACGCGCGCCACCAGCGATTTGCCGCCGCGCGGAATGACAAGGTCGATCGCGCCGTCGAGGCCGGACAAAAGCGCGCCGACCGCCGCGCGATCCAGCGTTTCAACGAATTGCAGCGCTGTAGCGGGAAGGCCGGCCTCGCACAGGCTTTGCTGAAACAGCCGCGCCAGCAGCAAGGACGTGCGAATGCATTCCGACCCGCCGCGCAAAATCGCCGCGTTACCGGCCTTGATCGCAATCGCCGCCGCGTCGATGGTCACATTCGGCCGGCTTTCATAAATGATCGCAATGACGCCGATCGGCGTCCTGACGCGCTGAAAATTCAGCCCGTTCGGGCGCGTCCATTCGGCGATGACCGCGCCGACGGGATCGGGCCGCGCCGCGATACTCTTCAGCGCCGCCGCCATGTCGTCGATCCGCGCCGGCGTCAGCGTCAGGCGGTCGAGGAAGGCGGGCGTCGCTTCGCCGGCCGCCGCGACCTCTTCCCTGTTGACCTCAAGGATTGCTTCGGCGCGCTGGGCGATCAACGCCGCCGCCGCGTGGAGCGCGCGATTTCTCGCCTCGCCCGACGCCTCCCGCATCGCTCGCGCCGCCGGCCGGGCGGCGGCCGCAATCCGCGCCATTTCTTTCGCGACGCCTTCACTCATGGTCTGGCCGTATGAGCACGAGATCGTTTTTCTCGATGATGGCGGGACGGCGGCGATAGCCGAGGATCGCCTCGATCTCATCTGATTTCCGGCCGGCGATGGCAGCGATCTCGATCGCGTTGAAGGCCGAAAGACCTTGCGCCAGCGCGTCGCCGCCGGCGCCGGTAATCGTCACCGCATCGCCGCGCTGAAAATCGCCGGCGACGCGAATGACGCCCGCCGGCAACAGGCTCGCGCCGCCAAGAATCGCGGCCGCGGCGCCGGCGTCGATGACGATTTCGCCGCGCGGCTTCAAGCGGCCCGCGATCCATCGCCGACGCGCGCTTTCGCGGGTTTGCTGCGGCAGGATCAGCGTCGCGCGCGCGCCCGACCCGATGAGCGCCAGCGGATTTTCGGCCTGTCCGCCCGCGATGATCGTCGCGCAGCCGGAAGCGCCGGCGATTTTCGCGGCGGCGATTTTCGACGCCATGCCGCCCGAGCCGACGCCCGCCGCCGCGTTCGGCCCCATGGCGGCGCGCTCGATATCGCCGGTGATTTTTTCAATGAGCGGCAAATGACGCGCTGACGCATCGCGGCGCGGGTCGCGGTCATAGACGCCGTCAACATCGGAGAGGATAACGAGAAGATCGGCGCCGACGATCTGCGCGGCGTGCGCGGCGAGGCGGTCATTGTCGCCATAACGGATTTCCGCCGTCGCAATCGTGTCGTTTTCATTGACCAACGGCAGTGCGCCGACATCGAGCAGCGTTGAAAAAGTCGCGCGTGCGTTGAGGTAACGGCGCCGGTTTTCGGTGTCGTCGAGCGTCAGCAAGATCTGCGCGACGGCGATCCCATGCGGATCAAAGGCGCGCTGCCAGGCGGCG
>MEMM01000002.1 GCA_001767925.1 Alphaproteobacteria bacterium RIFCSPHIGHO2_12_FULL_63_12
CCACTTCGGCCTCCGACCCGTGGCCGTCCGGAGGGCAGATCCTCCGCCGCGTCTCGAGCACGCTGAAGCTCGCCAAGGACACCTATCAGGCCGCCGAAATCGCCAGCCATCGGCAGATCGCCGACTTTCGTCACGGCACCAAGCGGGTGACCGGTGGCATCAGCGGCGAGTTCAGTCCGGGCACCTACTGGGAACTCATCGAGGCGGTGCTTCGGGCGAACGACGCCGCGGCGGTGTCGGGAAGTGAATCGGATTTCACCAGTGCCACGTTCGACGCTTCGGCCTCGACCGTCGTTTTCGCGGGCGGCGACGCTCACACCGTCGGCTTCCGCATCGGCGACATCATCCAGTTCACCGACCTCGCCGAGACGGCGAACAACTCGACCAATTTCCTTGTCACCTCGATGAGCGGCAGCAACCGCACACTCGGCCTTTCGCCGGCGCCGACGACGGCGATCGCCGACACGGCCTTCAGCGTCACTGCAGTCGGACGCTCCGCCTTCATGCCGGATGTGAGCCATGTCTCCCGGAAATTCGCTTTCGAGCACTGGTTCGAGGACATCGACCTTGCGCGGCTCTTCCTCGAATGCCGCATGGAAGGCTTCAATATCCAGCTTCCGGCGACCGGGCTTGCTACCATCGACCTCACGGTCATGGGCCGAGATATGGAGATCTACCAGGACTCCAACTCGCCGTTCTTTTCGGCACCGGCCGCGGCGACATCAACTGGCATCTTCGCCGCAGTCAACGGCGTGCTCCTTGTCGGCGGTTCGCAGGTCGGCGTGGTCACCGGCCTTAATGTCCAGGCCGCCCTCGGCGCCTCGTCGCAGGCGGTCGTCGGCCAGAACTATGTCCCCGAGGTACATCTCGGTCGCCTCAACGTCACCGGCCAGATGACGGCACTCCTCGAGGATGCGACCTTCCTCAACTACTTCAAGGACGAGACCGAGGTCGCCATCCTCGCCTACCTGACGACGACATCGGCGATCGATGCTCCCGCAGCCTCGATCTATCTGCCGCGAGTCAAGTTCGGCGACGCCGATGTGCCGTTGAGCGGGGAAAGCGGACAGATCATCACACTCCCGTTCCAGGCACTCAAATATGCATCTGCCGCCGCCGGCATCGAAGCGACGACCGTGCGCTTCACCGACACGCAGGCCACCGCGTAGTAAGTACAAACAGTTTGCGGGTGCGGGCTCTCGTCCTCGGTTCGGCCGAGTGCCTGTTCACCGATATCGAGGTTGCACGGGAACTGTTCGAGCCGGATCTGATTGTCGCCTGCAACGACGCCGGCGTCGCCTGGCCGGAGCGGCTCGACCACTGGGCGACGCTTCATCCGGAAAAGTTCCTCGACTGGATCGAGCGTCGGCGCGTCGCGGGTCGGTCGGCCGCCGGATGCCTGTGGACCTACGGCAACGGCCGGGCTCCGGCGGGTCTGTCGGTCAGCCGCGTCGCTGAAAAGGACGGCTCGTCGGGGCTTCTTTGCATCCGCGTCGCCGGTCTCGTCGGCGGAACCAAGATCGTTCTTTGCGGAATGCCGCTTTCGGCGGCGGCCCACATCGACGGTATCAGCCGCGATGAATCGCAGCGCTGGCCGTTCGAACGGAACCTCCGGACATATCGTCCGGTGTGGGAAGCAAACCGAACAGGCATTCTCCGCAATGTCCGTTCGATGAGCGGATGGACAGCCGATCTTCTCGGTCGGCCGGATGGACAATGGATTTCGTGAATCTCCGGCCGCCACGGGGACTGACGCACGCCGGGAACGCCGTGAGGCGCACCTGACGGGCGGTTGCGCAACCGGACCGGGATGAGCCTGGCGGATCATCCCGGTCCCCTTACCGCCAGAAGGACACTCCGATGACTGGAAAATTCGCAGGTCTTGAGCTCGAGGTTGATCGCTCCGTCAAAGTCACGATCCTTCATCCCGTCAGCCGTCAGCCGTTGCGCGACGCCGACGGCGGTGAGGCATACATCGAGATGCACAGCGGCGACAGCGAGGTGGCGCGCAAGCATCAGCGGAATGTTGCCAGGCGCCGGATCGCCATGCGCGGCCGGGGAAAGATCACGCCGGAGGAGCTCGAAGCCGAGGGCGTCGAACTTCTGGTGGCGCTCACTGTCGGTTGGCGCCTCGTGGCGCTCGACGGCGGTGCTCTCGACGTTCCGTTTACCCAAGACAATGCGCGCGACCTCTTCTCCAGTCCGCGCATGACATGGCTGCGTGAGCAGGTCGAAGAAGCGGTGGGCGACCGCGAAAATTTCAGGCAGGCCTCGTCGACGAACTGATCGAGTACGCCGAGCACGAGTTCACGCTCGGTCGACCGACAGACGACGGGGCCACCGAGGGGGATCATCGACAATCGGCCGCCCGCCAACTGGCAAAGCTGCGCCGACCGGTCAAGGCGGAGTTGCTGTCGGAAGCGCCGCCATTCCCCAATCTGATTACCTACCTTTGGATCTGGTTCTGGGAGATCCACAACGGCTGCGGATCGAACGGCTGGGGTCCGGCCGAGATCACTTGGCGCGATCTCAGCGCTTGGTCGGAATTGACCGGGAACTTCCTCGAGCCGTGGGAATGCGCCGCGCTCATGCAGCTGAGTGCGTCCTACGTGCGCATCCGCTCGGCGAAGAAGCCGGGCGCCACCTAAGCACCCGATGCAGGAATGCGAGGCCCTCTACGAGGGTAAAGAGAGTGATGGCAGCGCTCTGACCGACTGAGCTACGTTCTACTCTGGGTGCTATCCGCGGTCGCCCATTTGAAACGAGTGGATTCGAACCACCGACCTCTGCCTACAACGACTGTACACTGTTGTCCCAGCGGCGATCAACCAGGTAGTGACGCATTTTGAGTTAGGGTGGTGCCGATGCGTGAAATTAGATGGACGCTCATTCGCCTTAGAGAGGACGCTATCGCCCGAAGAATGTTCGATCTAGCCGAAGCCTATGGCTGGTCGGCAATTCGCCTCGGCTCCGAAATTCTCGCTCAGGAATATAAATGAGCGGCGAGTCGACGTGGTTGATCTTCCTCGCAATTGGTTGGGCTGCATCCTGCTGGTATGCGTATTCTCTTGGTCGCCTCCGCGGAACGACCGATGGTTTGCGCGAAGCCAATGAGTCATGGCGGAGCGCCCATGAAATCTGTGGCCTCGTTTGCAAAGATGCGCACAGTGCCGCTGACCCGGGATAGGCCACCATGACAGACGTCGTCCAACAAGCGATTTACCGGATGGGAGTCGAGGGCGTCGAGAAGCTCAACGCCGCCGGCGCCGCCATCGATAATACGGCCGTCAAGGAAGAGAAGCTCACCCGGGCGACACGGACGTCGGGCGACGCCATGGGCCAACTCCTCGGCCGGCTTGACGCGCGCGTCCGCGCCGAGCGTGCGCTCCAGAACGCCCTGCAACAGGTTAATCGCTTCGAGGAAGAGGGCATTGGAACTGCGGGAGAGCGAGCCCAAGCAATCAACGCCGCGACCATGCGCTACAATGAGTCGATTCAGCGGATCAGCGGGACCAAGGCGCAGGATACTTTCCTCGGCGCCGGCAACGCGGCAAGACTTTCGGCCTTCCAGATCCAGAACCTGTCGTTCCAATTGCAGGACGTCGGGCAGGCAGTCCTCACCGGGCAACCGCTGTTTCGGACCTTCATCCAACAGGGCTCGCAGATTGCCCAGATCTTCGGACCGGGCGTCGGCGTGGCGGGGGCTATTCGCGCGGTCGGAACTGGAGTTGCTCAGTTCCTCCTCAATCCGCTCAATCTTCTTGTTCTCGGGTTTGCCGGAGCCGTTGCCGGTGCGGGTGCGCTCTTCACGCTTCTTCGTGGCGATACGACGTCGACCGTCCTCGAGAAGCATGAAGACGTCATCAAGAGCATCAAGGAGCGATGGGAAGAGGCCGAGGATGCCGCCGTTCAATATGGCGAGCGGGCCCAGGCCGCGATCACTTTCGAGGGCCGCCAGAACATCGTCGGTTTGCAGGATCGCGCTGATTCCGAACTCTTAAGCCTCCGATCGACCCTGAATGCCATCGAATCGATTGCCCGCGTGCGCCGTGTTTTCGGCGGCGTCGGCGACCTCGGCGCGGGGCCAGTATCGGAGATCGCCAACCGCCTGGCAGAGGATCTCCGCGACGGCACGGCGGACATCCAGGCCTACAATGCCGAGGTCGAGAAACTCGCCAACAGCGACCCTGCCGACAAGGGGCTGCAGAAGCTCGCGAAGCGCTTCACTGACCTGACAAAGGAGGTGACAAGCCTCGTCGAGGCGAGCAAGGAAGCCAACAAGCAACTGTACGAGTTGACGCTGCTCGGGGCTCGCACGACGGCCGCAGCCAACGCCCGCGAATTCATCGGGCGGAACGCCCAGGAGGCGATCGAACTCAGGAATCGGCAGGCCGCCGCGCTGCAGGGTGTCTTTGCCCGTTCACCGGGAGAAAAGGCGGCCGCTGCAGCAGCAGGCGTCCTCGCGGCTCCGGTCGATCCGAACGAGAGCGCTGAGGGGCGCAATCTCCGCGCTCAGAATGCGGCCGCGCTCGCCTTGGCAACGGCGGAGCATGCCCTATCCGAGGCGCAGCGCGAGCGGAAGCGGAGCCTCGACGAGGCCATGCTGTCCGCCGCGCTCGATCTCGATCTCCTCGGCAAGAGCGTCGGTGCCACCACCGCGCTCCGGATGGAATATCAACTCACCGCGCAACTCCGCGCCGAGGCAGCGAAGAACGGCACCGTGATCGATCAGCGCGAGATCGAACTGATCAAGGAAAAGACTGCTGCTATTGGTGCCTATGCTCAACAGTTGGCGGAAGCCAATGCGCTGCGTGACGCCCAATTCGCCCGCGAGCAATTCGGCCGTTCGCCGATTCAACAACAGGTCGCTGGCGCGGTTAGAAGCATCTATGGCGACGACTATGCCCAAAACCTGCATGGTGCGGTCGCCTCGCAGGTCCGCCTGAACGAGCAGATCAAGCTCGGCGCGGATCTGGCTAAAGATTTTGTTGGCGGCTTCGCTTCAGATCTTCAGAACGGAGTCTCGGCCGTCGAAGCGCTCGGCAATGCGTTCGATCGACTCAGCGCGCGCCTGATCGACATGGCCCTTGATCAGGCGATCAACATGCTGTTCGCCAATCTATTCGGAGCATTTGGTGGCGGAACGGTGTCGGCTGGCATTGGCTTCCATGCCAAGGGCAATGCCTTCGACAGTGGGAATGTCATTCCTTTCAGGCGCGGCGGTGTGATCGACCGACCGACTCTTTTCCCGATGGCCCGCGGCATGGGCTTGATGGGCGAGGACGGCCCGGAAGCGGTTATGCCGCTCAAGCGTGGTGCCGACGGTCGGCTCGGCGTCGAGGCCGGAGGTGGCGGTGTGAAGGTCGAAGTCGTCAACGAGATCGTCAACAACAACGGCAGCGAGGTCAGGACCGAACGTCGCCGCGACGGCAACCGGGAGATCAACCGGATCATCATCGGTTCGGTGCAGACCGGAGCGGCGCGCGGCGATCTTGATGGCGTCCTTGGCGGACGCATGGGCGCCCGCACCCGGGTCAGCCGGACGAGCTGATCATGCCCTCATGGCCGGCTACCCTTCCAACGGCGCCGCTGGTCGACGGCTTCTCGGCGCGCCGGCAGGACAACAAGATCCAGTTCAAGCCTGAGGTCGGCGACGCCAAAGTACGCCGCCGCTTTACCGGCGTGGTCAAGGAATTCACGGCCGTTTTCGAACTCGACGACGATCAACGCGGTTATCTCAACACCTTCCACGACACGACGCTTGAGGACGGAACCCAGACCTTCACCTGGACGGATCCGGAAAGCCGGGACTCCGCCACGTTCCGATTCATAGCGCCGCCCCAGTGGGCGGCGATCAGCGGCCTCATCTGGCGGGCGACCTGTCAGATCCAGCGGATACCCTGAGCATGTCGAAATTCACCGGGCCGCTTCGGCTGGAACATCTCGATGCCGACTGGAAGCGCTGGAAGCTCCTCGAGCCTCTGGTCTGGGAGATCGACACGCTCGGCTCCGGCAAGGAGATTGTCGTCGAGGCGGGCTTCATCTTCGATGGCGCCACGACCCCGCGACTGATCTGGGCAGTGCTTCCGCCGACCGGTGCCTATATGCGCGCCGCCGGCCTTCACGATCGGTGCCTCGAGTGGTTGAAGGCGGGAACGCCAAACCCATATGCGCCGACACGGCGCAAGGCCGATCGGCAATTCCTGTTGGCGATGAAGGCCTGCGGCGTCAGCTTCCTCGTTCGCTGGGCCATGTATCTCGGCGTCAGGGCCTACGCGATCTGGCGAGGCCGATGACATGCCGCGCTCGATTTCGACGGCGTTCCGCACTGCGATCGAGCGGCAGCATTCGGACGACGCCGCGCTCGAGCTCGTCTGGATCCAGCATCCCGACCTGATCGAAGCCATGGGCTTCGCCAACAACACCGAGGACGTCGTTTCCAACGGGCGGACCTATCTCGGCTTCCCGTTCGAACTGACCCGGCCGGACGAAAGCGACGGCCAGGCGCTCGGCTCGATCTCGATCCAGAACGTCGACCGCGAGATCGGCGACGAAGTTCTCGCCCTCGACGGGCCGCTGACGATCTCGCTCTATGTCGTGCTCGCCGATGATCCAAACGAGATCGAAATCGCGATCGAGGATCTGGTGCTGCGCGGCGTCGAAGGCGATGCCATGACGATCAGCGGCGATATCGGGCTCCGCTACGATCTGGCGACGATTGCTTATCCCGGCCTCCGGGCGACACAGGTGCGCTGCCCGGGGCTGTGGAGGTGAGGCCATGGCGGATGGACAAGCCTACGCGCTGATCAAGCAGAACAGGGTCGTCAACCTCGTCGCTTGGGATGGGGTGACGCCCTATGAGCCGGACTGCGACGAGATCGTTCTGTGGTCAAGCCTGCCGGAAGGCGTCCAGATCGGCTGGCTCCGCGATGATGAGGGTAACTGGGCGGCGCCGGAATGAGCGGGACGTGGGCGTCGGCCTATATCGGCCTGCCGTATCGTGCCAACGGCCGCGAGCGCGACGGTGTCGATTGCTGGGGCCTGGTGCGGCTTGTCCTGGCCGAGCACGCGGCCGTCGACGTGCCGGACTATGGCGAAGTCGACGCGGCGGACCTGTTGCGGGTCGCAGGCAGGTTCCGGCGGGACTCGCAGTCCGGTCCCTGGCGGCGAGTAGAGCCTGATCAGGATCAAGCTTTCGACGTCGTGCTGATGAAGGCACGGGTTCGCGAGAACGATCGTTTCGCGCGAGTTCCGGCCCATTGCGGCGTGATCGTCAGGCCGGGGTTCATGCTGCACATCCAGAAGAAGACCATGTCGGCCATCGTGCCCTATCGCGATAGCGACAGCGCCCGGGCCCATGTCTCGGTCGTGCATCGGGTGATCGGCGTCTACCGCCACGGGGCGCTGGCATGAACGCGATCGTCCGGCCGATTCCGGTCGCCTTCGGCCGCAAGCCGTTCGGTGCCGCAGTCGACCGGTTCGTCGCGCTGGAAGGTGCGACCCTCGCCGAGATCGCGGCGCAGGTGCCGGATCTGCCGAGCCGGTTCTGGTCGGAAGGAATCATCTGCATCAACGGCGATCCGGTCTACCGGGAGGTCTGGCATCTGGTCCGGCCTCGCAGCGACAGCCGTAAACCGCTCGGGATCACGCTGCACCTGCCGCTGCATCGCGGCGGTGGCGAGGACGGCGGTGGCGGTGGCGGCAAGTCGGCGCTCGCCGTGGTCGCCTCGATCGCGCTCTTGGCGGCAACCGCCTTCGTCAGCGCGGGCTTCGGTGCCGGCATTGCCGGCGGGTGGTTCGCCGCCGGCTCGGTTTCGGCGAAGGCTCTCGCCGCCGGCATCAGCATCGCCGGGTCGCTCGCCATCTCGGCGGTGTTTGCGCCGCCGAAACAGCCGCTGGCTCTCAGCCGCGGTGGTGATGACGATCGTGATCTCGGCTCGGCGAGCCTTGAGCAGAATGTGGCGGAGCGCGGGGCTACCCTGCAGCACGCCATCGGCACGGTGAGGGTGTTTCCGAATCTGATTTCCCTGCCGCTGACCGAGATCATCGACGATGACGAATACGTCGAGGCGGTCATGGCCCTGGCCGGGCCGCACCTCATGGAGGACATCCGCCTCGGCGACGTGCTGTCTACCGACCTCGAGGACGTCGAATACGAGATCCGCGAGGGCTGGGTTGATGACACTGCGCTGACACTGGTCACCCGCCAGGGGTTCGAGGATCAGCCCAACGTCATTCTCGCCGAGTACAAGTGGGAGGCCTCGCCCGACGATCATCTCCTCGAGGATCAGGATTCGCCGTCGAATTCGTTGCCTTTCTGGTCGGGGACGACGGCGCGGGATGAGCCCGACGAGATCTGGCTGTCGCTGTTCTGGCTGGAAGGCCTCTACGACGAATCGTCGGCGGTCGATCAGAGATTGCCGGTCCGCTTCCGCATTCGCCTGGTCGGCGCTTCGACCTGGATCAACCTTCCGGAGATCCACTTCATCGGCCATCGCCAGACGCTGATCCGGAAGATGGTGAAAATCTTCTGGGCAACAGCGGGAACGGAACCAAGCCCGCCGACCACCGAGGGCCCGGTCGCCGCCTATAAATCGGTGCCGGTGCAGACTACCTCTGGCGGCCCGGCAAGCGGCGGCTGGACAGCGCATGCACATTTCGGTGCAGGCGGTGCCATCACCGATACCGACAACGTCCATCTCTATGCGGACCGCGTCGAATTCTACCTCGACGAGGCGACCTTCCCCAAGGGCACCTACGAAATCCAGGTGATCAAGGGGCAGTTGATCACCGACAGCAACTTCACGGCGTCGACCTACAATTACTCGGGCATCGATATCCCGGACCTCTTCGGCTACTACCTGTCGTCGGGTCAGGCACGCACGGTCAAATCGCAGGCCGACCTGCACAGCAAGATGGCGCTGGCGCGCATCGCCTCGGTGTGGAACGAAGCACCGCTCGCTGCGGACGACCGCCTCGCCAAGATTGCCATCAAGGTCAAGAACCGTCGGGCCGACCGACTGAGCGTCATGGCGTCGGCTTACGTCCGGGATTGGCGCGACGGCGAATGGGGCCATTGGACGACGTCGTCGAATCCGGCACCGCACTACCGCGCCGCGCTGATCGGTTATCTCAACCGGCGGCCGCTCAAGGCCACCCAGATCGACAACGAAAGCCTGGTCGCGTGGCGGGCCTTCTGCAACGGCCAGGATCTGAAGTGCAACGTCGTCGTCCAGGACTCCTCGGTGGCCGATGTGCTGCAACTTCTCGCCTCGGCCGGTCATGCAACCCCGCGGGCGATGCCCTACGGCGTCGCCTGGGAATATGACCGCTCGGCCGAGGACCCGATCCAGACTTTCTCGCCGATCAATTTGGCCGGCTACCGCTTCGAAAAGGCCTATCCGACCCTGCCCGACGGCTTTCTCGTCACCTTCCTGGACGAGGATAATTTCTACCGGCCGAAAGAAATCCGGGTCTATCGCGACGGCGTCGATACCACCGATCCGGATCTCGTCCTCGAGGCGATCGAGTACCGCCAGATCACCGATGAAACGCTGGCAACGATGCGGGCGCGGCTCGACCTCCGCCAGGCAGAGCTCCGAAACGTCTTCCACACCATCGAGACCGACGTCGAATCGGTCCTCTGCCGCCGCGGCGACCTGATCGGTTTGCAGCATGATGTTCTCGACCGCCGCGCCGGTTTTGCGCGTATTGCGGAAGTAACGACGGCGGCCGGGCTGGTGACCGGACTCACCCTCAATAATGCCATCCCGGTGACGACCGAGACCGACTATCTGAACGATGTCGTCGATGTGCCCTCGGTGCCGGACCTGACCGATCTCGGCGTCCGGACCGGGGTGGTGATTCGCCTCGACGACGGCTACGGCACGGTCATCACCAAGGAAATCTCGACGGTGTCCGGGACGACCGACACGATCGCTTTTGCGACGCCGTTCGCGGCACCCTCCGGCCTGTCGGAGGGTTGCTGGCTGGCGTCGGGCAAGCTCGAATCCGAATTCCGCCGGATGATCGTCAAGGACGTGCTGCCGTCGCGGGAGCTCGGCGCGACCATCGTCATGGTCGACGAGGCCCCCGGCATCCATCCGCTGACCGAATAGTTCCGCCTCCCCTTTTTAGTCGCGCTCCAGCGTCCGGCGGGTTTCGCCGAGCGAAGGATTCCCCATGACCGCAAACCGTCTCTCGGCATCGGCGTCGACCCCGACGTCCGGCGCCGACTACATGGACGACGTCGCGGCGGAAATCATCGCGCTGTGGGCGCGCTCGGCCGACACGCTCACCAATGTCGCCGGCACCAATGCGATCACGGCAACGGCCAGCGTATCGATCTCGGCCTATACGGCGGGATTGGCCTTCTGGCTGATTCCGGTCAACGCCAACACCGGCGCGGTGACGGTTAACGTCGACGGGGTCGGCGTGACGGATCTCCTCGATCGCGCCGGCGACCCCTTGGTTGCGAACGCGCTCGAGGCGGACGGGCTCTATCTCATCGTCAGGAGCGGCAGCGCGTTCCGGCTCTTCGATGCGGCGCCGACGGCGAGCTCGGCCCTCGTCGGTGCCGATATCCAGCAGTTCGATCTGAGCGGCACCTGGACGAAGCCGGCCGATTTTCCCGACGACGCGATCGTCGAGATCGAGGCCTGGGGGGCCGGCGGTGGCGGCGGCGGCAACGGCACCGGCGGCGGCGGGGGCGGCGGCGGCTACAAGCGCCGGACGATGACGATCGGCGATCTCGGCGCTACCGAGACGGTGACGGTCGGCACCAGCGCGATCAGCACGGCGGGGGGCAATTCGAGTTTCGGCTCGCATGTCACCGCTTACGGCGGCGGCGCGGGCGCAAATTCCGCGTCGGGCGGTGGCGGTGGCGGTGGCGGGCTGACATCGGCCGGGGCCAGCGGCAGCGGCTCGACGGGTGGTGCCGGTGGTGGGCCGAACCCCGGCGCCGCCGATGCGGATGCGATGCTGGGCGGCGGCGGCGGTGGCACCAGCGGTGCGACTGAAGCTGGCGGCAAAGCGCTTCACGGTGGTGGTGGTGGCGGCGCGGGGGATGCGGGCAG
>MEMM01000003.1:0-32260 GCA_001767925.1 Alphaproteobacteria bacterium RIFCSPHIGHO2_12_FULL_63_12
CGACCGCCGACCTGATCGACGGCGCCTTCGGCAATGACACGCTTCGCGGCGCCGACGGCAATGACACGTTGATCGGCGGTTCGGGAGTCGACAGCCTGGTCGGCGATAACGGCAACGACCTGCTGAGCGGCGGCGTTCACTCAGACTTGTTGGGCGGCGGCGCGGGCGACGATACGCTGGTCGGCGGCGAAGACGCTGATCTCCTTGATGGGGGGACTGGCGCCGACCTTCTCGACGGCGGCGACGGCGCGGACACGCTCGACGGCGGCGACGGCGCCGACACGCTGGTCGGCGGCGCAGGCGGCGACACGTTCGATTTGAATGTCGCTGCGTTCGGCGCTGATGTCATCGCCGACTTCGACGCCGGCGACGTTATCGATTTCGCCGGCACGGGCTTTGCGGACTCCGTCTGGACAACCGCCCAGAGCGGCTCAAACGTCATCCTGACGAATTCCACCAACAACTCAACAATCACGCTGAACGGCGTTTCAACGTCGAACATTTTGATCAGCGGCGGCCTGATCTATTTCATTTCCGGAACCGGTTCGACGGGCGGATCGGGCAATGACGCTTTCCGGGGCGGCGCCAACGCCGACGCGCTGACCGGCGCCGGGGGCGATGATTATCTGCAAGGGCTTGATGGAAACGACACCGCGAGCGGCGGCGCGGGCAACGACACGCTTGTCGGCGATGCCGGAAATGACTCGCTGACATCAGGATCGGGCGACGATTCGATTTTGGGCGGCGATGGCGATGATGTCATCATTTCGAGCGACGGCGATGACACGATTGAAGGCGGCGCCGGCAATGACACTTTATCGGGCGGGACAGGCGCCGATTCTTACCGGTTCGCCATCGCGGCCTTCGGTAATGACGTCATCACAGGGTTCACCCTCCAGGATGTCATCCTTTTCAACCCTAATGTGCTGAACTCCTCGTTCGTGACTTTCACGCAGAGCGGCGCCGACGCCGTCATCACCTACACGCCAAGCGGCGCGACGATCACGATCAAAAATATCAACTCAACTTTTCTTTTTGTCGACGGAAGCACCATCAGGTATTTCGATCCCGCCGGCGGTGGCGCGGTCGGTTCGGCTCTCGCCGACACGCTGATCGGCAATGTCGGCAACGACACGATCAGGGGCGAATTGGGCGACGATTCCCTGCTCGGTCGCGACGGGCGGGACTACATCCTCGGCGGCGACGGCAGTGACTTTCTTCAGGGCGATTTCGGCGCGGATACGATTGTCGGCGAAGCCGGAAACGACGTCATTTTCGGCGGCGAAAGCAATGATCGCCTGTTTGGCGGCGCCGGCGACGATTCGATTTCCGGCGGCGCAGGCGCCGACGCAATCAACGGCAATTCCGGCATTGACACGGTGGTTTACACGCTGGAGTCCGGGCCGATTACGGTCAAGCTCTGGAACGGCACGGGTTTAGGGGGCTCCGCAGCAGGCGATACCTATACCTCCATCGAAAACGTCATCGGCTCTGGATTTGCCGACTCCCTTTTCGGCGCGTCCAACGTGAATAACCGGCTCGAGGGCGGGGCCGGAGGCGATTTGATCGACGGGCTTTCCGGCAACGACACGATCGTCGGCGATGCCGGAAACGATCTTCTCATCGGCGGGGTCGGGGCCGATCTGATCGTCGGCGGCGCCGGCGCGGACACCGCCAGTTACAGCAAATCGGCGGGCGCGTTTTTTGTGTCGCTGATCGCGGGGCAGGCGAGCGGCGGCGACGCGCAGGGCGACACGCTGACAGGCGTTGAAAACCTCACCGGGTCAAACTTCAACGACACACTGGTCGGCGCGAACGGCGCCGCGAACGCGCTCACCGGCGGCGGCGGAAATGACTATTTAAGCGGCCTGTCGGGAAACGATATCCTCATTGGCGGCGCCGGCGACGATACGCTGATCGGCGGCAAGAGCCGGGATACGCTGACCGGCGGCGCCGGCAATGACCTCTTCGTCTATTCGAACGGATCTGGCGCGGATCGCATTACTGATTTCACCGCCGGCGCGGGTCTAGGCGATGTCATCAAATTGACGGGGCTAGGCGCAACGTTCGACACGTTTGCCGAAGTGCTGGCGGCGGCTAGTCAAAGCGGATCGGATGTCGTCATTAATTTTGGAACCGGCAGCAGCATAACCCTGCTCGGCGTCACGCTGGCGTCACTGAACGCCGACGATTTCCTGTTCGGGTAGGGTTCCTACCGGCGCGATCGAAGCTTGCCGTTTGAGGAGCTTCAAGACCGACCAGTCGATCATCGTCGCGACATCGGCGATCCTTGCATATTGCCGCAAACGGCGGGCGTGCGAATCGGTTCTGAACTCTTTTGCACGCCTGTAGCCGTCGTCCATCGCCCGCCAGTAGGCGCCGCCGAGGCCATGCGAGACGTGTTTCGCGAACAAGGCGAAATCCGCCGCGAGCCGAAGCGGCGCCGTCCCCCAATACAGCACGCCGGGAAGGTTTTTCGCCGCGATCCATATGCGGTTGCGGTGGCCATGATAGACGGAAAATTCGCTGCGCCTGCCGGTGATCCCTGATCCTTCGTGAAGCACCCGCGCGGCTTTAACCTGCACCGCGCGGCCGCCCGATAGGCGCAGGCGAAACCCGAGATCGACGTCCTCTCCATAACAAAAAAAGCGCTCGTCAAACCCGCCTAACCTGTCGAATGCTTTTTTTCGGTACATGGCCGCGGCCGCGCAGGGCGAAAAACATTCGCCTTCCGGCGGAAGGCTCTCCAGCGGCCAGCCGTAATGCCCGCGGTAAGGAATCCCGAACACGTTGAATACATCGCCCGCGCCGTCGATGAGAGAAGGCTCATTCGCCCTGATCTGCGTCGATCCGAAAGCGTCCGCCCACGGATAACGTCCAGACGCCGCAACCAGTTCCTGAAGCCAGTCGGGATCGGCATAAGCGTCGGGATTGAGAAAGACCAGCCATTCGCCGGCGGCGGTTTTCGCCGCCCGGTTGTTCGCCGCCGCAAACCCGAGATTTGCGCCAACGTCATCGAATTTCGCCGTCGGATAATGCCGGCGGGCGGCGGCGATCGAGCCGTCGGCCGACCCGTTATCGACGACGATGGTTTCAAAATCCGAGAATGTCTGCCGGGAAAGATGCTCAAGGCACCGGTTAAGCCGGTCGCCCGCATTATAGGTTACGATAATGACCGTCAGACGGGGCAAGAGGGATCCTTGTCGAACGCCCCCGGAGTCGGCGTCCGTCGGCTGGCGAACCGGGAGCAATCGAAATCGCCGGCCCCGCCAGCCATATGGTGTTGCGATATCATTCCGGAATTCGGATAAGACGGCGACAGCGCCCTTTCAAGGTGAAACGATGACAACCGAATTAAAGCCGACCGGCCGCACGCCGGTCAATTCCGACGCTGCGAGAGACATCGCCTATCACGTCCACGCGCAGACAAACCTCGACGCGCACGTCAAAAACGGCCCTTTTATCATCGCTCGGGGCGATGGCGCGGGCGTCATCGACGATCAGGGAAACCGCTATATCGACGCCATGGCCGGGTTGTGGTCCGCCGCGCTCGGGTTTTCAGAAAAGCGCCTCGCGGACGCCGCTTACCGGCAGATGCTTGAGCTTCCCTACAGCTCGACCTTCGCCGGCCGCTCCTGCCCGATCGTGATCGAGCTGGCCGAGCGGCTTGTCGCGATCGCGCCGAAAGGCGTTACGCGCGCGATGTTTTGCAATTCAGGATCGGAAGCGATCGACACCGCGCTGAAGCTCGTCTGGTATTACCAGAACGCCAAAGGGCTGCCGGAAAAGAAAAAAGTCATCGCGCGCGAGAAAGCGTATCACGGATCTACCATCGCGTCGGCTAGCCTCACCGGCCTTGAACGGATGCAGCGCGAATTCGACTTGCCAATCGCGCGCGTCGTCCGCGCGCCCTGCCCTCATTACTGGAAATTCGGCCGCGACGGCGAAAGTGAAGACGCCTTTTCCGAACGCATGGCGAACGAGATCGAAGCGATCGTTCTGCGCGAGGGGCCAGAGACGATCGGCGGATTTTTCGCCGAGCCGTTGCAGGGCGCGGGCGGCGTCATTCTCCCCCCCGCCGGTTATTTCAGGCGCGTTCAGGCGCTCTGCAAAAAACATGATATCCTTTTCATCGCCGACGAAGTCATTTGCGGTTTCGGCCGCACCGGCGAGATGTGGGGGTCGCAGACCTTCGCCATCGAACCCGACATGGTCACCTGCGCCAAGGCGCTGTCGGCGTCGTATGTTCCAATCGCCGCGTTGATGATCAGCGATCGCGTCTTCGAGGCGATGGTCGATCAGAGCCGTAAAATCTCGCTGTTCGGACACGGATTTACCTATTCAGGTCACCCGGTGGCGGCCGCCGTCGCGGTCGAGACGCTGAAAATTTATGAAGAACGCAACATCGTCGAGATGGCGCAGGCGTCGTCGCCCATCCTTCAGAAAGGGCTTGGCGCTTTCGCCGCTCATCCGCTCGTCGGGGAAGTCAGAGGCTGCGGCATGATTGCGGGCGTTGAACTCATCGCCGACAAGGCGGCGAAGAAACCCTTCGACCCCTCAAAAGGCGCAGGCGCGCTGGTGCAGGAGGAAGCAAAGCGCCGCGGCGTTCTTGTGCGCGCGCTCGGCGACACCGTCGCCTTCTGTCCGCCGCTGATCATCCCCGACGCGGAGTTGCGCGCGGTAGTCGAGCGTTTCGGCGACGCGCTCGACGCGGCGGCGAAACAATTGCTGTAACGGAGCCATGAGCGCAAACGGCGGCAAACCGGATGATCCGCACGGCACGCTCGCCGTCGCGCTGGCGCACGGCTTTAGTCTGCTCAACGCCGAACCCGCTCTCGCCGCCGAACAGGCGGGCGAGATCTTGAAAGCGATGCCCCGCGAGGCGCAGGCTCATGCGCTTCTCGGCGCGGCCAGGCGCCGCCTCGGCGATCCGGCGGGCGCGATCGAGGCCCTCGCCGCGGCGATCAAGCTGTCGCCCTTCGCCGCAGAAGCGATCCTGGAGCGCGGGCTTGCCGAGGCCGCCGCCGGCGAGAGCCGCCGCGCGCTGACTTCAGTCCGCCATGCGCTCAGCCTCGACCCGCGATTCATCAACGCCTGGCGCGCCCTCGCCGACGAATTGATGCGCGCAGGCGATGACGAGGCCGCAGGGAAAGCCTACGCCCATCACGTTACCGCGCAGGCGAAAGACCCCGAACTTCTCGAAGCGGGCAAGGCGCTCAATGACGGCAAAATCGCGATCGCCGAGCGGCGGCTAAAATCCTACCTGATGCGCGCGCCGACCGATGTCGCCGCGATCCGGATGCTGGCCGAACTCGCCGCGCGGATCGGGCGCTATGTCGACGCCGAGAACCTGCTGGATCGATGCGTCGAACTCGCGCCGGATTTTCACGCCGCACGCCATAACCTTGCGATCGTCGCGCTGCGCCAGGGAAAGGCCGACCGGGCTGTCGCGGAAGTCGAGCGCCTTCTGAAAAAGAATGCGAAGGATCCGGGATACCGGACATTGTATTGCGCCGCCTTGTCGCGGCTTGGCGATTATGATCGCGCCATCTCGACTTACCGGTCGCTTCTCGCCGAGCACCCGAACCAGCCGAAATCCTGGATGAGTTTCGGTCACGCCCTGAAAACCGTCGGTCTTCAGGCGGAAGCGATAGGCGCCTATCGTCGCTCGATCGAATTGCAGCCGTCGCTCGGCGAAGCCTATTGGAGCCTCGCCAATCTGAAAACATTCAAATTCGCCGAGGCTGAAATCGCGACGATGCGTGATCAGCTTTTACGCGACGATCTGAATGACGACGACCGGCTGCATCTTCATTTCGCGCTCGGCAAGGCGCAGGAGGACGCAGGCGCCTTCGACGACTCCTTCGTCAATTATGAAAAGGGAAACGAGCTTGGCGCGTTGCGCGGCCGATATGACGACAATGAATACGCCGATCGGGTAAAGCGTATTGCAAATGTATTCACCGCCGAATTCATGCGCATGCGACGCGGCGCGGGCTGCCCCGCCCCCGACCCGATTTTCGTGCTTGGCATGCCGCGCGCCGGCTCAACGCTGATCGAGCAGATTTTGGCCAGTCATTCGATGATCGAAGGCACGGCGGAATTGCCCGACATTGTTGCAATGACCAAACGCCTCGCGGGCAAATCGAAAGAGGATGCGGCGCAGAATTACCCCGATTGCCTTTCCCATTTGAGCGGTGCCGATTTGCGCGCGCTCGGGGAGGAATATCTCGAGCGAACGCGCAGTCAGCGACGGACGGCAAAACCGCTGTTCATCGACAAGATGCCGAACAATTTCGCGCATGTCGGCTTTATCCGCCTCATACTGCCCAACGCCAAAATCATCGACGCGCGCCGGCATCCGATGGCGTGCTGTTTCTCGAATTTCAAACAGCACTTCGCCAAGGGTCAAAACTTCTCCTACGGGCAAGAGCGGATCGCGAATTATTACCGGGAATATGTGATGCTGATGAAGCATTTCGATGCCGCCGATCCAGGCGGCGTCCACCGCGTCATTCACGAGCGTCTCGTTGAAAACCTCGAGGCGGAAGTGCGCGCGATGCTGGATTTCATCGGCGTTCCTTTCGAAGACTCCTGCCTTAAATTCTATGAAACCGACCGGCCTGTCCGTACGGCGAGTTCGGAACAGGTGAGAAAGCCGATCTTCACCGAAGGCCTCGACCATTGGAAGAATTTCGAGGCGCATCTTGGTCCGATGAAGAAGGCGCTCGGCGAGGTCCTCGTCGCCTATCCCGAGGCGCCCTGACATTTTCTGCTCGAGCCGTTGTTTTGCATCGCAGCAAGGTGACGCCGCGCGGCAACACTCGCTCGCAATTACCTCGTCTGTGATCACGGCGATTGTGACGACTCAATGAACAGGATAGCCTTGGAAACGGAGGGAGGCCCGCTGCTTTACAGCGGCGGGCGAAGGGACAGGAAGGGAGAAAATAAAATGGCGAATTCAATGGCTTATTCCAGAGCCTCGCGGATAAAGTCGGCGCTGCTCGCGACATCGATGCTGACAGTCGCCGGCCCCGCGCTCGCGCAGGTCGACGAAATCACCGTCACCGCGCAGAAGCGCTCGGAAAGCCTGCAGGACGTGCCGATCTCAATCACCGCCTTCGGGACGGAAAAGCTCGAAGAGCTCGAAGTCTCGGCGTTCGACGACTACGCGAAATTCATCCCCAGCCTGTCCTTCCAATCGACCGGTCCGAACTCGACAACGGTATACTTCCGCGGCGTCGTTTCCGGCGGCGACGGCAACCACTCCGCCTCGCTCCCGTCGGTCGGCGTCTATCTCGACGAACAGCCGGTGACGACCATCCTCGGCTTCCTTCCCGTCCACATTTACGACATCGAGCGCGTCGAGGGGATCGCCGGCCCGCAAGGAACGCTCTACGGCGCCTCAGCCCAGTCGGGCGTGTTGCGCATCATCACCAACAAGCCGAACCCCGGCGAGTTTCAGGCCGGCTACGACCTTGAAGTCAACGCCGTCCAGCATGGCGAGGTCGGCTATCAATTCGAAGGCTTCGTCAACCAGCCCATCGCGGAGAACGCTGCAATTCGCCTCGTCGGATGGTATAAGAAGGAAGCCGGCTATATCGACAATGAATTGAGCGGCCGGGTTTTCCCAGGCACGACCAATCCGCTTTATGGCGGCCTGAACCCCTTTAACGGCGGGGTGCTGCAGCCGATTTCGAAAACTAACGCCAGCCTCGTTGAAAATAACTTCAACGACATTGAGACCTACGGCGCCAGAGCGGCGCTGAAGATCGACCTCTCCGAGACTTGGACTGCAACGGCGTCCTTACTGGGGCAAAAGTCAGAAGCTAGCGGGGTCAATGTGTTCGATCCCGACATGGGCGATCTCAATGTCGCGCGCTTTGAACCGGACTCGAACGAAGACAAATTCGGCCAGGCGGCGCTAACGCTCGAAGGAAAGATCGGCAATTTCGATCTCGTTTACGCCGGCTCTTATCTGCGCCGCCAGATCGATTCGAACACCGATTACACCGATTACGCCTATTACTATGACGCGCTTTATCAGACGTATCAGGCGTCTGCTCCTGCGGGTTACTACTACAATTTTTCGGCGTATTTTTATGACAACGCCTACGCCAACATCGACCCGTCGCAGTTCTACCAGGGCGATGATTCATATGGAAAATACGCGAACGAGATCCGACTTTCCGATCAGGAAGGGAAATTCCGGTTCGTTCTTGGATTCTTCCAGAATCACCAGCGTCACAAGATTCATCAACAATACATCGTTCGTAATCTGAACGATAATCTTGAAGTCCCCAATCATGCCGATACGATCTGGCTAACGGAACAGCACCGTACGGATCGTGACCTCGCGATCTTCACGGAGATCGAATACGACCTGACCAACAGACTGACTTTTATAGGCGGCGTCCGGGGCTACAGATACAACAACTCGTTGATCGGGTTTAACGGCTACGGCGCCGGTTTCTCCGGTTCGACCGGCGAAGCGGCGTGCTTCGCACCGGCAAGCGTGCCGGATTCGCCCTGCACGAACCTCGACAGCACGATCAAGAACACCGGGGAAACGCACAAGCTCGGCCTCACCTACGATCTCGACGACAACAAGATGGTCTACGCGACCTATTCGACAGGCTTTCGCCCCGGCGGCGCAAACCGCAGGACGCCGCTTCCGCCTTATCTTGAAGACAAGCTCGTGAATTACGAACTCGGCTTCAAAACGGCGTGGGCGGATAATACATTTGTTCTGAACGGCGCCGGCTTCTATCAGGTCTGGAACGACTTCCAGTTCCCGATCCTTGGCCTTAACGGTCTGACCGAGGTCCAGAACGCCGCGTCCGCACGCATTTACGGCTTTGAAGCTGACATGACATGGGCGCCGACGGACAGATTCACGTTGAATGGCTCGATGTCGATCATCGACGCCGAACTCAGCGAAAATTTCTGCGGCTTCAATGTCAATGGCAGCCCCTTCACCGCCTGCCCCGCCGCTGTCGACGATCCGGCGACGCTTGGCGATGAATCAGCGCCGCCGGAAGCGCCGAAGGGTCAGCCCCTGCCGGTCGTGCCGAAATTCAAGGGAACCCTAACCGCGCGCTACGAGTTCCCGATCGGTTCGATGACCGGGCATTTGCAGGGCTCCGTCTCGGGTCAGGCATCCTCACCGTCGAATCTTCTGGTCGCGGATCAGGCGATTATCGGCGATCAGGAAGGTTTTGTCCTCACCGACTTTTCGATCGGCGTTCGCAACGACAGCTGGCGTATTGTCGCCTATGTGAACAACGCCTTCGACGAACGTCCGGATCTCTTGAGCTTTGTCGCCTGCCCGATCGGGACCTGCGGCATCGCGGGGCCCGGCGGCAACAACGGCATCTATCAGGGCACGGCGCAGCCGCGCACGATCGGCCTGCGCTTCGGTCAGGATTTCTAAAACCGGCGTCAATAGCCGCTTGATTGGCGGGCGGAATGGGATGACCATTCCGCCCGTTACTTTTTGGGGCGTAACGCATGAAAGCCTTGATCCCGTTCGCGGCGGCGTTGACCGCCCTCGCGGCGCCGGCCGCCGGTGCTGAAATTTCTTATGTCCATGCCGGGCGGCTCATCGACGTCGCGACCGGGCGTCTGCTGGCGGATCAGTTGATCCGCATCGAGGACGGGCGCATCGCCGCCATCGGCCCCTACGTCGCGCCGGCCGACGGCGCCCCTGTCATTGACTGGTCGTCGAAGACTGTCCTGCCCGGCCTTATCGACATGCATACGCACCTTGTCGGCGACATTCAGTCGGCGGGCGTCGCCGACCCGCTGCTCACCTCCGGCGCGCAGGACGCGCTGATCGGCGCGGCCAATGCGAAGAAGACCCTGCGCGCCGGCTTCACCACCGTGCGCGATGTCGGCGCCTGGCGCGCCTTTACCGATGTCGCGCTGCGCGACGCCATCAATGCGGGCTTTGTCGACGGTCCGCGCATGGCGGTCTCGGGCGGCTATTTCACCATTCCAGGCGGCGGCGGCGCGATCACCGGCCTTGCCGATGACATCGTTCTCCCCGCCGAATACGAGGCCGGGATCGTTCGCGGCGCTGAGGACGCGCGCGAGAAGGCCCGCACCTTCCTCCAGCACCATGTGGATTTCCTCAAGATGATCGCGACTGGCGCGGTTCTCACTGTCGGCACCGATCCCGGTCTTCCGGAGCTTTCCGAAGACGAAATGCGCGCGATTGTCGAGGAGGCGAAAAAATACGGAAAGAAAACGACAGCGCACGCGCATGGCGCCGAAGGCGCCAAAATGGCGATCCGCGCCGGCGTCGCCTCAATCGAACACGGGTCGCTTCTCGACGACGAGGCGCTTTCGATGATGAAAAAGCGCGGCGTCGTTCTCGTCGCCGACATTTACAATGGCGACTATATCGACGAGGTCGGAACGCGCGACGGCTGGCCCGCCGAAACGCTCAAGAAAAATCGCGACACCACCGACACGCAGCGCGACGTCTTCCGCAAGGCGGTGAAGATGGGTGTGAAGATCGCCTATGGCACCGATAGCGGCGTCTATCCGCATGGCGACAACGCCAAACAGCTTCCCTATATGGTTAAATACGGCATGACGCCGATCGGGGCGATCCGCGCCGCGACCTTGTCGGCGGCCGAACTTCTCGGCTGGGAAAAAGACGTCGGCTCGATCCGCGTCGGGCGCTACGCCGACATGATCGCGGTCGACGGCGATCCGCTGACGGACATTTCGGTGCTCGTTGGGCCGAAAATCGTGATAAAGGGCGGGGAGATCGTCGATTGACCGCCATGGCGAAGGAGTCTTTTGACGTCGTCATCATCGGCGGCGGGCATAATGGGCTCGTCTGCGCCTTCTACCTCGCTCGCGCCGGCAAAAAGGTCTGCGTTCTGGAACGCCGCGAGATCGTCGGCGGCGCCTGCATCACCGAAACGTTTCATCCGGGCTTTCGCAATTCGGTTGCGAGCTACGCCGTCAGCCTTTTGTCGCCGCAAATCATCGCGGAGATGGATCTTGCGCGCCACGGCCTCAAGGTCGTCATCCGGCCGATGGCCTATTTCGCGCCGACGCCGGACGGGCGCCATCTCCTCCTCAGCCGCGACGCCGCCGAGAACCGCGCGACGCTGGAGAGGTTGTCGCGAAATGACGCCGTCGCCTATGACGCCTATCACGCGCGGCTCGACCGCCTTGTCGATCTCCTGCGCAAGATGCTCGGCGCGACGCCGCCAAACGCCGGCGGCGGAATACGGGACATGCTCGCGGCGGCGGGCCTTGCGAACGACGTGCGAAAACTCGGGCTCGAAGGCCAGCGCGATCTCGTCGATTTTTTCGGCAAGAGCGCCGGCGAAATTCTCGACCACTGGTTCGAAAGCGATCTCCTTAAGGGCGTGCTCGGCTTCGACGCCATCACCGGTTTTTACGGCAGCCCCTATACGCCCGGCTCGGCCTATGTGCTGCTCCATCACGTCTTCGGCGAGGCGAATGGCGTCAAGGGCGCGTGGGGCCACGCGATCGGCGGCATGGGCGCGATCACCGAGGCGATGGCGAAAGCCTGCATGGAGGCGGGCGTCGAGATTCGCGTCAACGCGCCGGTGACGGAAGTCATCTTGAAATCGGGCCGTGCGCAGGGCGTCGTGCTCGGCGATGGGGAAAGCCTTCGCGCGCGCGCCGTCGCGTCGAACATCCACCCTCAATTGCTTTATGGCAAACTCGTCCCGAACGACTCGCTGCCGACGGACTTCGCCGAGCGCATCGAAGGCTGGCGCTCAGGCTCCGGCGTTTTCCGGATGAATGTCGCGCTGTCGGAGCTGCCGAATTTCACCGCGCCGCCGTCAGCTGCGCCCGCGCGCCATCATTCCGCATCGATACTTATTTCGCCAAGCCTTGATTACATCGACACCGCGTTTACTGACGCGCGTCGCTCTGGATGGTCGCGCGCGCCGGCGATCGAGATGCATATTCCGAGCGTTTATGACGAAACGCTCGCCCCCAAGGGCGCGCACGTCGCCAATCTCTTTTGCCAGTATTTCGCGCCAAATCTTCCGGGCGGGCGAAGCTGGGACGAGGCGCGCGACGCCGCAGCGGATGCAATTATCGACACCGTCACGACTTACGCCCCGAACTTCCGCTCATCGATGATCGCCCGCATGGCGCTGTCGCCGCTCGACCTTGAACGAAAGCTCGCGCTTGTCGGCGGCGACATTTTTCACGGGCAATTGGGGATCGATCAGCTGTTCAGCGCGCGCCCGGTGCTCGGCCACGCCGACTACAGAAGTCCGATCAAGGGCCTTTTCATGTGCGGATCGGCGACGCATCCGGGCGGCGGCGTCACCGGCTGGCCCGGCCACAACGCCGCGCGCGAGATCCTCAAAGATTTTTCGAAGCTGAAGGCGCCGGAGCTTGCGTAACATGGTCCGCACCCTGTCGCTCGCCGCGGCGTTCGCCCTGATCGCCTCGTCCGCACAGGCCCGCCTCGATCTTAAAAACACCTCCGTCGAGCGTATCGATAACGGGCTAACGCTGGTCATGCTGGAGGACCGAACGTTTCCGGTCGTCAGCGTCCAGACGACCTACAGGACCGGCGCCAAGGACGATCCCGCCGGACGGCTTGGCCTTGCGCATTTCTTCGAGCACATGGCGTTTCGCGGCGCAAAGAATTTTCTTGACCTCGGCCTGACGAGTGAGATCTACGCCGTCGGCGGCGAATGGCATGGTTATACTTGGATCGATACGACCAATTATTTCCCGACGGTCCCAAAGGCGGAATTACTGCTCCTCCTCAATATCGACGCCGCCCGCATGGCGCGGCTGGAACTCCGCAAAGAAGACATCGAGGCCGAGCGCGGCGCCGTTCTCGCTGAGATGAACGGCTACGCCAATGACCCGGATTCAACGCTGTTCGACGCGCTGATGGCCGCGCATTTCCAGACGCATCCCTATCGCAACAACACGATCGGCTATCCATCGGATATCGCCGCGATCACGCATGAGGATGTCGTCGATTTCTACGAACGAAATTACGCGCCGCAAAACGCCGTCATCGCGATCGTCGGCGACTTCGACCGCGACGCGACGCGCGCGCTGGTCAAAAAGAAATTCGGCAAGATCAGGAAGAAGGTCCGTCCGCGCGCGCCGCTGACGGCGGAGGCGCCGCGCACCGGCGAACGGCGGGTGACCATCTCGCTCCCCTCCGACGAAGAACTTTTCAAGATCGCCTACCCCGCGCCCGCCGCCTCGCACCCGGATTTTCCAGCGTTCCTCGTTTTGCAAGCGCTGATCGGCGACAGCGCCGGCGTCAACTTCAATCAGAATGACTGGGGGACGCCTGTCGGCGAGACCTCATCGCTCGGACGCATCGACGCGCGCCTCAAAAGCTGGATCATCCCGACGGCCGAAACTTACGCTTTCGTTATCTCGGGCGCCGTCGATCCGGGAGCCGGAACCTCTAAGATCGAAGCCGCCATTCAGTCAGCGCTTGACCGGTTGGCGGATAGTCCAGTTTCACCCGCCGAGCTCGCCGCCGCGAAAGGCGACGTCCTGACCGCGCTCGCGTTCGACGTCGAGACAACCGAGGACGCCGCGCACCAGCTCGCGTCGTTCGCCGGGATCGGCGCGTTCGATCAATTTCTGGCGCTTGAATCAAGAATAAACGCCGTCAACGCCGACGATGTGGCGCGCGTCGCGGCGAAATATCTCAAAAAGGAAAATCGCACGATCGCCTGGCTGGAGCCCGGCCCGCCGCCGCCGCAGGCGGGAGAACTTTCGGCACAAGACGCAACTGAGCGGAGCGGTGGGCCGGCCTCGAACGATACGGCGTCCGCGCCGGTCGAATTTCGGGCGTCTCGCGGCGCACCGATCCTGTTTCAGCACAGCGCCCTTTCGCCGACGATTTCGGCGACCGCCGTGTTCGGCGGGCGATATGAATGCCGCGGCTGCGTCGCCGACTGGCCCGCTTTCGGTCTGACCTCGATCAGACTGAGCGCGAACGCCGACAAAGCGGACAATCTGTTGGCGACGTTGGCGGCGAATGCGCGAAATGCGAAGCTGATCGAAGCCGCGCCGCCGGCGAGCGATGATCCCCTGACCCGCATCGAGGAGATATTCGCCGCCATGTCGACAGCGCGCGGCCATAGCGGGCTTCTCGCCGTAGCGATCAGCGGCGACACGACGCAAGACAATGTGCGCGCCTTCGCGGAAGACGCGCCATCGGCGGCCCCGGCGGCGCCGGCCGGATTTGTCACCGGCGATGATGTCGAAATCATTCTCGACCAGCCAAGGGCCCAGCACGCCGTCGGCTACGCGGCCGCGGCGCCCGGCGCGGCGAGCGCCGACGCACTCGCCATGCAGATCGCCCTCTATGTTCTCTCGCACGGCTATTCGGGCCGCCTTGGCGCGGAAGCAATCTCGCGGCGCGGCCTCGCCTATTATATTGACGCGCTTTATCGCGCGGGCGCCGGCAGCGGGCTTGTGACAATTGCGGCTGGCGTCGACCCCGATAAGGTCGATGCCTTCCGCGACCTGATGAAAGCCGAAATCGCGAGGCTGAAAACTGAGCCGCCGACCGACGCCGAAATCGCCGAGGCCAAGCGCCACCTTCTGGGGCGTAAAATCAGCGCCGCGCAATCGAATGAGGAGATTGCGGACGCCCTTATCGGCGACTTTCTCGCCGTCGGCCGCCCGGAAAGCGCCGACGAATTCGCGGCGCGGCTTGAGAAAATCACACGCGAGGACGCGCTGAACGCCGTCGATACGCTGCAAAAAGGCGCTGTTGTCACGGTTCGGGGCGCCGGCGTAGACTGACGGGCGAGGTAAGCCATGCAAAAAGCCGAACAGATAAACCTTCTTCGTGTCGTCGCCGATGAAGCCGCGCAGAGCCTTCCCGCCTGGACCTACAGGGATGCGGACTTCATGGAGCTTGAGCGCCGGAACGTCTTCATGCCGGCCTGGCACCTCGTCTGTCACGAGAGTGACATTCCGAATATCGGCGATTATTCGACGCTGAAAATGTTCAAGGAGCTGGCGCTCGTGGTGCGCGGCAAGGATGGGCAAATCCGCGCCTTTCACAATGTTTGCCGTCACCGCGCGGCGCGTCTTGTCGACGGCGATCAGGGAAATTGCGGACGCAATATCGTCTGTCCCTATCATGCGTGGACCTATCAGCTCGACGGGCGGCTTTCCGGCGTTCCCTATCTCGATCAATATGAGAATTTCGAGCGCGCCGATCACGGGCTCATCCCGATCGAATGCGAAAGCTTTGCGGGCTTCGTCTTCATTCGTTTCCAATCCGGCGGCCACGCGCTCGCCGATTATATGGCGCCGATCGCAGAAGAGCTTGCGATCTACAAAACGGCGGCGTTGAAGCCGCTCCGCAAGATCGGCAATCGCCTGCGCGAGGTGAACTGGAAAAACGGCTGCGACAATTATTGCGACGCGCTGCACATTCCGGTGGCGCACTGGGGATTGAACGGCCTCATCGGCCCGACTTACCGGCTGGAGATCGACGGCGAGGCTTTCAAGATCTACGGCGATCTTGAAACCGGCCGCATGCCCTCAAAATCGAACGCCGCTTATTGCAAAATCCTGCCGCGCGTCGATCATTTGCCGGACGACCGCCAGCGCCTTTGGACCTATTACAAGCTCTGGCCGAACCTGATGTTCGACGTTTACCCGGATCAGGTCGATTTCATGCAGTTCATTCCCCTGACACCGACCAGCTGCCTGTTGCGCGAATGCGCCTATGCGCTGGACGATGATCGCCGGGAGATGAAGCTCGCGCGCTATCTCAATTGCCGCATCAATCGCAGCGTCAATCTTGAAGACAAGGATTTGATCGAGCGCGTGCAAGCGGGCATGGGCTCGTCGGTCTTCAGGACGGGGCCGCTCGGTCGCGAGGAAATCCTGCTGCGAAAATTCGCCGGGCAGATGCGCGACGCAATACCGCTTGCGCGGCGGCGGGAGAAGCCCGCGCGCGAGGAGATCGACGCGGCGCTCGCCTAGCAATATGGGCGCCTTTTGAAAATCGCATCCCTGGCGGTTTTTTGGCGTCCTTGGCCGCGTGCAGGCTTGAAAGGCGCCCCCTTTGAGCCGCCAGTTAGGGCGCCTATCTGGCCGCGCTCATCCTGATGCAGACAGTCCGATCGTCGCGGACCGCGCGCACTGAATTCACCGACTTGTCAAAGAGCCGAAGCAAACCGCTGGGGCGCGCTTCATCGTCACGTCGGCTATTAAACGGACGAGCGCGAAAATTCCGTCGCGGATTTCGACAATCAATAACGGGAATTTCTTCGCGCGGAATTCCCTTCTGGCGGGAAATGCGGCGGGGCGCCTTTCGGATCAGCGACGACGTTCGAATTCGCGGCGTGCCTTGCGGAAATTCTTGAGAACGATCTCGCGTTCCAGTTCGGTGTTGAACGCGCCATTGGCCGCGTGATCGATCAGCCGGTCGATCCAGGCGATAAAGAAATCCGCATCCGAGCGCGAGCGCGCTGGCTTTCCGCCGACCGTCACATAAATTGGCGAGGTCACCGCATAGGGATAAAGATCGAAAACGTCGGGTGAAGCTTCATCGCTCGCCGCCCGCAACGAAATCCATCCGGACCTGTCGATGACGATGTCGCCTTCGGCGCGCGCGCTGCGCCCGCCCTTTTCGAGCGGGATTTTCTGCACGACCGCGCCGTTGACGATGATGTCGAGCGAGGTCAGCGCCGCGATCGATTCTATGCGCGCCGAGAATTTGAGTTTGTGCGCGCCTTTTTTCAGCGCAATCTCGCCGCCCGGCCCAGCGTTTTCTATTCGGAAATCCAGGAGCGCGCTGTTCGTCGCAAAGCTGTTTCCCGCCTTTAGCCCGTCGAGCCATCGCCGCGTGAACGCCGCCGGATCGGCTGGCGGATCGTCGCCGAGATCGACATAAGTGCGATTGAGCCCGATCGGCCCACGCAGGCTCGCGTAATTCGTCATCGCATCCGTGCCGCCCGCCGCCGGAAGGCGAAAGCCGCAATTCAAGAGGCGATGCCAGACGCTTTCAGTAATCCGGTGATCGCTGAAACCAACGATCTCGACATAGTCGACGAGACCGAGCGCGACATCGGCGGGAAAGGAATAGGAAAACCGGCCCTCTTGCGCGGGATCGGGCGCCGGCGGATCGAAGGGATGAACATAGCCGACCAGCGCCGCCTGCTCATGCGCGA
The DNA here is from genome assembly GCA_001767925.1 of Alphaproteobacteria bacterium RIFCSPHIGHO2_12_FULL_63_12. Lineage (GTDB taxonomy): Bacteria > Pseudomonadota > Alphaproteobacteria > Caulobacterales > Parvularculaceae > Amphiplicatus. The sequence goes on from MEMM01000003.1 coordinate 17,190, forward strand.
GCTTCGCGACCGTCGCATTGTCGGGAAAAAGGCTGGCGACGGCGGTCTGCGGATAGCCGGCGTAATCCGGCGTCAACAAATGCTCCGTGAGACCGAGCAGCCCAAGATGGCCCCAGATGCTGGTGTGGAATTCTTGCGCCTGCGCGACGACGGCTTTCGCGCCCCCGTGGCGCACCGGCGCCGGCGTAAAGGCGTCGATGTCGGGAACGCGCTGTTCCTTGTTGACGATGAGATTGAAGGCGAGATCGAGCGCTTCGGCGTCCGCCTGCTGCGCGTAGCCTTCAACACTCTCCCGATAGGCGCCGCCGTAATTCATGTGCGTGTGCGCGTCGCCGCTTTTCCATGCGGCGAATTCCCGGCCCAGATCGTCAAGCGCGATGTCGATCGCCGCGCCTTTGCCCGCGATGTCGACCTTACGGACGGCCGGCGTTGACGAAAGTCCGCGCCAGACGCGAATTTCGGCCGCGCCCGGCGGCAGCGAAATCACATCCTCGCCATCCGAATGGAAGTAATGCGTTTCAATCCCGCGCGCCGGGTCGCGAAAATCGTCGGCGCGAATGAGCGCGTCCGCGGGCGCGTAATCGCGCCCGTCGCCCGCCGTCACCTGAACCCGCGCCGGCGTCGGCGCGCCTTCCTGGTCGACAATGCGCAAGGAAAGGTCCGCAACCGCGCGCGCATGAGAAAATTGTTTCGCCTCGAGCGATCGCCGTTTTCCGCCGACGACGTCGATGATGTCGATCTGAAGCCCGCCTTTTTCATTCGAAATGAATGCGATCTTCGATCCGTCCGACGACCAGCGCGCGCCGGTCACATCAAATTCGCCATAAGTAAAAGGCATCGGAAAACCGCCGGGCGCGGCGGTCGTCATCCACAATTGATGCCATTGCCGGCCGAAATAAGAAGAATAGGAAACGCGCTTTCCTTCCGGCGAAAATTCCGGGCGCGCTTTCCAGTTGGTTTCTTCATCGCGAATGATGTCGGCGGGCGCGCTCAAATCGAGCTTCTGGCGCAGGATGCGGCCTGTTCCGTGCCGCACGTTTTCGTTGGAAACGAAGAGGAGTTCCGTTCCGTCCGGCGACCAGGCGGGACTAAGCTCGTGATCGGTCGCGGCGTAATAATAGCGGCCGGCGACGCTTTTTGTTTCCGGGCGCCAGCGTTGATGCGCCCATGCGCGCCCAGAGCGCGACGCGATGGCGATATGGAAATTACCGCCTTGCGCCGTTGTCACATAGGCGATTTTTTCGCCGTCCGGCGACCAGCGCGCATCGAGGTTGACGGCGCCGCCGGTCGTCAGCGGCGTTTCTCTTCCCGATTTCAGATCGCGCAGGACGAGATTGATCGCGTCACCCTCGCGCCGTGAAAAAACGAGCGTCCGTCCATCCGGCGACAGGTCCGGCTGATAATCATATCCGGCGGCGGCGGTCATTTCTTCGGCGCGGGTCGACCCGATGCGCTGGCGCCAGATGCGCCCGCGCATCGAATAATACAGCGCCTCGCCGTCGCGCGCCCATGCCAGCGATGACGGGCCGCTGGTCAATTGCGGGACATACATCTCGCGCCAGTAATAGGAATGCGGCGCTGTCACTTGCGCCAGCGCCGGCGCGCGCTCCGCCGCGAACGCGGGCGAGGCAAAGGCGGCGATCAGCATGGCCGACGCGGCGCAACGCAATTTCAAGAGTCGCTCCCTACCCGGCATCGATCTCATCGAAGGCGTCGCCTTCCAGCGAAAAGACGCGGTCATGCGCCCCTTCCCGAAAGCCGATCGCTTCATAGAAATTGATCGCATGAATGTTTTTCTGATCGACTGACAGGCGGACGTAACTTGCCCCGCGCGCCCGGCCCCATTGCGCGGCCCTCGCAATCAGCCGGCGACCGAGCCCGCGCCCGCGCGCTTCCGGCGCGATATAAATATCGAGCACATAAACGCCCTTGGCGCCGCGCCAGCTTGAAAAATCGTCGAACATGAGCATCGCCGCGACTATCTTTCCCTCGCGTTCGGCGACGACGCTTTCAAAAGCCTTTTCCGGTCCAAAGCCGTAGCGGCGGATCGCCCCGGCGTCGCATACCTGTTGATCGTCGCCGACAGTTTCGCGCGCTAGCGCTTCGACCATCGACCGGATCGCTTCGGCGTCGTCGGTGCGGCCGGCGCGGATGTCGATCTCAGAAGCCAACGGATTTCTTTCCTTTTGTTTTCAAAACTCGCCGCGCTTCGTCCGGCGTTGCGACATCGAGACCCAGTTCGGTTAGGATGCGGCGCATTTTCGCCACTTGCTCGGCGTTCGATTTCGCCAGCACGCCCGGCGCAATCGTCAGATTGTCCTCAAGCCCGACGCGCACATTGCCGCCCATGATGGCGCCGGCGGTCGCAATCGCCATCTGCTTGCCGCCAGCGGCGAGTACGGAGAACTGATACGCGTCGCCAAGGAGGCGGTCCGCCGTTCCCTTCATGTGAACGAGATTTTCAACGCTGGCGCCCGCGCCGCCGAGAACGCCGAGCACGAATTGCACGTAAAGTGGCGGTTCGACGAGGCCGCGCTTCAGATAAAAGGCGAGCAGTTCGACCTGTCCGACATCGTAACATTCAAATTCAAACTTCGCGCCGTCGCCCTTGCCGATTTCGGAAAGGATCGCCTCGATATTCTCGAATGTGTTCTGGAACACCGTGCGCTTTGTCGCCTGCAAGAGCGCCGGCTCCCAGTCATGGCGCCAGTTCGGATATTTTTCGAGCATCGGAAAGATGCCGAAATTCATCGACCCCATATTGAGGGAGCACATTTCCGGCTTCATCGCGCGCGCCGGCGCAAGCCGCGTATCCAATGTCATCAGCGACGAGCCGCCGGTCGACACGTTGAGGACCGCGTCGCATTCGCTGGCGATCTTCGTCATGAAGCTGCGGAAATGGTCCGGCTCCGCGCTCGGCCGCCCATCCTCCGGCCAGCGCGCGTGAAGATGGATGATCGCCGCGCCCTCTTTGGCGGCGGCGATCGACGCCTCGGCGATTTCGTCCGGCGTCACCGGCAGATGGGGGCTCATGCTTGGCGTATGGATCGACCCGGTGACCGCGCAGGTGATGATCACCTTTCGACGTTTTGCTTCGCCCGCCTGTGCCGACATCGATGCTTTTCCCGCTGGCGTTCATCCCGAATTTCACGCATTTTGTCAGGGCGCGCAGATGCAATCAATCGGGGTCGGCAGCGCCCCTCCTGCAATAGTCGTTTCATGGCGAACAATCGTCCACCCGGCGTTTTCGATTGGTCCCCCGCCGAACCGTCGAAGCTCTTTTACCAGTCCGGCTCCCGTCGGCCGATATTCGACCGCGCGCTCGGCGTTCACGTCTGGACGACGGACGGCGCGCGCTACATCGACGCGTCGAGCGGCGCCATGGTCTCAAATATCGGCCATTCCAATCCGCGCGTCCTCGCCGCCATGCGCGCCCAGATGGAAACCGGCACCTTCGCCTATCGCCTGCATTTCGAGAGCGAGCCCGCCGAACGCCTCGCGACGGCCCTCGGCCGCCTTTGCCCGCCCGGCCTTTCGCGCGTCTTTTTCGCCTCCGGCGGATCGGAGGCGGTTGAAAGCGCGATCAAGCTTGCCCGGCAATATGCGCTCGCCCGGGGCGAGCCCGCGCGCACGCAAGTCATCTCGCGCTATCCCGCCTATCACGGATCTACTTTCGGCACGCTGGCGCTCACCGGCTATGATCCTTTGACGCGTCCATTCGCGCCGATGTATCACGACATGCCGAAGATCCCGGCGCCGCGCGCCTATCTTGATCGCGACAATCTCACCGATGACGAGAAGGGTTTTAAATACGCCGAAGCGCTGCGCGAAAAAATCGAGGAGATCGGGCCGGCGCGCGCTCTTGCCTTCATCATGGAGCCGATCGGCGGCGCCTCGACCGGCGCGCTCGTCGCGCCGGACAGCTATTATCAGCGCATACGCGACATTTGCGATGAATACGGGCTTCTGCTCATCTATGACGAGGTGATGACCGGCGTCGGCCGCACCGGAAAATTCCTCGCGGCCGAGCACTGGAATCAGTCGCCGGACATTGTCGTTCTCGGCAAGGGGCTCGGTGCTGGCTATGCGCCTTTGTCCGCGATTGTTTCGCGTTCCGACATTGTCGAGGCGGTGCTCGCCGACGGCGGTTTCATGCACGGCTATACCTATGCCGGCAATCCGCTCGCCTGCAGCGCCGGGCTTGCGGTATTGAAAGAAATTATCGACGGCAATCTCATCGGCAATGCGGCGCGGCGGGGCGACACGCTGAAATCGCGCCTCTCGGTGCTGATGGAGCGTTTCCCGTTTATCGGCGACGTGCGCGGAAAGGGGCTCCTTCTCGCCTTCGAACTGGTCAGCGACCGAGCGACGATGGCGCCGCTGCCGAAGGCGCTGAACGCCTTTCACCGGCTCGTTGAAATCGCCTATGCGAACAAGCTCGTCATCTACGCGCGGCGCACGCGCGGCGGCGATGAGGGCGACCACTTTCTTGTCTGCCCGCCGATGATCGTCGATGACGCCGACATCGACGAGATCATGGACAAGCTGACCGCGAGCCTTGCGCAATTCGCGCGCGAGGCTGAGCTCCCGGACCGTCAGGGATGACGGCGCGCATGAAAGCGTTTTTCGCCGAAGAAGAGCGACTGCATTACCCGGCGCAGTTTCTCGTCAATGGCGTCTTTGGGGAAAATCCCGAACAGCCGGCGCGCCTCGACAAGCTGCTCGCCGGCGCCCGCGCGGCCGGGTGTGTCTTCGAGCGGCCGGCGGATGCGGGACTGGCGCCCATCCTTGCGGTTCATGACGCGCGCTATGTCGCGTTTCTTGAAAACGCGCATCATCGCTGGACACGGATCGACGGCGCGTCGGCGTCGGTCGTTCCGAATATTCATCCTGTTTCGCGCGACAACAATTATCCCGACTCCGTCGTCGCGCAGGCTGGCTGGCATCTGATGGACGCGTCGGCGCCGATTGGCGCGCACACGTTTGAAAGCGCGCGCTGGAGCGCCAATTGCGCGGTCGCCGCCGCAGGCGCCGTTCTCGCCGGCGCGCCTCGCGCCTACGCCCTCGCGCGTCCGCCCGGCCATCATGCGCGTCAGGACGCCGCCGCCGGCTTCTGCTATTTCAACAATTCGGCGATCGCCGCGGAAATTCTGCGCCGCCGGCATGACCGCGTCGCCATTCTCGATGTCGATCTTCATCACGGCAACGGAACGCAGGACATCTTCTATGAACGCGCCGACGTGTTGACCGTTTCGATCCACGCCAATCCGGACCGCTTTTATCCGTTCTTCTGGGGCGCGGAAAATGAGCGCGGGCGCGGCGCCGGCGAGGGGTTCAACGCGAACTTCCCGCTGGCGCGCGGATCAAAGGATGACGTCTTTCTCGCCGCGCTCGACCGGGCGCTGGCGCGCATTGACGCCTTCGATCCGGGCGCGCTCGTTATCGCGCTCGGGCTTGACGCATTTGAAGATGATCCGTTCGGCGGCCTCAGCGTCTCGACGAAGGGCTTTGAACGCATCGGCGTCGCGATTGCGCGCGCGGGCGCCCGGCCAACCGTCATCGTTCAGGAGGGCGGCTATCTTTGCGCGGCGCTGGGCGATAATCTTGCGGCGTTCCTGACCGGGATCAGCGACGGATAAGCGCCGCGCGCAAGAACTCAACCGAAAGGACCAAACCGATGGCGAAAAGGAAACTGGCGTTCGCGATTGCTGCGCTGATGCTCAGCGTATCGGCGCCTGCGATGGCGCAATCGACCGCCTCTCCCGCGCTCGTCGACGAGGCCATCGCGCTTCTGGGCGACTCGATCGCCTTCCGATCGGTCGAAGGATCGCCGGACACCTTGCGCTATGCGCAATTTCTCGCCGCGAAACTGATTGCGGGCGGTTTTGCGCCCGCCGACGTCACGGTCGACAATTCAGGGCCGGCGCCGACGCTGGTCGCGGTCTATCAAGGCGAGAGCGATGACGCGCCGATCATCCTTTCCGGCCACATGGATGTGGTCGAGGCGAAGGCGGAAGATTGGGGCCGCAACCCGTTTGAGATGACCCGCGACGGCGATTATTTGTTCGGGCGCGGCGTCGTCGACAACAAATGGGGCGTCACCATGATGGTGACGACGCTGCTGCGCCTCAAGGCCGAGGGCTTCAAACCGAAACGCGATCTCGTCCTCGCCTTGTCGGGCGATGAGGAAACGCAAATGGCGTCCACCGCCATCCTCGCCGAGCGATTCAAAAACGCGGGCCTCGTCCTCAACAGCGACGGCGGCGGCGGAACCTTGAAAGAAGACGGCGCGCCCCTCGCCTACGGGCTCCAGACGGCGGAGAAAACCTACGCCGACATTCTGGTCACCTTCACCAATCCCGGCGGACATTCGAGCCGGCCGACCAGGGAAAACGCGATTTACAGATTGGCGCGGGCGATCGAGCGGATCGACGCCTATGAATTTCCGGCGCTGACCAGCGAAACAACGCTCGAATTCTTCCGCGAGACCGGCGCGATGACGGCGGGCGATCTCGGGCGCGCGATGTTGCGGTTCGCCGAAAACCCGAAAGACAAAAAGGCGTTGAAAGCCCTGCGCGCCGACCCTGAATATGTCGGCCAGACCGGCACGACCTGCGTCGCGACCATGCTGTCGGGCGGGCACGCCCTGAACGCGCTGCCGCAGCGGGCGAGCGTTTCCGTCAATTGCCGGATTTTCCCCGGCGTTGCGCCGGAGGCGGTGAAGCAAACGCTGACCGAGGTGATTGACGATCCGCAGGCCGAGATATCTTTCGTCGATGTTCCCGCCTTCAGCGACGCCTCGCCGATGCGCGCGGATGTGATGGAAGCCGTCAGGAAATCGGTCGATCAGCGTTTTCCCGGATTGCCGATCATTCCCTCGATGTCGGCCGGCGCATCGGACAGCCTTTATTTCCGCATGCACGGCATTCCAAGCTATGGCGTCTCCGGCCTCTTCCTCAAGCCGTCCGATGATTTTTCCCACGGCCTCAATGAGCGCGCGCCGGTTTCATCCGTCGCCGGCGCTCTCGACCACTGGCATACGCTGATCACCGAGCTTGCGGATTAGCGGTATCGCGCCGGGCGATGAAATAGACCGGGATGCCGGCGACGAGAAGCGCCAGGCCCCAGCCGACCGCTTCCGCGCCGGCGCCGTAAATCGCCCACAAGGCGTAGAGCGCCGCTGCGCCGGCGATGACAATCAATGTCGATGAGGCCTGCAGCCTGCCTTCAAGCTTCAGCTTCAGCGCCGCCAGCGCGCAGGCGAAATACATGACGAGCGACGCGGTCGTCGACAACAGAAGAACGAAGGTGAACGCCTCCGTCATGGTCTTTGAATAATTGAGCATGACGATCGCCGTCAGCAGCAGGCTCGAGACGACATGCGCGCGCACCGGCGTGTCGCGTGCGGAGTTTTTCGCGAGAAACGCCGGAAATACGCCGCCTCTCGCCATCGCATAGGGAAGCTCGCCCTGCAGCATGATCCAGCCGTTTAAGGCGCCGAACCCGCTGATCGCGGCGAACAGCGCGAGCCATCGCCCGGCGTTCGCACCCCAATGACGTGCAACGAAATCAGCAAACGGCGCCGATGACGTCGCGACCTCGTCGGCCGGCTGCAACAGAATGATTGCCGAGCAGGCGAACAGATAGATGACGCCGGTCAGCACCATCCCGATCATCGTCGCCCTTGGAATCGTGCGCGCCGGATCCTTGACCTTCTCGGCCGGCACCGTCGCCGATTCAAGGCCGAGCAATCCCCAAAGCGTCAGCGTCGCCGCAGCGGTGATCGGAGCAAGCGAAATCTTTTCCGCCTCGAACGGCGCCAGCGACGCGCCCCCATCGCCAGCGATTACGATCGCAGCGAGTGAAACGACGGCGATCAGCGGCAACAGCTTCAGCACGGTGGTCACCAGCTGCACGCGTCCGGCGAGATAGGCGCCGCGGCAATTGACGGCCGTCAGCGCCCAGATGATCGCGATCGTGACACCGGCGTGAAGACCGGTTGTCGTCGACAGCGACGGGAAGAATACGCTGAGATAACTGACCGCGCCGGTGGCGACGGCGGCGTTGCCGACCCAGATTGAAATCCAGTAGCTCCACGCCACGACGAAACCCGCCGCTGGTCCGAAGGCTTCCTGCGTGAAGGCGTAAGGGCCGCCGGCGCGCGGGAAATTGCGCGCAAGCGCGGCAAAGACCGCTGCGAGCAAAAGGCCTCCCGCGATCGTCAACACCCAGCCGAATATGGAATTCCACCCATAGGGCGCGAGCGTCGCCGGCAGGAGATAAATGCCCGAGCCGATCATATTGCCGACGACCAGCGCCGTGCACATCAACAGGCCGAGTTGTTTTGCCGGCTTGATGGGGTTCATATGGCGCGGAAACTCGTCTCGGTGTTGCTCAGGGACCATCGCCTCGGTCACCACCGGCGTCAATCATGCGGCGCACAAGAAAACCACGCCAATGAGACGATAATGGTGTAGGTTTTAGCGTCAGGGCTTGAAGATGCGGCGATCTATTCGTCGATCGCGATTTTACGCGTATCCAAGCCGCTCACATTTTTGACGAGGTATGGAGCTTTTTCACGCGCATGGCGCTGGCGTTGATGGCGAATAGCGATTTCCCCTTTGGCGCGCATGAATTCATGCGCGCGCCGACGCGCCGATCAAAATGCGCCCGCGGATCGCGACGAAGCGGAGGAGGCGCAACATGACGCCGGCGCGGATCATCTGCCTGACCGAAGAAACGGTCGAGACGCTCTACCTGATGGGCGAAGGCTGGCGCATCGTCGGCGTATCCGGATTTGTCGTCCGCCCGCCCGAGGCGCGCAGAAAGCCGAAAGTCTCGACCTTCACCGACGCGAAGGTCGATGAAATCCTCGCCCTCCGACCCGATCTCGTTTTCACCTTCTCCGACATTCAGGCGGAGATCACCGCGAATCTGATGCGCGCGGGACTTGAGGTGCACGCCTTCAATCATCGCACCGTCGCCGGGATTTTCGCGATGATCCGCACCCTTGGCGCTTTGATCGGCGAGCCCGCGAAAGCAGACGCGCTGTCGGCGAATTTGCAGGCGAATATCGATGCCGCGCGCGAGAAAGCGAAGTCATTGACGAGGCGCCCGCGCGTCTATTTCGAGGAATGGGACGAGCCGATGATTTCGGCGATCGGCTGGGTCTCGGAATTGATTGAAATCGCCGGCGGCGAAAATGTCTTCGCATCCCGCGCCTTCGGGCAGGCGGCGAGAGACCGCTTCGTCACAAGTGAGGAGGTTATCGCCGCCGCGCCCGACATCATCATCGGTTCCTGGTGCGGCAAGGGTTTCAAAAAGAATGAGGTCATGGCGCGTCCGGATTGGGACGCAATCCCCGCCGTAACCAACGGGCGGCTTTATGAGATCAAATCGTCAATAATCTTGCAGCCAGGGCCGGCGGCGTTAAGCGACGGGCTCGCGGATATCGTAAAAATCATCGACGACGCTATCCGCCCCTGAAGCTCTTCATGTGAAATGCGGCCTGTTCGGGCGCGTATTGGTATTGCGCGCCGACCGGACAGGCGCGGCGCGAGAGGCACCCCGACATGCAGGGAGCGCCTTCCGGTTTGCGGATATGCGCGCCGCAGGCGCGGACATCGAAGGCGCCGGTTCCGTCAAAGGCGCTGACCGGACAGGCGGCAAGGCACGGTTTATCGGCGCATGAATCGCACGGAGACAAGCGCGCATCGCGCGGCGGCAAATCGAGCTTTTCCGGGAAAGCCAGCGCGCCGCGCCAGGCGTGCCACAGGCCGAATTCGGGATGGATGAGCATGCCCATCGCCGACGGAGAAACCGGTTCGGCTTTCTGCGCCCAGCGGATGAAAGGCATGAAGGGCGCCGTGAAGGGAAAGAGGGGCGCCGCGCCAAGATCGCCCGCCAGTTTTGAAATGACCCGAAGCGACCAGCGGTCGAGCGGATGCGGGCGTCCGTCGCGATATTCGGGCGACGCGCTGAAGCCGCGCCACTGCGCCGATCCGATGAAGCCGAGCATGACGATGGTTCCGGCCGAGACGCCCGGCGGCAGATCATCCGCCGCCGGATGAAAGGCGCCGCGGCAGGCGAGACCGGCCGCCTCCGCCGCGGATCTTACCCGCGCAAGCGTCACATGTTCCGCCGGTATTGCCCGCCGACTTCAAAGAGTGTGTCGGAGATCTGTCCGAGCGAACAATATTTCACCGCCTCCATCAGGACGGCAAAGACGTTCTGGTCGCGCACGACCGCATCGCGCAGACGCTGGCGCACTTCGGCTGACTTCTTCTCGTCGCGCGCCTGAAATTTCCGGAGCCGCGCGATCTGGCTGTCTTTTTCCTTGGTCGTCGAGCGTTGCAGCGGCGGCGACGGCGGCTCTTTCGCCTCCGGGTTGATGAAGGTGTTGACGCCGATGATCGGCAGCGAGCCGTCATGCTTCTTGTGCTCGTAATAGAGGCTTTCTTCCTGAATTTTGCCGCGCTGATAGCCGGTTTCCATCGCGCCGAGCACGCCGCCGCGTTCGGCGATGCGCTCGAACTCCTTCAGCACCGCCTCTTCGACGAGATCGGTCAGCTCGTCGATGATGAAGGCGCCCTGATTGGGGTTTTCATTCTGGGAAAGTCCCCATTCGCGGTTGATAATCATCTGGATCGCCATGGCGCGACGCACCGAATGTTCCGTCGGCGTCGTATAGGCCTCGTCATAGGCGTTGGTGTGCAGCGAATTGCAATTGTCGTAGATCGCGATCAGCGCCTGCAGCGTGGTGCGGATGTCGTTGAAATCCATTTCCTGCGCGTGGAGCGACCGCCCTGACGTCTGCACATGGTATTTCAGTTTCTGCGAGCGCTCGTTCGCGCCGTATCGCTCGCGCATGGCGATCGCCCAGATGCGGCGGGCGACGCGGCCGATGACCGAATATTCCGGGTCCATGCCGTTCGAGAAGAAATAGGAAAGGTTCGGCGCGAAGTCGTCGATCTTCATGCCGCGCGCGAGATAGCTCTCAACGAAAGTGAATCCGTTCGACAGCGTGAACGCGAGTTGCGAGATCGGGTTCGCGCCCGCCTCCGCGATATGGTAGCCGGAAATCGACACCGAATAGAAATTTCGCACGCGGTGTTCGACGAAAAATTCCTGAATGTCGCCCATCATCTTCAGGGCGAATTCAGTCGAAAAGATGCAGGTGTTCTGGCCCTGATCTTCTTTCAGGATATCCGCCTGCACGGTGCCGCGAACGGTCTCCAGCGCCCAGGCGCGAACCTTGTTCGCCTCATCCTCGGTCGGGCGTCGCTTGTTCTCGCTCTCGAATTTCGCCAGCTGCTGGTCGATCGCCGTGTTCAGGAACATGGCGAGGATCATCGGCGCCGGCCCGTTGATCGTCATCGAGACCGAGGTTGACGGCGAGCAGAGATCGAACCCGTCAAACAGCGCCTTCATGTCGTCGAGCGTTGCGACGGATACGCCGGAATTTCCGACCTTGCCGTAGATATCGGGGCGCTCATTCGGGTCGAAGCCGTAAAGCGTTACGGAATCGAACGCGGTCGACAGCCGCTTGGCGTCGGAATCCTTCGACAGGAATTTGAAGCGCGCATTGGTGCGGAAGGGGTCGCCCTCGCCCGCGAACATGCGCGTCGGATCTTCGCCCTCGCGCTTGAAGGCGAACACCCCGGCCGTATAGGGAAACGATCCGGGAAGATTTTCGAGCAACATCCATTTCAACAGCTCGCCATGGTCTTCATAACGCGGCAGCACGACTTTGCGGATTTTCGTCCCCGAAAGCGTCGTCTGCGTCAGTTTCGTCCGGATTTCCTTGTCGCGGATTTTGACGACATATTCATCGCCCGCATAGCTTTTTTGAACCTGCGGCCAGTTTTCAATCAGGTTGCGCGCGCGCGTGTCCTGGCGTTCCTCGCGCGCGCGGATCAGCGGCGCGATCGCGCCGGTTTCCGCGCCTGCCTGTTCGAGCATTTCGCGTGACCGCTTCAATTGCTGAATTTCGCGCGCAAGCGTCGCCTGCCGGCGCGCCTGGTCATGATAGCCCCGCACATCACTGGCGATCTCGGCGAGATAGCGCTGGCGCGACGGCGGCACGATCGCATCGCGCGGCGACGGCATTCGTTTGGGATTGGGCGCGAATTGCGTCTTCGGCAGCGCGAATCCCTTTTTCATGATCGCTTCGCGCAGGCCGATATAAAGGCCGGTCGCGCCGTCGTCCTGATAGCGCGCGGCGATCGCGCCATAGACCGGCATGTCCTCGACCGGCTTGGTGAAATCCTGACGGTTGCGCTGAACCTGCTTACGCACATCGCGCAGCGCGTCTTCAGCGCCCTTGCGGTCGAATTTGTTGATGGCGACGATATCGGCGAAATCGAGCATGTCGATTTTTTCAAGCTGCGAGGCGGCGCCGAATTCCGGCGTCATCACATACAGAGAAATGTCGGCGAGATCGGCGATCGCCGCATTGCCCTGCCCGATGCCCGGCGTTTCAACGATGATCAGGTTGAACCCCGCCGCGCGGCAGGCGTCGACCGCCCGATGCACGAAGGGCGGCACTTCCTTGTCCGACTCGCGCGTCGCGATCGAGCGGAAATAAATCTGCGGGGCGTTGATCGAATTCATCCGGATGCGGTCGCCGAGAAGCGCGCCGCCGCTCTTGCGCCGCGACGGATCGATCGCCAGAACCGCGATCCGGAATTCGCCGGCGTCCATTTTGAACCGCGTGATGATCTCGTCGCAGAGCGATGATTTTCCCGATCCTCCGGTTCCCGTGACGCCGAGCACGGGCGCCTTGGCGCGGGCGGCCGCGGCTTTTTTCACCGCACTGAGGGCTTCCTCGTCGACCTCGTCTTCTTCGAGCTGGGTCAGAAAGCGGGCGAGCGGGCCCCAGCCCGCATCGCCAAGGCGCGCGATATCGGCGCCGCCTTTTGACGCCGGGCTGAAATCGGCGCGCGCGATCATGTCGTCGATCATTCCCTGAAGGCCCATTTTCTGACCGTCTTCCGGGGAATAAATCCGCTCGACGCCATAGGCGTGGAGATCCTTGATTTCCTCGCGCGAGATGACGCCGCCGCCGCCGCCGAAAACCTTGATGTGACCGGCGCCGCGTTCGCGCAGGAGGTCGACCATATATTTGAAATATTCGATATGGCCGCCCTGATAGGAGCTGACCGCAACGCCTTGCACGTCTTCCTGAATGGCGGCGTTGATGATTTCATCAACCGACCGGTTATGCCCAAGGTGGATGACCTCGGCGCCGCTCGCCTGAAGAATGCGCCGCATGATATTGATCGCCGCGTCATGCCCGTCAAAAAGGCTGGTCGCCGTCACGAACCGCACTTTGTTCGCGCGCGGGCGCACCGCCGCGCCGCGGGCTTTGGCGGCGGGCTTTTCAATCGTCTGGATATCGTCGGGCATCGGTGTCCTCCGTGGACGGAAAGTCTGAGGCGTCTTGTCTCACATCAACTGGTCGGCGATCGCCATCAGCGCGTCGGCGCCGGCGGTCGCTTCGGCTTCATAGCTCGCCGCGCGCGGCAGAATCCGCTCGCTGTAAAATCGCGCGGTCGCAATCTTGCTGCGAAGGAAATTCGCGTCGCCGCGCGCGGCGTCGAGATCGCGCATCGCGGCGAGCATTGCGCGCGCCATCTGCCAGCCGCCCAGCGTTACGCCCCACAGGCGCAAATAGGGCATCGCGCCGGCGGCGGCGTGGCGGACGTCGCCCTTGAACTGCTCGCGGAGCCAGTCGGTCGCGCGGTCGAGCGAGTCGATCGCTTTCGTGAGCGACACGCGCGTGCCGGAACATCGGGCGCCGGCGTCGGCGAGCGCGCCGTCAAGATCGCGCATTTCCGCGATCATTTTCTTCGCCTCGACCGCGCCGTCGCGCGCAACTTTCCGGCCAATCAGATCGTTCGCCTGAATTCCATTGGCGCCTTCATAAATTTCGGCGATCTTCGCATCGCGCATATATTGCGCGGCGCCGGTTTCCTCGATGAAACCCATGCCGCCGTGAATCTGGACGCCGTTCCACGCGGCCTCCGAGCCGTTTTCCGTGCACCAACCCTTAACGATCGGAATGAGCAGATCGACGCGCGATTGCGCCGCCGCCCGCGCCGCTGCGTCTTGATGGCGATGCGCGATGTCGAGCTGTCCGGCGGCGTAATAGGCGAGCGCGCGCCCCGCTTCCGCCAGCGCGCGCATCGTCATCAACATGCGCCGAACGTCTGGGTGGCGGATGATCGCGACCGGGTCCGGGCTGTCGCCCGCCATATCGCGACTCTGGATGCGCTCGCGCGCGAAAGAAGCCGCCTTCTGATAAGCGCGCTCGCAGATCGCAACGCCCTCAAGGCCGACGGAGAGTCGCGCATTGTTCATCATGGTGAACATATAGGCGAGGCCCTTGTTTTCCTCGCCGACGAGGAAGCCGATCGCGCCATCATCTTCGCCATATTGCATGACGGCGGTCGGGCTCGCGTGAATGCCCATTTTCTCTTCGATGGAGACGCAGCGAACATCGTTTCGCGCGCCCGGCGTCCCATCATTGTTCACCATGAATTTCGGCACGATGAACAGCGAGATGCCCTTGACGCCTTCCGGCGCATCCGGCGTTCGCGCCAGCACCATGTGGATGGTGTTTTCGGTGAGATCGTGGTCGCCATAGGTAATGAAAATCTTCTGACCGAAAAGGCGATAGCGATCGCCGTCCTTCACCGCCTTCGTGCGGATTCGGGCGAGATCGGAGCCCGCTTGCGGCTCGGTCAACTGCATGGTGCCGGTCCACTCGCCGGAAATCATTTTCGCAAGATAAGTCGCTTTTTGCTGCGGCGATCCGTATTTCGTCACCGCCTCGACCGCCGCTTGCGTCAGCATCGGACACAAAGCGAACGCCATATTCGACGAATGCCAAAGATCGAACAACGCCGTCGAGATCAGGTAAGGGAGCCCCTGCCCGCCGAAATTTTCGTCGAACGGCACCGCGTTCCAGCCGCCGTCGACAAACCGGCGATAGGCGTCCGGCCATCCGTCCGGCGTCTTGACGGCGCCGTTGATCAGCTTTGATCCCTGCCGGTCGCCGACCCGGTTCA
>MEMM01000003.1:32322-44705 GCA_001767925.1 Alphaproteobacteria bacterium RIFCSPHIGHO2_12_FULL_63_12
CCGGGAAGGCTGGCGACGAGGTCAAAACCCGCGAGGTTGACCGCCGCAAAGCGCATATCGGCGATCGGCGCAGCATAATTGGTCATCTCTATATGTACCCTTGGCGATGAGGCGGCGCGACCCCGCCGGGTCGCCGTTAAATAGGAGGCCGGACGGCGATCGACATCATGGACGCAAAAACGCCGTCCCGCCGGCCGCCGCCGCATCCAACAGACCTTTTTTGACTGGACAGTGATATTTGTCAAATGCATAATACGTGCTTCTTATGCAAATGGCGCATGAGTCATGCACGCCGCCAAATTGAAGCACGTCATCGCCGTCGATCGGCACGGATCGATCAGCGCCGCCGCGCGCGTTCTGAACCTGACCCAGTCGACGGTCAGCCGAAGCCTCGCCGATATCGAGCGCGACACCGGTTATGCGATCTTCGACCGGCGCGCCCGCGATGTCGTCGCGACCGAACGCGGCCGCGCCTTCCTCACTCGCGCGGCGCGGATCATCTCCGATCTTGAGCAGCTCTCGGAAGACTCGCGGCTGAACCGCCTCGAGGAAGAAACGCTGATCCGCGTCGGCGTCTGTCCGGCGTCGATGCAGGGGCTGGTGAACAAGGCGATCAAGCAGCTTGTCCTGCGGCGGCCGGAATTGCGCATTCACCTTGAGGCGACCAGCGTCGGCGGCGGCGTGCGGGCGCTCCGCCGCGGCGATATCGACGTTCTGGTCGGCCCGGACAATGCGATGCAGGGCGAAAACGACTTCGCCGTCGAACAGCTCGGCGAATTGAAGACGCATCTGTTCGTCCGTAAGGCGCATCCTCTGGCCGGGAAGCCGAAAATCAAAAACGAGGAAATCGCCGCCTATCCGGTTGTCGCACCGGATCGCATGAGCTGGCACACCGATCAGATGCGAACCCTGTTCGCGACGCTTGGCGGCGACGCGGCCCGCCGGATGCATGTGATCGAGTATTTCCCCCTGATTTCCGACATCGTCGCGGCGAGCGACGCCATCGGCGTCGTCAGCGACGAATATTCAAACTCCAAAACTTTCGCCCAGCGTTTCTCGCTGCTGAAAATCGATTTCTTCGACCGGTTGACCGTCGGCTTCGCGGTCCGCAAAAGATGGATGCCGACGGCGGCGATGCGCGCTTTCCACGCGACGCTGAGGGAATTCCCGCCGACGGCGGAAGTCGGCGCAAAAAGCTGATGCGAGAACGAGGAACCCGATGGCCGAAGTAAAAATTTACACCAAGGGCGGCGACGCCGGCGATACGTCGATGCTGTCCGGCGAGCGCGTCAGCAAGGCGGACGCGCATATCGCCGCGGTCGGCGATCTCGATGAATTGTCGGTCGCGCTCGGCTTCGCGCGCCTCGCGCATCCAAAACGCGCCGACGCCCTCAAGGACATCCAGCAAAAGCTTTATCAACTGAGCGCCATGATCAGTTTTACCGGCGACAAGCCCCATGACCGCTTCCAGCTGGAGGCCGGCGCAGTAGAGGCGCTCGAAACGCTGATCGATGAAATCCAGGGCCGCCTGCCGCCGCTCAAGGAATTCATCTATCCGGGCCAGACCGAGGAAGGCTGTCACGTGCATCAGGCGCGCGTCGTCGCCAGACGTACAGAACGCGGACTTGCGCTATTGCCTGCGGAAAAACGCGCGGCCGCGATCCCTTTCATCAACCGACTGAGCGATCTTCTTTTCGTCATCGCACGCGAGGCCGATCTCGACGCGGGCGGGCGCGAAGAAGGTTATCGCCGCGCCCGCGACAGCTGAACGCATCATCCGCCTTTGCAAGCGGCGTTTCGTCCGGATAAGGATTAAAACCGGATGGTGGGCGGTGACGGGTTCGAACCGCCGACCTACTGGGTGTAAACCAGGCGCTCTACCAGCTGAGCTAACCGCCCTTGGCGCACGACGACACGGGTTCGCCGGTTCGATCCGCGAAAATGTGCGAACTCTAGCGCCGGGAAGATCCCGTAGCGCTACCGGCAATTCGTGACAATCGCCAATAGAAAACGCCCGCGCCAGAGCAGCGCGGGCGACAAATGCGGCGCAGACTAATTGAGGGCGTCTTTGAGGCCCTTGCCTGCGGCGAATTTCGGTTGCGTCGACGCCGGGATCTGGATGGTCTCGCCGGTGCGCGGATTGCGGCCTTCGCGCGCCTTGCGCCGCGCGGCGGAGAATGTGCCGAAACCGACAAGGCGAACGTCGTCGCCTTTCTTGAGCGCCGCCGTAATGGCGTCGAACACGGCGTCCACGGCTCGCGTCGCGTCCGCCTTGCTCATATTCGACAAGTCGGCAACACGATCGATGAATTCATTCTTGTTCATTTGCTCACCCTTTCCTCTAATCTATGGAAGTTATGGAGAATACTTGGTCTTATTATCGCCCGCCGCGCCTGCGCCCGCAAAGGAAAAGGTCGCTCCCTGCTGCCTAGATGGAGGGATTCGCGGGTGGCGCGCCAGATATCACGACGCCCGTTTGGCCTCGCCAGCGGCGCGCAACCCATGCCAGCACTCGAATTCGTGGGCGATGCAGCGCTCGATCATGGTCCGCCAGACCGGCTCGGCGATGTCGGCCGACAATCCCTCGCGTTCGGCGGCGGCAAGGACTTTTGTAACAACGTCTTCAATCCGCCATTCGACCCGGACCTCGCCGACATGCGCCTTGATGCGGGCGGCGGCCTCGATATAGCCCTGACGCTCCGCAATCAGCCGAACCAGCTGCCGGTCGATCCGGTCGATTTCGGCGCGCACCTGCCCCATCGATTCGCAGTCGACGGCGTCGGTGGCGGGCTTTTCGGCATCTTGCATGGGATGTTCCTAGGCGGTCTTCGGCCCCGGTGGAAGCCGCCGCCAATGAGGCAAACCGTCCCCGTCACGGAGGATCTCATTAACACTTTGATGGCTGCGGGAAAAATATGATCGAAATTGCGCGCACCCCTTGCGCCCGCGCAAATAATGCGCTATATGACAGTTCAATGACGCTTCTGTCACAGTTGGATGACAACCAAGGGTAGGATTACCGGCGGCCGAGAATCCAGGTTTAGTATAAGGAGTTGAGCCATGGCTGTTATTTCCCGTCCCCATATCGCTCATCATGGCGAGGGCCTCGACCGGGTCTTGCGCGGAATCTTCTACCTTGCGATGGCCGTGGCGGCGATCGCCGTTGCCGTACCGGCGGCGATTGCAACCGTCGGTTAATCGTCCAAAATCTTTCGACCTTCGGGTCAAGCATCAGATAACGGCGCTCCATCGGGGCGCCGTTTTTCATGGCCTCGTCCCCCGGGCGGCACGGCCGTCACCGCAGGTCGCGCTCGGCCAGCGCCATATAATCCCTCCGGATCGGCGCCGCGCCGACGTCCTTCACCAACTGAATCTGGAAATTCATGTGCCCGCCCGAGCGAAAGGCGAATTCCGCGGTCGCGAGGTAGAATTCCCACATTCGGCAGAAGCGTTCGTCGAACATCCGGGCGGCCTCGGCGCGATTGGCGGCGAATCGCCGCCCCCATTCGCGCAAGGTGTCGGCGTAATGCAGGCGCAAGATTTCGATATCGGCGATCCAAAGGCCGGACTTTTCGATCGCGGCGACGGGTTCCGAGAGCGAGGGCGAATAGCCGCCCGGAAAAATATATTTCCTGATCCAGGGCCCTGTGACGCCCGGTTCGCCCCTTTTACCGATCGAATGGATCAGCGCGACGCCGTTTTCCTCCAGTAGGTCGTTGAGCTTGCGAAAAAACTCGGCGTAATGCGGCGCGCCAACATGCTCGAACATTCCGATCGAGACGATCCGGTCGAACTTCTCCGTCAGCTGGCGATAATCGAGCAGGCGAAACTCCACCCGATCGCAAAGCCCGCGCTCGCGCGCTCGCGCCTGCGCAAGGTCGCGCTGCTCCGTCGACAGCGTCACGCCGACGACATGCGCGCCAAGGCGTTCCGCCAAATACATCGCCATGCCGCCCCAGCCGCAGCCGATATCAAGGACGCGCATTCCCGGCTCAATGCGAAGTTTCGCCGCGATATGCCGGTACTTCGCCTGTTGCGCCGCTTCGAGCGTTTGGCCGTCATGCTCGAAATAGGCGCAGGAATAAGCTAGATCCTCATCGAGGAAGAGCCGGTAGAAATCATTCGATATGTCGTAATGATGCGCGACGTTCGTGCGCGCGCGCCCTACCGGATTCGCCTGCTGAAACCGGCGGAATTTTTTCACAAGCGAAGCAAGCCCGCGGCGAAGCGGCCGCTTTCGCAAGTTCGCTTTATTCTGGTGGAAAAGTTGCAGGAAGTCTCGCAGATCCCCCTCGGTGACGGTCAGCGCTCCATCCATATAAGCTTCGCCGACGGCGAGCTCCGGATTTGTCAGGATGCGCCCGTACAAGGACGGGTCGGCAAGATGAATGGCGACGTGCGGCGATCCGGATCCGTGGCGGCGCGCCCGGCCTTTTGCGTCGACAATCGTCAATTCGCCGCGTTTGATGAAGCGGTCGACCAGCCGATGCAGCAATTCAAGCGCAAGTCCGGAAATCATATTCGCCCCGCTTCGGGGCCGCCGCCGGCGACGCCCACGGTCCGGCGTCGTTATCGACGCGGGACCGAAGGCTAATCATTCCGTCGCGGGCAGGCAATCAATGCGTCACGACATTTTCGCTGTCGCCGGCGTCCGCCGCCGGCAACGGGCTAACAGGCTCAGACCATTCAATCGGCGTCAATGGCCGGGTGAGCGCGTGCGCCAGCACCTCATCGACGCGCGCGACCGGAATGATCTTCAATCCCTGTTTCACATTATCGGGAATTTCCGCGAGATCCTTTTCGTTTTCCTGAGGGATCAGCACGGTCTTGATGCCGGCGCGCAGGGCCGCCAACAGTTTTTCCTTCAATCCGCCGATCGCCAGAACGCGTCCGCGCAGCGAGATTTCGCCGGTCATGGCGATATCCTTGTGCACGGGAACGCCGGTCAGGACCGAGACGATGGTTGTCGCCATCGCCACCCCGGCGGACGGGCCGTCCTTGGGCGTCGCGCCTTCCGGTACGTGGATGTGGATGTCGGTCTTGTCGAATACCGGCGGCTCGATGCCGAAATCGGCGGCGCGGCTTCTGACATAGGATGACGCCGCGGAAACCGATTCCTTCATCACTTCTTTGAGATTTCCGGTCGGCGTCATGCGGCCCTTGCCCGGCATCTTGACCGCTTCAATCGTCAAAATGTCCCCGCCAACTGATGTCCACGCAAGGCCGGTGACGACGCCGACGCGATCCTCGCCGTCGATTTCGCCATAGCGATATTTGGTGACGCCCGCGTAATCCGCGAGATTTTTCTCCGTCACTTCGACTTTTTTCGACTTCCCGGTTTCAATGTCGCGAACGGCCTTGCGGGCGAGGCGCGCCAGCTCCCGTTCAAGGTTTCTGACGCCGGCCTCGCGCGTGTAACGCCGGATCAGCTCCATCAGCCCATCATCGGTGATCTTCCATTCCGACGCTTTAAGGCCGTGATCCTTCATCAGCTTCGGTATGAGGTGACGGCGCGCGATCTCCCGCTTTTCATCTTCCGTATACCCCGGAATCCGGATGATCTCCATCCGGTCGAGCAGGGGCTGCGGCATGTTGAGGCTGTTCGCCGTCGTGATGAAAAGCACGTCCGAAAGATCGTAATCGACTTCGAGATAATGGTCCGCGAAGGTCGAATTCTGTTCAGGGTCGAGAACTTCAAGCAGCGCCGATGACGGATCGCCGCGGAAATCCTGGCCCATCTTGTCGATTTCATCGAGCAGGAAAAGCGGGTTCGATTTTTTCGCCTTCTTCATCGACTGGATGACCTTGCCGGGCATCGAGCCGATATAGGTGCGGCGATGGCCGCGAATTTCCGCTTCATCGCGTACGCCGCCGAGCGAGACGCGCACGAATTCGCGTCCGGTCGCCTGGGCGATCGATTTTCCAAGCGACGTCTTGCCGACGCCAGGCGGTCCGACGAGGCACAAGATCGGGCCCTTCAGCGTTCCCATGCGCTTTTGCACGGCGAGATATTCGAGAATGCGCTCCTTGACCTTGTCGAGCCCGTAATGGTCGGCGTCCAGCACCGCCTGCGCCTTGTCGAGATCGTTCTTGATCTTTGACTTGTTGTTCCACGGAATCGACAACAGCCAGTCGAGATAGTTCCGCACGACCGTCGATTCGGCGGACATCGGCGACATCTGGCGAAGCTTTTTGACTTCGGCTTCAGCCTTGGCGCGCGCCTCTTTCGACAGGCGTGTTTTCTTGATGCGATCTTCCAGCTCTGCGACTTCGTCGCGTGAATCGTCGCCCTCGCCGAGCTCCTTCTGGATCGCCTTCATCTGCTCGTTGAGATAATATTCGCGCTGCGTCTTCTCCATCTGCCGTTTGACGCGGTTGCGAATTTTCTTCTCGACCTGAAGGACGCTCATTTCGCCCTCCATCAGCGCGTAAACGCGCTCGAGGCGGTCGGCGATGTCGAAAATCTCAAGCAGTTCCTGCTTTTCGGAAATCTTGATGTTAAGGTGCGAGGCGACGGTGTCGGCGAGCTGCGCGGGATCTTCGATCGAATTGACCGACACGATGACTTCCGGCGGCACGCGCTTGTTGAGCTTCCCATAGGCTTCGAACTGCGTCACGACCGACCGCGTCAGGGCGTCGAATTCCGCTTCTTCGCCCTCGACTTCCGGCGGTGTGGTCGCCTCAGCCTCGAAATAGTCGTCAGTTTTCGTGAAGCGCACGACCTTCGCGCGCTCTTCGCCTTCGACGAGCACTTTCACCGTCCCGTCCGGCAGCTTCAGCAGCTGCAAGACCGACGCGATGACGCCGATCGAATAGATGCCGTCCGGTTTGGGGTCGTTGTCGCTGGCGTCTTTTTGAGCGACGAGCAGGATTTTCTTGTCATGCTCCATCACATGCTCAAGCGCCCGCACGGATTTATCCCGGCCGACGAACAACGGGATCACCATTGTCGGAAACACGACGATGTCGCGGAGCGGAAGCACGGCGTATTTTTGAACGTCTGACATCTACTTTCCTTCGATCTCGGGCCTCGGATGAGCGCCCGGTCCGCGTCCGCCCCTAACATAGCAGCCGATCCTTAACGCCTCGCAGAATACCCGCCGCGCGTTGTCGGGAAGGCCGCCGACGCCAGGACGGCGACGGACGCGGGCATCATGTGGCGTTCCGCCCGCCAGTTTCAACCCGCCCCTGCCTTCCGGCGAAAAGACGGCGGGCGGCGCGGATTGGCCGGGCCGACAAACGAAAACGGCACCCAGGGGGCGCCGTTTCGAAGCTGTGCGAAATCGCCCTTTAGGCGCTCGCGTCGACTTCCATTTTTTCCTTGCCGCGATCCTCGTAAATCTGGAGCGGCTTGGCGCGCCCTTCGACAACCTCGCCATTGACCACGACTTCGGCGACGCCCTGCATCGAGGGGAGTTCGAACATCGAATCGAGCAGGATGCCTTCCATGATCGAGCGAAGGCCGCGCGCGCCGGTCTTACGGGCGATCGCTTTGCGGGCGATCGACGATTTGGCGTCTTCGGTGAAGGTGAGCTTCACGTCTTCCATTTCAAAGAGGCGCTGATACTGCTTGATGAGCGCGTTCTTCGGCTGCGTCAGGATCTGGATCAGGGCCGGTTCGTCGAGGTCTTCGAGCGTCGCGATCACCGGCAGACGCCCGACGAATTCGGGAATGAGCCCGAACTTCAACAGATCTTCCGGTTCGATTGTTTTCAGGACGTCGCCGACGCGGCGATCATCGGGCGCCGAAACCTTGGCGCCGAATCCGATTGAGGTGCCGGCGTGACGGCCGGAAATGATTTTCTCAATCCCGGCGAACGCGCCGCCGCAGATGAAAAGAATGTTCGTGGTGTCGACCTGCAAGAATTCCTGTTGCGGATGCTTGCGGCCGCCCTGCGGCGGAACCGACGCGACAGTTCCTTCCATGATCTTCAGCAGCGCCTGCTGAACGCCCTCGCCCGAAACGTCGCGGGTGATCGAGGGATTATCCGACTTCCGGCTGATCTTGTCGACTTCGTCGATATAGACGATCCCGCGCTGCGCCCGCTCGACATTATAGTCAGCCGACTGGAGAAGCTTCAGGATGATGTTTTCAACGTCCTCGCCGACATAGCCAGCCTCGGTCAGCGTCGTCGCATCCGCCATCGTGAACGGCACGTCGAGGATGCGCGCGAGCGTTTGCGCGAGCAGCGTCTTGCCCGACCCGGTCGGCCCGAGCAGGAGAATATTCGACTTCGCCAGTTCTACGTCGTTATTTTTCGACGCATGATTGAGGCGCTTGTAGTGATTGTGGACCGCGACCGACAAAACGCGTTTGGCCTGCTTCTGACCGATCACGTAATCGTCGAGCACTTTGCAAATCTGGTGAGGGCTCGGAACGCCTTCGCCGGCTTTCACCAGCGAGGATTTTGATTCCTCGCGGATGATGTCCATGCAGAGTTCGACGCATTCATCGCAGATGAATACCGTCGGACCGGCGATCAGCTTCCTGACCTCGTGCTGGCTCTTGCCGCAGAAAGAACAATAGAGAGTGTTCTTGCCTTCGCCGCCGCCGCTTTTTCCGCTTACCTTGCTCACGCTATACAACTCCTTCGAGGAGTCCCGGCGTCCCGGGAACCCGGTCTGGCGCAGGCCTTGCCCTGGAACAACACCTCGCGCGGATGACGGACAAGTGCAGTTTTTGCGCCACCGCCGCCTCCGAGCCCAGTGCCAGTCTCTTCACCATATTCGATCACAACCGTAACATGCCAATCAAGCCGACTTTTCGCCCATTCGGTAACCTTGGCGTGCGAAAAGCCTATTCGTCGCCAGCGGCCCGTTTATCCAAAACCTTGTCGATAAGGCCGAATTCGACCCCTTCCTCGGGCGACATGAAGTGGTCGCGGTCCAAGGTTTTCTCAATGATTTCATACGGTTGAGACGTATGCTCCACATAGATTTCATTCAGACGGCGCTTCATTTTGATGATATCCTGGGCATGCCGCTCGATATCCGAGGCCTGGCCCTGAAAACCGCCCGAGGGCTGATGCACCATAATTCGTGAATTCGGGAGCGAGAACCGCATCCCCTTTTCGCCTGCGGTCAGCAGCAGCGAGCCCATCGAGGCCGCCATGCCGATGCACATCGTCGAGACCGCCGGCCGGATATAGCGCATGGTGTCATACATCGCGAGGCCGGCCGAGACCGAGCCGCCCGGGCTGTTGATATAAAAGGCGATTTCCTTTTTCGGGTTCTCGGCCTCGAGGAAAAGCAGCTGGGCGACGATCAGCGTCGAAACGGAGTCGTGGACCGGCCCCGACAGGAAGATGATCCGCTCCTTCAAAAGGCGGGAATAGATGTCATAGGCGCGCTCGCCGCGGCTGGATTGCTCGACGACCATCGGCACCAGCGTATTCATGAATATGTCGTGGGGGTCCTTCATGGATCTCTCTTCAGTGGGGTCCGGGCGGGCGGCCCGAAGTGAACACTCTCTAGCACCCGAGGTCGGGCGACTGGGTTAATATGGGGTTGAAAAACCACAGGCCAACGCCCGCGCCCCGCCAATCCCGCGATCACTCTACGCTTCGTGGTTTAAGCGACGGTTATTCTTGGGCAAAAGCAAGGCCTCGTTGCGCAGGCGCAACGATCATTTCTGGCGGCGGTTCCGTCGACGGGCGGTCTTACTCTTCCCCGTCCGGGTCCTTCATCAGGTCTTCGATCGAGACCTTCTTGTCGGTGAGGTCGGCTTTTTCGAGGATGAAGTCGACCACCCGCTCTTCGAAGAGCGGCGCGCGGATCTGGGCGATCGCCTGCGGATTTTGCTGGTAGAATTTCAAAATATCCTGCGGCGTCACCTTCTGGCCCTGCATGGCGAAGTACTGCGCTTCCCGCAGCGCCTGTTCCTGCACGGCGCGCTGAAGCTGGTCCGACGGCACCTGCACATCGGCCCGGCGGCCGATTTCCGCGAGCACCAAGCCGAGGCGAACGCGGCGCACCGCGATCTTGCGATATTCCGTCTTCAGTTCGTCGTCGGTCTTGTCCTTGTCTTCGTCGTCGCGCTCGGCATTTTGAACTTGCGCCCATATCTGGTTGAATTCGGCGTCGACCATCGATTTGGGCAAATCGAAATCATGGCCTTCATCGAGCTTGTCGAGGAGCGCGCGCTTCACATGGCTGCGCGACATTGATTTGCGATCGGTTTCGATCCGGTCGCGAACGCGCTTTTTCAGATCCGCGAGATCTTCAAGGCCGAGCTTCTTGGCGAAGTCGTCGTTGATCTCGACATCCTTCGGCGCTTTCACCTCTTTCACCTTGACCGCGAAAACGGCGTCCTTGCCGTTCAGCGCGTCGGAACCGTAATCGTCGGGAAATCTCACCTTGACGTCGATATCGCTCTCGGCCTTGGCGCCGACCAGCTGTTCTTCGAAACCCTTGATCAGCGAATTCGAGCCGAGCACGAGCGAATGGTTCTCGCCCTTGCCGCCCGCGAACTCGGCGCCGTCGATCGAGCCGACAAAATCAATGACGACCATGTCGCCGTCTTTCGCCTTTTCGGACTTCTTGCGCGGTTCGTATTCGCGGTTTGCTTCGGCGATTTTCTTCACCTGCTCGTCGACGTCCGCGTCGGAGATTTCCGCGACCGGGCGCTTCAGTTTGACGCCGTCGACCGACATCGGCTCGAAGACCGGCAGAATTTCGGCGTGCACGTCGTATTCGAGATCGGCCTTGCCGTCGATGATCGCATCGATATCCGAGGTCAGATGCGGATGCGGCGCTGTCGCGGGTTTCAGATCGCGATCGGCGAAAGCCTTGTAGCTCGTTTCATTGACGATCTCCTGAAGGATCTCGCTCATCATGCCCTTGCCGTACATCTTCTTGAGAAACGGCAGCGGCGCCTTGCCCTTGCGGAAACCCTTCAGCTGCACCTTGCCTTTGACGTCGGCGAGGCGCGCGTTCAGCTTGGCGTCGAGTTCGGCCGCCGGCACTTTCACGGTGAATTTGCGCTCGAGGCCCTCGGCGGTCTTTTCAATCACTTCCATCGTCGTCCAAGCCTTTATGTTTCAAACTTTGCCGGGCGCATCATTCTGGTCTCAACGGGCCAAGCGCGCCTTCAGCTCGGCGCCCGAAGTCTGGTGCGGATGGAGGGAGTTGAACCCCCACGGGTTACCCCGCTGGAACCTAAATCCAGTGCGTCTGCCAATTCCGCCACATCCGCGCAAAACCCGACCGTCGGCCCAAAGGTCATTTTGGGCCGACGCGCCGGAATCGCGTCTCTATAGCAGAGGAAGAACCAGAGTCGAGCGCGTCAAAACCGCTTTTCGAACCACATGACGCTGTAAAACCGGCCGAATTTCCGGCCGACCTCGTCCAGCGTCGAGACATGCCGGAAGCCGAACCGCTGATGGAGCGCGACCGATGCCGGATTGGGGGCGACGATCCCCGCATAGGCGCGGTGGACGTCGATCCCGGCCAACCGGTCGAAAAGGGCCGAATAGAGCCTGGCGCCGACCCCCATTCCTTGCGCCTGTGGAGCGATGAAAACCGAGACCTTGATCGAGGTTTCGTATGCGGCGCGAGGATCGAAGGCGGAGGCGTTGGCGAACCCCGCGATCTCGCCATCTTGGCTCTCCGCGACGACAGCCGGCCAGCGCGGGTTCGCCATCCGATCCTCTATCCACCGCCGCCGCGTTTCGGGATCGATCGCCGCCGTTTCGAACGTCGCCGGCGACCCGAGGATGAAGGGATTATAGACGGCGTTGATCCCGGCCGCGTCGTCCGGTCTGACCGGCCGGATATTCATCGCTCAGCTTTCTCCGCTGGCGGCTTTTGCGCCGGTGGCGCGAACAGCGCGCGAAAGACCTGCGGCAGCGCGTCAGGCAAATCTTCGGCGATAAGACCGGGCCCCGCGACCTGCGCGGCGGCGCCGTGCAACCAGACGCCGGCGGCCGCGGCCTCAAATCCTGGCATACCCTGCGCGCGCATCCCGACGATCAGTCCGGCGAGAACGTCGCCGGCGCCGGCCGTCGCCAGATCGAACGGCGCATTTGTATTGATGATCGCCCGCCCGTCCGGCCCCGCGATGATCGTGTCGGCCCCTTTCAGCACAACGATCGCCCCGGTTTCACCGGCGGCGGCGCGCGCCGCCGCAAGACGCCGATGCTCTGCCAGCGCCGGAAAGAGGCGCGCGAATTCCCCGCCATGCGGCGTTAGAATGTCGTCGGCGCGCAAAGCCTGGAAAAGCGGCGGCGTGTCCGCTTCAAAACTTGTCAGCGCATCGGCGTCGAGAACGGCGCCGGCCGCGGATTTGAGGAGCGAGAGAGCGCTCGCCCGCGTCGCTGGGCCGACGCCGGCGCCCGGGCCGATCAGCGCGGCGGTAAAACGCTGGTCCGAGAGCGCCGCCGCAA
>MEMM01000003.1:44731-82093 GCA_001767925.1 Alphaproteobacteria bacterium RIFCSPHIGHO2_12_FULL_63_12
ACCATGACCGCGGTCAGTTGGGCGGCGTTCTCCTCCGCGGCGTCTTTCGGCGAAAACACGGTGACGAGCCCCGCGCCGCTGCGCAGCGCCGCCCGCGCGGCGAGGCGCGCGGCGCCGGTCCGAAGTCGCGGACCTGAAATGATCGCGGCGTGACCGCGATCGTATTTGTGGGTGGTGAAATCGGGACGCCGCCAGCGGCCGCCCCAGAGCATCGGATGGTTTTCAAATGTTGATGGTTTTACCGCGGCGATCCACTCATCTTTCACCCCAATGTCGACGATTTGGACGGCGCCCGCGAAAGCGCGGCCCGGAAAGAGCGCATGACCGGGCTTTCGGGCGATAAACGCAAGTGTCGCCGCGGCCTGAATGGCGACGCCCGCAACCGCGCCCGAATCCGCGTCGACGCCGCTCGGGATATCGAGGGCGATTTTTGGCGCCGGATGCGCATTTGCTGCAAGAATGATCTCGCGTTCCGGACTTTCGATAGCGCGCGCGAGCCCGGTGCCGAACAACGCATCGACGATCACCCCCGCGCCGTCGAGAATCGCCGGCATCAGGCGCTCAACCTCGCCGTCGAACAGCCCGGCCATCAGCGCCGCATCGCCCCTGAGGCGATCGCGCTCGCCGACGAGGCCGACCCGCACTGTCCATCCGGCGTCTTTCAGCTTGCGCGCAACAACAAAGCCGTCGCCGCCATTATTACCCGGCCCGCACAGGACAGCGACGGCGCGCCGCTCCATCGTCCGTATAATGAATGACGCGGCGGCGGCGCCCGCCGTCTCCATCATCGCGGCGCCGGAAAGCCCGTTCCGGATCGCTGTCGCCTCGACCTCGCGTGTTTCAGACGCGCTTAGCAGGATAAATGGCGGTATCAGTTGACTTGCTCCTCAGGAACCGTTGTTCTTTACCGCAGCAGCGCGCGCGAGTCGTCCCCATGAAAAAAATCGAAGCCATCATCAAGCCGTTCAAGCTCGACGACGTGAAGGACGCGCTTCATGAAATCGGCCTTCAGGGCATGACCGTCACCGACGTACGCGGGTTCGGGCGGCAGAAGGGCCATACGGAACTCTACCGGGGCGCTGAATATGTCGTCGATTTCCTGCCGAAGGTGAAGATTGAGATCGTCACTACAGACGCCCTGGCGCCGCGGGCGATCGAGGCGATCGCCCAAGCAGCCCATTCCGGGCGAATCGGCGACGGAAAAATCTTCGTTTATGACGTCGAAAACGCGGTCCGCATTCGTACCGGCGAGACCGGGGATGACGCAATATAGCCGTTTCTAGCATCGTTTTGGCATAATATGCCATATTTGTGGCATTGAATCCCATTTCCCGTCGAAATTTTTTGCAGTGCAAAAAATATTATTGATTTCCGTCGGGCGAAGCCGTCATCCTCTGGCGATAATTTATTAAGCCCCTGAGCGGGCCTGTTCCCGCCCCGGGGCGCGCATCGCGACAACCCGAGGAAGGAGCTTCCCCTAAATGTCTTCAGCTGACGACGTCCTTAAACGGATCAAGGACAAGGACATCCGTTTCGTCGACCTGCGTTTCACCGACACGCGCGGCAAGTGGCAGCATGTCACTTTCGATCGCAGCATGATCGACGCCGACCTTTTCGAAGAAGGAACGATGTTCGACGGCTCCTCGATCGCCGGCTGGAAGGCGATCAATGAAAGCGACATGATCTTGATGCCGGATGCGTCAACGGCGTTTGAGGATCCGTTTTTCGCGCAGCCGACGCTGACGGTCATTTGCGACATTCTCGATCCGGCGACCGGCCAGCCCTACAGCCGCGATCCGCGCACCACGGCGAAGGCGGCCGAAGCGTATCTCGCATCGACCGGCGTCGGCGATACCGCATATTTCGGCCCGGAAGCGGAGTTTTTCGTGTTCGACGACGTCAAATGGTCGACCGAACAGCACAATATGGGTTTCTCGCTCGACAGCGACGAGGGCCCCTATAATTCCTCAACCGCTTATGAAGGCGGCAACCTCGCTCATCGTCCCGGCCCCAAGGGCGGTTATTTCCCGGTGCCGCCGGTCGACAGCGCGCAGGACATGCGTACCGAAATGCTGGCGATCATGGGCGATCTCGGGCTGATGCCGGAAAAGCATCATCATGAAGTCGCGCCGTCGCAGCACGAACTCGGCATGAAGTTCGCCAATCTGACGATGATGGCCGATCGCATGCAGCTTTATAAATACATCGTTCATCAGGTCGCGCACGCCTATGGCAAATCGGCGACGTTCATGGCCAAGCCCGTGTTCGGCGACAACGGCTCGGGCATGCACGTGCACCAGTCGATCTGGAAAAACGGCAAGCCGCTCTTCGCCGGCGACCGCTACGCCGACCTGTCAGAGACATGCCTTTATTATATCGGCGGCATCATCAAGCACGCGCGCGCGATCAACGCCTTCGCCAATTCGACCACCAACTCCTACAAACGCCTCGTCCCCGGCTATGAAGCGCCGGTCCTGCTCGCTTATTCGGCGAGGAACCGCTCCGCCTCGATCCGTATTCCGTGGGTTCCCTCGCCCAAAGGAAAGCGCATCGAAGTCCGCTTCCCGGATCCGGCGGGCAATCCTTACCTCACCTTCGCCGCGCTGATGATGGCCGGCCTCGACGGCATCGAAAACCGCATTCACCCGGGCGATCCGATGGACAAGGATCTATACGATCTTCCGCCGGCGGAACTGAAAGAAATTCCCCATGTCTGCGCCAGCCTCCGCGACGCGCTCGATCACCTCGACAAGGACCGCGCCTTCCTCAAGAAAGGCAACGTCTTCAATGACGATCAGATCGAAGCGTTCATCGAACTGAAAATGGCGGAAGTGAAGCGTTTCGAAACGACGCCGCATCCAGTTGAATTCGCCATGTATTATTCGTCGTAAGAACTTACGCCGGATGTATGGGGGAAAGGCCGGGAGCGATCCCGGCCTTTTTCGTTTCCGCAACGTCCAGATTTGCCGCGCGCGCGCGCGTCCGGCATACTCGCCGGCGGAAAACTCCAAGGAGCCGTTCATGCTCGCGCACGCCGCCCTCAAATCCTTCGTCGAAAAAACCTGGCGCGAGGAGGTGACGCCGACCCTCGTCGACTACATCCGCATTCCGAACAAGTCGCCGGCGTTCGAGCCCGAATGGGAAAAGCTCGGGCACATGGAAAAAGCGGTCGCAATGTTCGAGAGTTGGGCGCGCGGCAAGCTGAAGGAGCTTCCCGGCGCGACGCTTTCGGTCATGCGCGCGCCCGGAAGGACGCCGTTGATCGTCATCGACGCGCCGGGCGCCGTCAAAGGCGAGACGATCCTGCTTTACGGCCATCTCGACAAGCAGCCGGAAATGACGGGCTGGGCGTCCGGCAAGGGACCGTGGCTACCCGTCATCGAGGACGACAAGCTTTATGGGCGCGGCGGCGCCGATGACGGCTACGCGCTCTTTGGCGCGCTGACCGCACTCGTCGCGCTCGAAAAACAGGGCGTCGCCCGCGCGCGCTGCGTCACCATCATCGAGGCGTCCGAAGAATCAGGCTCGCCGGACCTTCCCTATTACATGGAACAGTTGGCGCCGAAGATCGGCGATGTCGGCCTCGTCGTCTGTCTCGATTCCGGCTGCGGCGATTATGAGCGGCTGTGGCTGACGACCAGCCTGCGCGGCCTCATTGGCGGGACGTTGCGCGTCGACGTGCTTGAAGAGGGCGTTCACTCCGGCGACGCGTCCGGCATCGTGCCGTCCTCGTTCCGGATCCTCCGCATGCTGCTCGACCGCGTCGACGACGTCGCGACGGGCGCGGTCAAAGCCGCCGCGTTCCAGACGACGATCCCCGAAGACCGCCGCGCGCAGGCGAAGATCGCGGCGGCGGCGCTTGGCGACGCCGTCTTCTCGAAATTCCCGTTTGTGCGCGGCATGTCGCCGGCGACAGGCGACCGCGCGGAACTGATCCTCAACCGCACCTGGCGGTCGGCTTTGTCGGTCACCGGCCTTGCGGGCGCGCCGGCGCCGGAGAATGCCGGCAATGTCTTGCGCCCTTCGACGACCGCGAAATTGTCGCTGCGCCTGCCGCCGACGCTTGACGCCGACGCGGCGAGCGCGGCGCTGAAGCGTCTCCTTGAAGAAAACCCGCCCTATGGCGCGCGCGTCGCCTTCGCGCCGGAGCCGGCCGGCGGCGGCTGGAACGCGCCGGTGACGGCGCCCTGGCTCGAAGCCGCGCTTGACGCCGCCTCACTCGCCTCATGGGGGAAGCCCTCGGCCATGATGGGCGAAGGCGGCACGATCCCGTTCATGGGGATGCTCGGGCGCGTCTTCCCGAAAGCGCAATTCGCGATCACCGGCGTTCTCGGGCCGAATTCCAACGCCCACGGACCAAACGAGTTCCTGCACCTGCCGACGGGCATGCGCGTCACCGAAACGGTCGCGCAGGTCGTCGCGGCGCATGGGGCGAAATAAGCGGCGGCAACTTAAGAAAACTGCGTGACGCTCAGATTGTTCCCATCCGGATCGCTGAACCATGCGACCTTCACGGCGCCGTCCGGCGTCGTCCAGATTCCGTTCTCATCCTGACCAAAGCCTGGATAGATCGTGAAGCGAACGCCCATCTTCGTCAGCGCCGCGACGGTTTTCCTGATGTCGTCGACGGCGAAGCCGAAGACCGTGTGCTCATGCGCCTTCCAGTCGCCGACGGTCGAGAGCCGGAGCGGCGCGCCGCCGATGTCGAACACAGCGGCGAAATCGTCCGATCCCGTCATTTTCAGCCCGAGAACATCGCGGTAGAACGGCTCCGACGCCGCGCGGTCGCGCGTGCAGATGATGACGACGGGTCTTGCGTTGCTGAGCGCTCCCATGCGGACTTTCCCTCCCTTGTCGGCCTTCACCAGATCTGCGGGCGCGCCGGCCCTTTGACGCGCTTTCGCTTTTGCTCCGCTGGGCGGCCGAGTTCCGCCAGCACGTCGGCGCGCGCCTCATCGAGATTTGGCGCGGGCGGGCGCGTCGGCGATGGCGCGTAGCCGGAAATCTTGAAGGCGCTGCCGGTCATCGTCAGATCGCCCATTTCCGGATCCTTGACGGTGACGAACATGTCGCGCGCTTGAAGCTGCGGATCGTTGACGACGTCGGCCATCGTGTGGATCGGCGCCGCCGGCACGCCGCGCTCCCTCAAAAGCGCGACCCATTCGGCGACCGTTTTCGCTTTCAGCGCTTCCTCGATCTCCTCCTTCAGCGCGACATGGTTCGCAAAGCGCAGATAGATGTTGTCATAGCGCGGATCGGTCTTGAACGCCGGGCGCTCCAGCGCGTCGCACAGCACGTCGAACAGTTTTTCGTTGGCGCAGCCGATGGCGATGCGGCCGTCCTTCGCCGCGAAGACATCGAAGGGGGTGATCACAGGATGGCGCGAGCCGGTCGGCGTCTGCGTTTCTCCGGTCGCAAGCTGGCGAACGAGCGCGCTTTCAAGCAGCATCGTCTGCACGTCGAGCATGGCGATGTCGATGAAGCGGCCCTTTCCGCTGGCGCGCCGCTCGTACAGCGCCGACGCGATCGCCAGCGCTGCAAACGTCCCCGCCGCGAGGTCGCCGAGCGATACGCCAAGGCGCACGCCCTGCCCGCCTTCCTCGCCATTGATCGAGATCATCCCGCCCAACGCCTGCACGATGAGGTCATAGGCGGGAAGATCGCGGTAGGGGCCCGTATGCCCGAACCCTGAAACGGAAGCATAGACGAGCGACGGGTAGCGATTCTTGATCGCCTCATAATGGAGATTGAAATGCTCCATCGTGCCGGGGCGGAAATTCTCGACCAGAACATCCGACCGGCCGAGCAGTTCCTCGAAGACGCGCCGGTCATCGGCGTTCTTCAGATCGAGCGCGAGGCTGCGCTTGCCGCGATTGATCGAGGCGAAATAGACGCTCTCGCCCTGCTGGAACGGTGGGAAGGCGCGGGTGTCGTCGCCATGGCCCGGCTGCTCGACTTTCAAAACCTCGGCGCCAAGCTCCCACAACAACGTCGTGCAATAGGGACCGGCGAGGACGCGGGAGAGATCGAGGATGCGGACGCCGGCGAGCGGCCCGCGCGGGGCGGTTGTCATGAGTGGTGCTCCCAGTTTGAGCGGCGCGACTGAACCAGCTTTCAGGCGCGAAGACCAGCCGCGCTCGCAATCACCCGCTCGTAATCGGCGAGCGCCGGAAACGGCTCGCCGGCGCGGCGCGGCCGGACGCCGTCCCTGAGGCGCACATAGTCTTCTACGATCGACGCCTGTTGTTCATAGCCATAGGCATGGAACGGCCGCCTCTGATCGAGCGCATAGAGATAACGTCGGCTCGCGAGCAGTTCGATCCCGGTGCGCTTCAGGGCGCGATATTGCCAGACATGCACCAGCTCATGCGCGAGGTGCGCGCGCTCCGCGATGCTTGTCGCTTCCTCGGGAGCCCCCTTCCAGAAAATGTGATCTCCCCGGACGACCGTCACTTTCAGCATCGCGGCGATGGGCGTGTGCCAGCGCGCGATGATGCGGACAGCGTCGAGGTCGATCGCGGCGGCGAGCGACGGGGGAAGAAGGAGGCGTTCCCCCGTCGTCAATTTGCGTTGAAGCCAGACCATCCGCACGAAACCTCAAATGCGTACGGTGGTCGGCGGCACGGCCCCTTGTCAATCAAGGTGGGGCGCGGGCGGATTAATTTTGCGGCGGCGCTTCGGCATCAGACTCATCCGCCGCAGCCTCGCTTGGCGATTCAACGGGATCCATTGTCAGCGCCTCCGGCGCGTCAGGCGCGGCGGCGTCTGACGTCACATCTGGCGGCGTCAGCGCATCTGCGGAAGACGCGGGCTCTTGCGGCGCGGCCGGCCCAGCTGTCGCGGCGCCTTTGCCAGATTTCGCGGACTTTGCAGCTTTTTGTTCCGCATCCACTTCCTCCTGGGTGAGGACGACTGAGTCATTCGCTGAATCGATCGGCGCAAAACGCGCCTTCATCGGATTGGGACGCAAATCGAGATTCGCGCCGGTGCCCGCATCGACTCCGATGCCGATGATGCCGCCGGCGATGACGTTACCGGCGCCGGAGGCGACGCCGCCGCTTGTCACTTTCGGCACCAACGTGCCGGTAGCAGGCTTGTAGCCGTCGAGCGTGAAGACGACATTCCACTCGCGTTTTCTCTTAAGTTCGAGTTCGCAAGGCGTCGTGCAATTAAACGGCCCGAGCTTGTCTGAACTGATCGATTCAACAGTGACCGTCGCTCCGGCCGGCTCGCTTTCGAACTTTGATTCATCCTTTGTGCCGCGAACTACAGTCGCACACCCCGCACAGGCGAACGCCGCCGCGGTAAGCAATAATCCAATTCTCATATTGATTTCCCCTCTATTTGATTCAGGACCAATAACCCAAATACTGGCCCTGTGACAAGGAGATCATATAACAATAAAAATGCTCAATCCCCAAACCACGCCCCATGAAAACCGAAGGGGACGCGCTGCGGGAGGGCGACTGTCGCGACCGGACCTTTGGCGATGTCCTTGGCGTCGAGGACGATGAATTCAGAAGCGTTTTGCGCTGCGTCATAGACGATAGACAGGAGATAGCCGTCGTCTTCGCCCTTCCCGGCGCGCGCGAAGGAAGACTCGCTCGGCGCGCGTCCCGGCCCCAATTCGGCGACCGTGGTTACGCCTTTGTCGACGTCGAACTTGACGATGCGCGTGCCGAGATTGAATCCCGCTTCATCGTCTTCATGCGTCGTGATCGCGTAGCCGAAGCGATGTTTGAGCCCCGCCTTGTCGTCGCTGACGCGCGGGAACTCGACCGGCAGATCGTCGATGTCTTCGCCTTTGGCGATCCCCGTCTTCAGATCGAGACGGAAACGGTGCAGATGCGCCGGGACGTCGAACCCCTTCACCCACATTTTTTCGTAGCGCGCGACATCGAGGATGACGGCGTCGCCGTCGTCATAGGCGTTCAAGGGGTGAAAGACGTAGCAGGCGGGAATTGAAAACCATTTGAGGTCTTTCGCCGTTCCGTTCCTCGGCATGACGCCGAGGCGCGCCGGATAATCCTCGCTCCATTTATAGGGCATGCCGCCCGCCATCGCGATCGCCATGTCGAAGACGATCGGCAGGTCCATGAAGACGACCTTTGTGCGCGTCGCGCAGAAATCATGCATCATCACCGGGCCATTGGTCGGAATTTCTTCCGACTGGACGAGGCGCCCTTGCGCGTCGAAGCGGTGATAGACGCAATAAGGCGGCATGAACGCATAGCCGAAGGCGAGCATCTCGCCGGTCTCCGGGCAGATTTTCGGATGCGCCGTGAGCGCCGTTTTCAACAAGCCGCCGAAATCGACACAGCCTTTCGTTGAAAGCTCGCCGTCGATCTCATAGGGAAAATGCGCTTCTTCCAGCGCAAGGATGCGGCCCGCATGGCGCACGATATTGGTGTTGGCGGTCGAGGCGGTCTTGTCCATGAAGACGGAAGGATCGCGCGACGTCACCTTCCTGCGGCGGAGCGGCGTCTCGACATAGCGGTTGCGATACCAGCGCGCTTTTCCTTTCTCGATCCTGACGCCGTGGATCATCCCGTCGCCGACGAACCAGTGCATGGATGGCTCGCGCGCGGGGTTTGGTCCGGTGCGCATGAAGACGCCGGAAAGTTCCGGCGGCAAGGCGCCGCTGACCTTCAGGTCGAACGCTTCGATCTCCTTTTCGACGGGCGCGAAATTGCCCCTCAGCCACCAAGCCGTTTGTTGCGCGCCATCCGCCATATCGGTCTCCCTCGTTTGCGGGGAGCCTACGCCAAACGATGGCGTGGTCCTATGACGAAAAACACGCCGCTGGTCATCGGCGAGACTTTTGCGGCAGCGCGAAGGCGACGATCTCATCGCCAAGCCGTGTCGACATCCTGCCGTGACCGCCGGCGTAGATGACCACATATTGCCGGCCGTCCCATTCATAGGTCATCGGCGTCGCCTGCCCGCCCGCGGGAAGCCTTCCCTTCCAGAGTTCTTCGCCAGTTTCGATGTCGAAGGCGCGCAGGTAATCGTCCATCGCCGCGCCGATGAAGACGAGGCCGCCGCCGGTTGCGATCGGACCGCCGAGATTGGGCGTGCCGAAGGGGAGCGCGAGCCCGCCAGCGATATCCTTTGTCGTGCCAAGCCGCTTTCGCCAGACGATCGCCCCCGTATCGAGATCGACCGCGGCGATGACGCCCCAGGGCGGCGGCGTGCAGGGCAGCATGAGCGGCGACACCAGCAGATCGCGCCTGACGCCGTAGGGCGCGCCCTTCTGCGGCGAGACTTCGGCGTCGTGGTGCAGCTCCCTGACCGCTGCGACCTCTTCTTCGGGAATAAGCGTCACCCGATGCGCCATGTTGCTCATATTGACGATGAGGAGATTGCGCGTTTCGTCATAGGCGGCGCCGCCCCAGTTCGCGCCCCCGCCATTGAAGGGATAGATGAGCGTCCCTGTTGTCGACGGCGGCGTGAAGAGCCCGTCAGATCGCGCCCGCGAGATTTCTCGCGCGCAAAAACGCCGATCGAGGAATGTCAGGCCGAACGCGTCCTTCGGCTCCAGTCGGTCCGGAACGATCGGCGGCGTTGCGACGGGAAAGGGCTGCGTCGGCGACAGCCACTCGCCGTCGACGGCCCCTTGCGGAACCGCGCGCTCCTCGACCGGCAGGAAAGGCGTTCCCGTGTCGCGATCGAGAACGAAGACAAGTCCCGTCTTCGTCACCTGCGCCACGACATCGTGCGGACGCCCGTCGCGCCAGACCGTGTAAAGTCCCGGTTGCGCCGGGAGATCGTAATCCCAGATGTCGTGATGCACCGTCTGAAACCGCCAGACGCGCTCACCGGACTCCGCCTTCAGCGCGACGATCGAATCTGCGTCGTCGTTAGCGCCCGGACGAAGCCCGCCGAAAAAATCCGGACTGGCGCTCGACGTCGGCAGGAAGACAAGCCCGCGTTTTTCATCGACGGCGATCGGCGCCCAGACATTGGCCTGACGCAGGCCCGGCGCCGGATCGAAATTCCATTTCGGCGCGCCGGTTCGCGCATCATACGCCCTGACGACGCCCGACGGCGCCGCGACGCGCACATTGTCCGAGGACGAAGAGCCGACAATTACTGTATCGCCGACGACAACCGGCGGCGAGGTGATCTGAAACTCGCCCGGCCACACAAGGTCCGTTTCAGGATCAAGGGCGACCTCGCCGTTCCGGCCGAAATCGCCGCAGGGAACGCCGGTCGCGGCGTCGAGCGAAACAAGGCGCCCATCATTCGTTCCCATGAAGAGGCGCGCGGCGCAGGCGTCCTCGGCGCCAGCGTCGCGCCAGAAAGCGACGCCCCGGCACACGAACTGATTGGCGGGCCGCTGGTCGAGCGCGATCTTCGCGTCGTGGCGCCATAACTCTTTTCCGCTCGCCGGATGCAGCGCGATGACTTCATTGAACGGCGTGCAGAAGACGAGGCGTCCATCGACCAGAATCGGCGTCGCTTCCGCCGCCGCTTGCTCCTGCACCGCGGGCGGCCGCTGCGCGTCGCCGGTTTCATAGGTCCAGGCGATTTCAAGCGACCGGACATTGGCGGGCGTGATGTCGTGAAGCGCGCTGAACCGCGCGCCGCCGGAATCGCCGCCGTAATGCGCCCATCCCCGCCCAGCGCCCGGCGTCGCCGCGCCGTGCGGCGTTGCGACGCCGTCAATATCCAGTCCGCGCGCGCCGCCCAGCAACGGAATCAACGATCCGCCGGCGATCAGGGCGGCGACGAAAACAATAATCGCGATCAGAATTACACGTTTCATCAGTTTCAGCTCGCTCGGCGGTCAGTCGGCGGTCAATGGATTTGCACGGACTAAGAAGGCAGAAGAGAAGACGATTTCGCGCATCCTGGCATGTCGTCAACCCTGCGCCATATTTGACGCTTGCAGAAGACCAGCGCGCATCCTTCAAGCTCCAGCGCGCCTTCGGCGGCCAGCCTTATCTTGCCGCGATAAGTGCGCCCGTCTTCCGGGTTGGAAAGCCAGCCGTCGTGAAACACGTCGCCGTTCCAGACGAAATCGCCGAGCATCATCGCGTCGCCTTGTCTTGCGGCGATTGCCGGATCCCAAGACCAGACGAGCCTCCCGCACAGTTGCGACGGATCGCTCGCGCAGCGATCGAGCGCGACATGCGCGCCATGGCCCTCGGTCGCCCAGATGCCGGTGAGGGCGTCAAACGGCGCGTCCGGACGATCCAAAGCCGCCGCGCTGTCTGAAAAAGCGCCGGAGACAAAAACCGCAAGTGCGACCAGCGCCGAAGTCGCCCCCGGCGGAAGCCGCATCGCGCCGAGCGCCGACCCATCGAGAGGTTTTCTGACCGCCGCCGCGAATTTCTCGCGGTAAAGCGGGTGCTCGGTCTTCATCACGCGGTCCCAGAAGGTGAAATAGAGGCCGTAATTCCAGCCGGCCTGCGCATGGTGGAGGTCGTGATGAGTGACTGTCGTCAGCCAGTCGAAAACGGGCCACCCGTTCCGCCGCGCCGGGAACCATTCGTATCCTGAATGGCCGATGACGTTGCGGATAATCATGTGCGCGAGGAAGAGGAAGATCGCGGCGTGAGCGATCGGCATCAACAGCAGGAGGAGCGGCAGGAAGGCGGCGTTGATCGCCGCTTCGCCGACATTGAAGGAATACGCCGTCCAGGGCGAAGGATTGTGCGATTTGTGATGCAGGCGGTGGATCCGACGAAACAGGCGCGGGTCGTGGATCAGCCGGTGCGTCCAGTAGAACCAGGCGTCGTGCAGGATGATGACCGCGCCGAGCGAGACCCAGAAATAGGCCCAGCCGAATTTCGCCGGGTCGTCATAGGCTTTCATGAACCCGGCCTGCGACCCCATCACCGAGACGATCCCCCCGATCGCGAAAATCGCCGAGGTGCGAACCGACGCCGCGATCTCACGCGCCATCTGGTCGCGTTTGGGCGAGTCCTTCCGGATCTTGCGCCCGGCGAAGCGGCCGGCGAACGCCGCCGTCAGGAGAAAGACGGCCAGGGCGACGACGAAATAGCGGCCGAACTCGAACGGCAGGATCTGGAAAAACCAGCCGGCGGCGGTCTCGATAAGTCCTGTTCCGTCGGTGCTGGCGTAGGGGTGGTTCATGGCGGGCTCCATCGAAGCGATCAGGCAAGGATGGCAAGTCCGCCGCCGGACTTCTCAGCAAAGCCGCAAATTCGTTAGCGTTTTCGGATTTGATCAGAGGGTTTCGGAAATGACGCGGCGCGGCGGCGTCATTCGCCGAGCTTCGCCTTGCGGAATTCGGTCGGCGTCATGCCGGTCGCTTCCTTGAAGGCGCGGTTGAACGGCGCGATCGAGCCATAGCCGACATCGAGCGCGATCTGCAGCACCTGCCGGCGCGCCTGCGCCGGGTCGGAAAGGAGGCGCCGCGCTTCCTCAAGCCGGTAGGAATTGAGAAAGGCCGAGAAATTCCGATGCCCTAGCTGGCCGTTGATGAGCGCGCGAAGCTGGTGTTCGGGGACGCCGACCTTCGCGGCGAGCGAGGCGACGGCGAGCCCTTCTTCCCGCCAGACGCCATCCGCCATCAGCGCTGTCAGGCGGTCATAGGCGGGCCTGTCCGCGGCGCGCATCGCCGGCGAGGGCATCGCCTCCGCAGAGTCGCCGGCGGCGGCTCCTTGCGGCGCACCGTCGAGGACTTCCGCTTTCATCGCCAGCAGCCAGACGCCGAAGGCGAGCGTCATCAGGAGGAGCGCGCTTGCCTGAAAGAGCAGCACCCATGGCGGCGGTTGGTCGCGGAACCCGACGGTCTCCGAATAATTGATGATGAAGCCGGTCACCCCGACCGCCGCCGCGAAAATGATCCGGAACCGGCGCCGACCTTCGATGAGATCGTCATTGAAGAAACGCAGCGCCGAGTAAATCGCATGACCGAAGGCGCCGATCATCACGAGGCGCGCGAGCACGAAACTCGCCGTCCACGCGCCGCCGGTGACGCCGGTGAAGTGGAAGATCACGATCGGGGCGATCAGCAGCAGCGGAATGAGCGCGATCCATCGCATCCGGAAGCGGTCGTCGAACAACGACTGCGCAAACCACCAGAAAATCACCGGCGCGATGATCGACATCAGGCTGATCGGGACGATCAGCGGTCCGATAGCTTCAATCAGCGGAACCGAGGTGTTGATCATGTAGCAGGCGGCGGCGAGGATGAACGCCGCGCCAAGACCCCGGCGCCAGGTCAGCGGCCGCCGCGAAAGAAAGACGAGCGCAATCAGGATTTCGGCGCCGACCGTCATCCCGCGCAACAAGGTGTCGATCAGCAACAGCTCATGTGACATCGGCGCGGACAGTTCCGAGGCGCGCGGCCGCTGTCAACGGCCTTGACGCCGGCGCCGGTTTAGGTAACTATATTGTTACCTATGAACGCCGACAATGACATGAACGCGGTCTTTTCCGCCCTCGCGCATGAAACGCGCCGGCGGATTCTCGACCTCCTGCGCCAAAATCCCGGCGCCGGCGTCGGCGAGATCGCGCACGAGTTCGACGTCTCCCGGATCGCGATCATGAAGCATCTCGCCGTCCTTGAAGAGGCGAACCTCATCGTCTCGCAAAAGGACGGGCGCACCCGGCGCCTCTATTTCAACGCGGCGCCGATCCAAATGATCTACGACCGCTGGACCGACGACTATAGCGGCTATTGGGCGGGCGAGATCACGCGCCTCAAATATCTCGCCGAGGCGCGGGCGCGCGACGCCAACAAGAAGTCAAAACGCGGGAGGGCGACATGACCGACGACAAATACGCAGCGCGCCAGATCTACAAGGTGATCATCAAGGCACCGATCGAGACCGTGTGGTCGGAGTTGATCAAGACGACGAGCCCCCGTCCCTTCTTCTGGAACTCATCCTGGGATACGCCGTCGATGCAAGCCGGGCAGCCGTTCAGGATGCTTTCGGCTGACAAGCGCGCGGTCGGCGTCGTCGGCGAATTCCTGGAGATGAAACCGCCGCACCTTCTCTCCCACACTTTCCGCCTGACTTCGCTGGACGATCCGCCGTCGAAGGTCACCTACACGCTGAAGGAGACGCCTGAGGGCGTCGAATTCTGTCTCATCACGGACAATATCGCCGCCGGCTCGAAGAGCGTCAAATCGATGGACAGCGGCGCGAAATTCATCGTCGAGAATTTCAAGGCGTTCGTCGAGACCGGAAAGCCGACGTTCGGCGCGCGCGTGCAAAACGCGATCTTCGCCCTGATGGGGCCGATGACGCCGAAGGCGCTGCGCGCCGAGAACTGGCCGCTGGGCCGGTAAAGGGCGCGGCAAGGGTCATGGCGAGAGCGCCAACGCAAACCGGCGAGTTTGCCAGCGAATACCACTTTTGGTTGTGTTTCTGGCGGCCGGCGGCGTCAAAAAAATATTTTTGGCCTGCGGCATTCTAAACGTTCCGTAACCGTTACGATTCTGTTAATCTTGATTCGTCGCTGGGATGGGCGGCGACACAGGTTCAACCATGGGGTGAGTGTCATGAAGAGTTTTCTGGCCGCGCTTACAGCTCTCGCGTTTTCCGCCACCGCCGCGCAAGCGGCGTTTATCGACTTCGTCGCCGACGCCGCCGCCAATCCTGGCGGTTTTCCACAGGGCACCGTCAAGACCTTTGGCAATATCAGCGTCGCGATTACCGCCAATCCGAACAACCCGTTTCTTGACGATCTTTTCAACAGCAAGCCGGGCGGGCTCGGCGCCTGCATCACGATCGCGACCAATAGCGAT
Source organism: Alphaproteobacteria bacterium RIFCSPHIGHO2_12_FULL_63_12 (assembly GCA_001767925.1). Lineage (GTDB taxonomy): Bacteria > Pseudomonadota > Alphaproteobacteria > Caulobacterales > Parvularculaceae > Amphiplicatus. The sequence goes on from MEMM01000003.1 coordinate 59,460, forward strand.
TTTTGCGATCCGAAAATCGCGGGCAATTCCGACAATATCGGCGTTGGCGAATCGGTGACGCTGGATTTCGGCCAGAAGGTCGACATCTCGAACCTTTCCTTCAACGCCGTCAATCATGCGAGCCTTAACAACAGCCCGCAAACGCTACTCGTCAACGGCGTCGAGTGGACGTTCAGGAATTTGCTCGCCGCGGTTTTGACCGGCGTCTCCGTCCTCACGCTCGCTTACGGCGGATCGAACGCGGCCGAGTTCTATGTATCGAGCCTCACCGCGGTTCCGCTGCCGGCGGCCGCGCCGCTGCTGTTTTCAGGGCTGGCGGGTCTCGCCTTCTTCGGACGCCGCAAGCGCAAGACGGCCTGATCGCGACTTTCGGTTTTGAAATCGAACGGCCGCCCTTCATGGGGCGGCCGTTTTCTTTTGGCGCCCGCGCCGTCGCGCTGGTAAGGCTTCGGGATGCCGACGCCATCCCTTTTCATCGACGCCGACGCCTGTCCGGTGAAAGAGGAAGTCTACAAGGTCGCGATCCGGCATGACGCTCCCGTCCTCGTGGTGTCGAATGGCGGCATCCGCATCCCGGAGCATCCCTTGATCGCGCGTCAAATCGTCGGCGCCGCGTTCGACGCCGCGGATGACTTCATCGCCGGCAAAGCGGGGCCGATGACGGTCGTCATCACCGCCGACATTCTTCTCGCCGACCGCTGTCTGAAGGCCGGCGCCGCGGTGATTTCGCCGAACGGATTCCCGTTCACGACGGGCTCGATCGGCGCGGCGATCGCCACACGGGCGATCATGCAGGATCTGCGCGGCAGCGGCGATCCGACGGCGGCCGGCGGTCAACGGCAGTTCTCGAAAGAGGACCGCTCGCGTTTCCTGCAATCGCTCGACGCGGCGATCGTCAAACTGAAACGCGGCTGAAAGCGGAAAATCGAAAGCGTCAGCGCCGTATTTTCCGCCTAGTCCCCGCGCCCTTTTGGTCATTTTTTACGAGCCCGCGCGGGGTGCAGCCCGAAACGGCGCCCCCTTTTTATGTCGCGCGGCGCGCCGAACGCTTTCGCAGAAAGAGCCAGCGTCGCCGGCGCAGTCCAAACTTCACGATGTCAAAGAGCCGCGAGCCCGCCCGCGAGGGCGAACCCGCTTGTTGATGCTGACATGGGAGTTTCGATCAACGGTTCAAGCGTCGATTTTGGGGTATTTCAATTCCGGTTTTCGCCTATGGGGCGAAACGCTTCAGCCGCTTGGCCGCGCGCCGTTCATGCATTTGATGAGCGATGAATGTCGGCAACAGCGGGATCTCCGCGCTTGCTTCCTTTCCGTCCGCCAGACGGAAAATATTCTCATAGAAAAACGACATCGCGGCGAAACCGTTCAGCGCCTTGATAAGCGTGTTTCCCGAATTTGGTCCCCAAAAGCCGCCGCCGAGCCGAAGGTTTTTCTCGTAGCGGATCGCCTCCGCGCTGGCGCCCGAAAGAAGCTTTGCGCAAATGTCGGGATCGACGCACATCGGCCGCGCAAGGCCGATCAGATCGGCCGCCCCGGATGTCAGCGCCGCGTCCATCGCGGCGCGCGAGCGAAATCCGCCCGTCACCATCAACGGCATCTTGGCGACTCGCGCGGCTTCTTCCGCATACTGAATGAAGTACGCCTCGCGCGCTTTCGTCGAGGCGCGCGGCTCCTCCGCCGGGGAGGCGCCTTCGATATCCATCATTTTCGGCTGCTCATAGGAGCCGCCCGAGATTTCGAGAAAATCGACGCCCTCTTCATTCAGCCAGTCGATGACCCGAAGGCATTCGTCGAAACTGAAGCCGCCCTTCTGGAAATCCGCGGAATTGAGCTTCACCGCGACCGGAAAGCCGGAACCGACCTTGGCGCGGACGGCGGCGACGGTTCTGAGCAGGAGGCGCGCCCTATTGTCGAGGCTTCCGCCCCATTCATCCTCGCGCCGGTTGGCGTTCGGATTGAGAAATTCCGAAATCAGATAGCCGTGCGCGCCGTGGATCTGGACGCCCGAAAACCCCGCCGCCTTGCAGACGGAGGCGGCGTGGGCGAAGCGGTCGATGACGTCTTCTATTTCCGCCGCCGCCAGGGCGCGCGGCGCGCCGAATTGACCGCCCGGCAGTTCGAGCCCCGCCGCCGACGGCGCCGCCGGCGTCTTATTGACATAGATCGGCGTCTGCCGGCCGGCATGAGAGAGCTGGACAATGATCTCGGCGCCGGTCCCCCTCGCCGCGCCGGCAAAGCCTTCGAGCGCGCGCATCGCGTCGGCGTCCTGCGGGCCGTCGATCGCGACATTGCCCGGGCGTTCGAGATAGCGCCGGTCGATCTGGACATTGCCGGTCAGAAGGAGACCCGCCCCGCCGGCCGCCCACCGGCGATACAGCGTCTCCAGCCGCCGCGTCGCGCGGTTCGTCTCGTCGCCGAGGCCTTCGGTCATCGCCGCCTTGGCCAGCCGGTTTTTCAGGCGTACGCCGCAGGGCAGCGAAATCGGATCGGCGATGGTCACGGCCATGGTCGCATCAAGCCTTAAGACGCCGAAGGTTAACGGCGAGCCGCAGTTTCACCCTGATTCGCGCCCCTGCGCTTTCACTTTGGCATGGCGTTTGCGATGCGAGCGGCGAAATCGGATCAGTCCTTGCACCGGACCTCCTGCGAAAGGCCGCCCCTCGCCGGGCGGCCTTTTTTTCATTCCGCCGCGTCGGCGAGCCGGCCATGCTTTTTGAGGGCCGCGCGCAATCTGTCATGGGGCAGCGCATGAACGACATAACCGTCGGCGCCGGTCATGGTTTTCGCCGCGACGAGCGCGTTGACGATCGCCTCCTCGGTCGCCTCGACGGCAGCGAGGAAGATCGGCCCCATCGCATCGTTCGGGACAAACTCGACCTCTTGGTTTTCAAGCCGGTAAGCCGCTTTTGAATTCGCCGTCGAGAAGGCGATGAAAATATCGCCCGATCCGTTTGACGCGTAACTGCCCATGCGGCCAAGCGCGAGCGAGGCGCGCTGCGCGACGCGCCTCAATTGATGCGGCAGGAGCGGCGCGTCGGTCGCAAGGACGACGATGATCGAGCCGCGCTCTTCCGCCTCGGGAACGCCCGGCAACAGATCGGGAATTTCATCGTTGATCGGAACGCCGGCGATGCGCATCGTCTTGCGGATGCCGTAATTGGCCTGCACCAGCGCGCCGACCGTATAGCCGCCGGAATCTTTCGCCAGAACGCGCGACGCGGTCCCGGTTCCGCCCTTGAATTCGTGACAGATCATGCCGGTTCCGCCGCCGACATTTCCTTCGCCGACGGCGCCGGACTTTGCGCCGTCGAGCGCCGCGAAGGCGTCTTTCTTGGTCACATGAAAGCCGTTGATGTCGTTGAGATCGCCGTCCCAGGTTTCCGCGACCACCGGCAGCGACCAAAAGACGTCCGGCTCGCCCGGCAGGCCTTCGTAAAACCCGTGCTTCACCTGCCATTCGATCACCGCGTCATGCACGACGCCGACCGAATGCGTGTTGGTGATCATCACCGGCCCTTCGAGAAAACCGGATTCGGTTACCCAGGTCGTCCCCGTCATCTCGCCGTTTCCATTGAGCGCGTGCCAGCCGGCGAACACCGGATCGTAAGTTTTCCCGCGCGGCAGGATCGCGGTGACGCCGGTCCTGACCGGCCCCTTGCCGCGCACGAGCTTGCCCGATCCCTTGATGATCGTCTTGTAGCCGACCTCGACGCCGGCGACATCGGTGATCGCATTCAGCGGCCCCGGCGTTCCATCGAACGGGACGCCGAGATCGCGCGCACGCACATGTTCGGCGGCGAAGGCCGGCGCGGCGAGAAGGCTGAAGACGAGAAAAATCGCGTGGATAAATTTCATCGGTTCCGTTCCTGCCTGGGGCGGCGGCGAGTCTACTGTGGTTATTTCTTGAAGCGCAATGATCGGCGGCGCAAATTCGCCGGATGGACACCTTGCCCATCCTCACTGAAATCGACGGCCCGATCTTCACCGTCACCATCAATCGTCCGGAGCGGCGCAATGCGGTCGATCGCGCTTGCGCCGACGCCTTGGTCCGGGCCTTTTGCGCCTTCGATCAGGACAAGGATCTTTTGGTGGCGATCCTTGCCGGCAATGGCGGCGAGTTCTGCGCGGGCGCCGATCTGAAGGCGATAAGCGAGGGAAAGGGCAATCGCCTCGACGATGCGGCGGAAGATTTCGCGCGCTGCGGCCCGATGGGACCGACGCGGATGGCGCTGTCAAAACCGGTGATCGCCGCGATCGAAGGCCACGCCGTCGCCGGCGGGCTGGAGCTGGCGCTGTGGTGCGATATGCGCGTCGCCGCGCGCAACGCAACTTTCGGCGTTTACTGCCGGCGTTTTGGCGTGCCGCTGATCGACGGCGGCACGGTGCGCCTGCCGCGCCTCATCGGCGCCTCGCGCGCGATGGACATGATCCTGACCGGACGCGGCGTCGGCGCTGAGGAAGCATTTTCCTGGGGCCTCGCCAATCGCCTCGCCGACCCTGGCAAGGCGCTTCATGACGCCAAGGCGCTGGCGCGCGACATCGCGAAGTTTCCGCAAGCCTGTATGAGAAACGACCGCGCCTCGGCGCTGTCGCAATGGTCGCTGACCGAGCGCGCGGCGCTTGAAGCCGAATTCAGGCTCGGCAAAGAGACGCTGCAATCGGGCGAAACGCTCGCCGGCGCGACGCGCTTTTCAAAGGGCGACGGACGCGGCGGCAAGGCGCTTTAGGTCAGCAGACCGGATTTGCGCGCGCGCATCGCATACCACAAGAAGAAGACGCAGCCCGCGAAGATGACCGCCTGCATGATCATCATCGACGAACTCGCGCCCGGCATGGGCCTCAGGAAATTGGTGTGAATGACGCTGATCACATAGGCGACCAGCGAAGCGCCAAATACCGGAACCGCCAGCTTGTTGCGCAGCAACAGCAGGATCGACCCTAAAAGCGCGCCCCACACGCCGATCGCCCAGACGGCGTTCATCCACGCCGGCGCTTCATGCATGAAAGCGATCTGTTCCGGCGTCATGCCGGCGGATGTCATCCATTCATCGCCCTTCGTCATCGTCATGAAATAATCGAAACAGCCAAAGCTGTTCCACAACGCGCCGAGAACGCCGACCGCCCACAAATGCCAGGGCGTCTTGACCGCCGCACCGCTCATTGATTCCTCCCTCGCCATTAGGTATCCAATTAGTTACCATTTCCCGGCGCGGGGGGCAATAGGCGTCACCGCCGTTTCTTCGCGGGCGCCCTATGCTCCGGACGCGGAAGAATGGTGAAGGCGCGCAGCGCCGCCTTGTCGAAAAGCGCAGGCTCGATCAGACGGTCCGGCGCCGCCGGGTCGATAAAGCGCAATTCGCTCGCCGCCCCGAACCCGTTCGTCCCGAACAGGCGCACGCCGCGATACAGCAGGCTGCGCCGTGTCGCGCCGACGCCGCTGGTTTTCATCGCGTCGAGAAAAATGCGGTCCGCGCGAAAGCGCTCCTTGCGAAACCGCGTCTGGTTTTTCGGCGGCTCGGCGACGGCGTAAAGCCAGTCATGCAGCACCGCCGCCGCCGAATGCGCGCCCGACGGGGGAAAAATTCCGCGCAGGAGCGCCGGCACGGACGCATGGTCGGTCACGAAATGCGGCGGGGCGATCACCGCGACATTCGGGCGGGATCCGACATGGATATAAATGAGGCCCGAGCGGACCACGAAATTGCGCGCGCCCGCCTGTCGCCGCTCGATCGCGAAGGGAACCGGCGAATCGTCGAGGCGGGTGACGAAGCGGTCTTCCCGTCCGAAAATCTCTTCCGCGAGGTCGGCGGCGGCGAGCCCGGCCTGCGCCGCGCTCGCGCCTTTCGCCGACGCCAGCACCCGCCGGCAAAGTTCCTCGTCGACCAGAAACGGCATTCTCGCGCTCCCTGGCGGTTTTCCCCAATGCTTGGCGCGGCGCTCGGATTCGGCCTATGGGAAGCGCCAATCGTGGAGTTCAGCGGCGGAAATGACAAGCAGACCAACGAAGAAGTTACCCGAACCGGACCTCTTTGCGTCGGGCGGCGATTACACCGCCAAGGACATCGAAGTACTTGAAGGGCTCGAGCCCGTCCGCAAGCGCCCCGGCATGTATATCGGCGGGACGGACGAGAAGGCGCTGCACCATCTTTTCGCCGAGGTGCTCGACAACGCCATGGACGAGGCGGTCGCCGGTCACGCAAGCCGGATCGAGGTTGAGCTTTTCGAGGACGGCCATCTCGCCGTCTCCGACAATGGCCGCGGCATTCCGGTCGACCCGCACCCGAAGTTCAAGAACAAGTCGGCGCTCGAAGTCATCATGACGACGCTCCATTCGGGCGGGAAGTTCGACGGCAAGGCCTATTCGACCTCGGGCGGCCTGCACGGCGTCGGCGTTTCCGTGGTCAACGCGCTCTCCGACGATCTGACGGTCGAAGTTTTCCGCAACCGTCAGGCCTGGCGCCAGAGCTATTCCAAGGGCCATCCGACCACCAAACTGCTCGACGCCGGCGCCGCGCACAACAAGCGCGGCACGACGGTGAAGTTCCATCCCGATCCGGAAATTTTCGGCGCGAAGGCGGCGTTCCGGCCGGCGCGGCTTTACAAGATGGCGCGCTCGAAGGCCTATCTCTTCGGCGGGGTTGAAATCCGCTGGCGCTGCGCGCCCTCGCGCATTAGCGACGACACGCCGGCCGAGGCGGTCTTCCATTTCCAGGCGGGCCTTACCGATTATCTCGCCTCGCTCGTCAACGGCAAGCCGACCGTCACCGACGAGATGTTTTCAGGCCGCGTCGAGCGCACCGAGTCGCAAGGCCACGGCAATGTCGAATGGGCGGTCTGCTGGGGCGCCGCCGGGTTCGGCGCAAACGACGACGAGACGGACGGCTTCATCCATTCCTATTGCAACACCATCCCCACGGCGGAAGGCGGCACCCATGAAGCGGGCCTTCGCGCCGCCTTGTCGAAGGGGTTGAAAGCCTATGCCGATCTCGCCGGCAACAAGAAGGCCGGCAACGTCACCCCCGAAGACGTGATGACGACGGCGGGCGCCTTATTGTCCGTGTTCGTCCGAAATCCGGAATTTCAGGGCCAGACGAAAGACAAGCTGGCGACAGCCGAAGCCCAGCGCATCGTTGAAAACACCGTGCGCCCGGCTTTCGATCACTGGCTCGCCAGCCACCCCAAACAGGCGAACGATCTCCTCGCCTGGGTGATCGACCGCGCCGACGAGCGCCAGCGGCGGCGCAAGGAAAAGGAAGTCAGCAGAGCCGCGGCGACGCGCAAATTGCGCCTTCCCGGCAAACTTGCCGACTGCTCGCAGAAGGATCGCGACGGCACCGAAATCTTCCTCGTCGAAGGGGATAGCGCCGGCGGCAGCGCCAAACAGGCGAGGAACCGCGCGACGCAGGCGATCTATCCGATGCGCGGCAAAGTCCTCAACGTCGCCTCGGCGACGCGCGACAAGATCATGGCGAATGAGGAAATCCAGAACATCGCGCAGGCGCTTGGCGTCTCCCTCGGCGCGAAATTCGATCTCGAAGATTTGCGCTACGAAAAAATCATCATCATGACCGACGCCGATGTCGACGGCGCGCATATCGCCTCGCTGCTCATCACCTTTTTCTATCAGGAGATGAAGGAGCTGATCGACGCCGGGCGGCTCTATATGGCGCAGCCGCCGCTCTATCGCCTCACGGCGGGCGGCAAGACCGTCTACGCGATGGACGACGCGGCGCGCGAAAAGCTGATGAAAACCGAATTCAAGTCAAACCAGAAGGTTGAAACCGGAAGGTTCAAGGGCCTCGGCGAAATGATGCCGGCGCAGCTGAAAGAAACAACGATGGACCCGCGCTCGCGAACGCTCGCTCGCGTCATCATCGCCGACGACAAGCAAGACGCCGCCGTCGATCTCGTCGACCGCCTGATGGGCAAAAAAGCCGAAGCGCGGTTCCAGTTCATTCAGGAGAATGCGGGGTTTGTCAGGGATGAGTTGGATATTTGAGGATTCAGATCTTGTTTGCCCCAAATACGAGTTCTTCTGCTTCTCGAATCTGCTCTTTGAGTCGCTTCAAGCGTGATTTTTTCTTTAGAATCTTGTCCCTGACTAAAGAAAATAGCCGCCCTTCCTTGAATCGCGGGAGCGGATGGGTCGAGACGATCCAAACAAATTCTTTGCTTAATGCATGGAGTATCGACATCTGAAAAAGCCCTCCTGCTGCATATCGTTCCATTTTCTTGAGCAATCTCGAATAATAATCAAAGGCGCGTCGATTCTGGTCGGCACGATTTTCATAAGAAAACAAATAAATCAATACTGTCGCAATCGCCAGTAAAAACCCTACTCCGCCCGTAATATACGTATAAATATTTAATAATTCCGCACTACCATTTATTTTATTATAAACCCAATGTACATTGGCAAGGAATAAGAACGAAATAGAAAAGACTATATTGCAGATGTTGAGGAACCTCGCGCGCCAGTAATATTTCGCGCCAAGTTTTTCATGCACAAGAGAATTCCTTTCGGCCTGCAAGCGCCATAACCTTAACACCTGCTGGGCCTTCGCAGCATCCAAAACTATTCCATCAAATTGCGGTATCCCGCTTTTGTCGAAATGCCCCTCGTCCATTTTCACCCTCAAAATAACAACAAATATACCGCGCTCGCATACTGCGTGTATTATTCATTTGACGTCAACTGCCCATGGGTAATCAAATATCAGCTTAAGCACGGCGAATCCGGTCGCGATCGCACCCCTCCTATCGGAAGCATCTACGCCGCTCTTAGCAAGCAAGTAGCAAGTGGGGCGGGTCGAGCGAAGCGATACCCGCCTTTTGCATCCGGACATATCGGCGGGTTACGCGCTGCGCGCTAACCCGCCCTACTGTCTTCAACCAACCGCCGTCACTCCGGGGCGCGACGCCGTCGCGAACCCGGACTCCATTATCCGTCAGCGCACGTCGCATGGTGGATTCCGGGTTCCGGCTGCGCCGGCCCCGGAATGACCGCAAGGTGAGGCAATCTCCGCTCGCGCCCCGCATCCTTCGAGACGCCGCCTTGCGGCGGCTCCTCAGGATGAGGGGCTGGGGTTTTGCCGCGCGCCGGCGGGCCGGGCTCGCCCTACGCCGCCGGAAGAACCGCGAGCGCGACTAGCCCCATCGCGATCCAGAAACCGATTTCGAGGGTTTCGCTCAAAGGTTGGATTTTTTTGTAGGCGCCCCAGGCGTGGATCAGCACCATCATCGCCGAGATCGCGATGATGAGGCCGATCATTTCCGCCGCGCCGGCGCCTGAAAGGCCTGCGCGCATCGCCGCGAAATTCATCGCCGCGGCCAGCGCGCCGACGCTGCGACCGAAATAGACGGCAAGATCCGTGTGCGCTGGAATCTGGAAGCCCATCAGCTTCGCCCAGCGCAGCGGAACCAGAAGCAAGGGTATCGTGAACAAAACGAAAGTGAGCGCCGAGAGCCAGATCAGGAACTCGTCCGCGTAACCGCCCCAGATGCCGATCATCGCAAAAACCCCCTTTTGCCTGAGGGGCTTTATACCATCCCCGGCGGCGGCGGTCGCGGCCCGGCGCTGTCGGGAAGGCTATTTTTTGGCGATCCGCTGCGTCTGCGCGAGGTTCAGATCGGAGACCGGGGCCTTGCGGGCGGCGGCTTTCTTCTTCGCGGGCGCCGCCGCGTCGCGCTCAAGGCGCAACAGCTTCAGCTTTTCCGACTTTGCGCGCTGTTTGTCCGCGGCCTGACGCACTTCCGACATCGCGGCGGTTTCGGCGCTGGCGCGCGCCGCTTTTTTTGAAGCGGGGGAGAGTTTTTCTGCCATCGGCCGATCCTTTTTCTGTGACTTGGAGAATGCTCCCGTTTGTCCGGGTCGGGATCATGCTCTGGATTTGTGTTTTGTCGCGCGTTTGATCCGAAAACCGCTTCGCACTTTTCGGAACGCGCTAATCACGGCGAAAAAAAAAACGCCGGGCGGTTAGGCCCGGCGTTCTCTATGCGGAAATTCCCGCGTGGTCTTAGATGACCTTGAGCTGGGCCGCCGACGTCTTGCCGCGATCCGACGCGAGCTCGAAGCTCACCGCCTGACCGTCGTTCAGCGAGCGCAGGCCCGCCGCTTCAAGCGCGGTCGCGTGCACGAACACGTCCTTGCCGCCATCATCCGGCGCAATAAAGCCGTAGCCTTTTTGCGAATTGTACCATTTCACTTTGCCAGTAGCCATTTTCGTCTCCTTCAAGACATTGGTTAGTTAGTCGCAAGATCGGATCGCCGCACCGCGACGACCCGTAGAAACCGATGTTTTGGAGGAGCGTATAAGCTTGGATCAGAGGCCTAATAGACGGCCCAAAATCATTGGTTCGCAGTCGATATGGGCGCTGACAGGGGGCAATGCAAGAAAAATCGCGGAATAGCAGGAAAAGGCGCGATAAAGCGGCCGCAGCGCAGCATTTGCGCGCCAAATGATGTGACCCGCTCAAGGCTCGACATCGATTTTTAGCCGCCATAACTTCCCGCCGGGGCCGGTCGGGGCATGAGGGGGCGTAGGTGAAAATCGTTTCAACTTGGACAGGCGGCGTCGCCGCCGGCGCCGCCATGATTGCGCAGCCGGCGCGGGCCGCGGACGCCGCGTCGCTCCTTTCCGGCGCGGGGGGCCTTGCCGCCGGGTCGGCGATTGTGCTGGCGCTGCTCGGCGGGCTGACGGTTGCAATTCTCACCTCGTCGCGCCTTTCCGGCTCGTCGCTGTTCAACCGGCTGTTCATCGTCGTCGCGACGACCTCGGCGTTCTTTTCCGCCGTATCGTCCGCGATCGGATTTTCGCTGATCACCTCGCAGGAGACAGCGGATTTTTTCCGCAACGACATTTTGCCGCCCGCCTTCGGCGTTTTCGTTTTCTTTCTCGGGATCGCGGTCTGGATCGGCGGCGCGGAACTGGTGCGCCATCGCGACTGGTTCCGGGGGCTAGGAAACGGCCCGGTCGCCACCGCGCTGCAATTCGTCGAGCGGTCGATCAAGATTTTCGTCGTCATCCCGATCTTGTCGCTGATCTTGTTCGTCGTATCGACCTGGACGACGGTCGTCGGCATCGCCGGCGTCGACGCGGTGCGGCTGACTTATACTTACGAGCTTGACCGGTTGCAGTCGGAATGCGCCGCGATTGTCGGGTGGCGTCAGCGCGACCTCATCGCACTTGCCGAGCTGCGCCAGTCGGTGCGCGACACGACGAACGCCGCCGACCGCGAACGCAAGGGCGGGTTCCAGACCGGCAGCGCCGGGCGCGGCGCCGTCGCCGATTATTTCGACGGCGTCGCCCAATGGTACGCCTCGGTCGAGCAAAGCGTCGCCGAAACGCTCGCCGCGCCCGATCCGGCTGGCGCCTCGCCGTTCGAGCCCGAGATCTGCGCCGCAAGGAGCCAGAAATTACGCGAGGCGCTCTCGGCGAACGCCTATGTCAATTACGACGCCTGGGCGAACGACTTTGAATCGGCCTTCAATGATTTCGCGATCATCCTCAATCGCTGGCGCCAGGATCAGCGGGTTGAAACCTTTCTGAAATCGCAGCAGGCATCCTTCGAGCGCGCCAATCCCAAGCCCGTCGCCGGCATCAGCGCCGCGCAATCGCGCGCGATCAACCGCTTTTCCGAAAGCGTGGCGGCGACACTCGAAGAATCAGCGAAGGAACTTCGGAACCACAAGCCGCCGATTCCGCTCCGTTCCGCCGCGGAGATATCGCCCGAACGCGGCCTCGCCATTGTCGCGGCGCTGTTCGAGAAGAAGGCGCTAACGAGTGACGACGGTAAGAAGAAAAAGAAACCAGCCCGCAACGCCGCCGTGATCGCCGCCGAGCGCATCCCGGGGCTTTCCGCCATCACGCCGCGCGACGCCGTGCTGAAACATGCGCAAGTTTTCTCCGACGTCTGGGCGCTCGGCATCTCCTGGGATTATGCGAGCTATGTGCTGATGCTCGCCTTCTTGTTCTTCCCCTCCGCTGAACGCGCGGCGGGACGCAAGGACGATTAACGGGCGAGCCGGTAAACGAAGATTTCGCCTGCGCCTTTTTCAGGCGCGAACTCACGAGCGAGCGTGAAGCGCGGATCGTCGAGCGGCGCGTCGCGGACGACATAGTCATAGGGAAATTTCGCGGCGATTCCCGCCAGCGCGTCGCCATCCGCCTTGCTGACAAAACGCGGCGCGCCTCCCCCCAGCGCCGCCTGCCATCGGTCGTTCCACGGCGCGATATCCTGATCGAGAAACGGAAAATCCTTCGAGGCCACGACCGCGCGCCGCGCGACAAGGCGCAAACGCTGCGGGTCGATGGCGTGTGAAAAGCCGGGCGCGCCGTTCTGATCGGCGAGGAATATGGCGTCGGCGCCTGTCTCCTCCAGCGCCCAGCGATAGAGCGTATGCTGATTATCGGCGCGCGGGATCGTCAATTCCCCCCGCCGCAGATAAAGCGCGGCGGGCGACAGGACGAGGAGGCAAAGCGCCAGCGCCGTCAGGAACGCCGCAGGCGAAAGCCGCCGGGCGATCAACGCATCCGCCGCGCCGATCGCGCCGCGCCCGCTCATCAGCCGGTAGAAAACCCAAAGCGCGATCATCGCCGAGACGACGACCAGCGCGTCGCCGAGCCGCGCCGCCGGCGTCGCCGCGAAGAAGAGCGCCGCGAAAATGAGGAACGCCGCCCAACGCCCGTCCCTGAATTCCGCCGCCGCGAAGGTCGCAATAACATAGAGCATCAACGGCGCGCCCACGATGACATAGCGGAACGGGATCAACTCGACAAAGAAGCGGACCGGATGGATCTCGACAAACAGCCAGCCGCAAAAGCAGATGACGAAATAAGAGGCGATCCCGGCGGCGACGAGCTTCCCGCGCAAAAACGCGCCGCGCATTTTCCAGAGAATAAGAAGAGCGGCCGCGCTCCCCACAATGCCGGCGATCCAGTCGGCGGCGGAAAAAAGGCTCGGAATGAAGTCGGTCGGATGCCGGATATAGGCGAGGATGCGCGTGTAGGCGTCGGTCGGCAACCGTTCATCGGGCGTCGCGCCGAGCATCAAATACTGCGCGAGGAACAGTCCCGCGAATATAAGCCCCGCGAGCCATGCCGCCGGCGAAGTGAGCGCGGCGACTTTCTCCGCGCGCGTATAGTCGACAAAAAAGATGAGCGCGACGAACACGCCGCCATGCACCGCCATCAAGGGATGGATGAGCAGCGCCGCGGAATAAAGGAGCATCGCCGACGCCGGACGGCGATCAAGGAACAACGTCCATCCCCCCGTCACGAACAGCAGCGCAAACATCGCAGTTGAAGGATCGCCCCACAGCCAGCCCCAGGCGAAAAGATTTGGAATGGCGAACAGCGACCCGGCGCCGATCAGCGCGCCGATCAGCGCAAGGCGCCGGTCGCCGGACAGCGCGCGCAGGAACTGAAAAAACACCGCCGGCCAGAGGAGGCACCGCACGAGATTGAGCATCGCGAGGATGACATCATAATGGACGCCGGTCGCCTTCTGGGCCGCGCCAAGCGCCGCGGCGAGCAGCGTGTCGACATTATAGGCCGTCGTCGTGTTGGTGTAGAAATCATGGGTCAGGAAGGACGGAGCGATGAAGCGCTCGATCGCCGGATAGCCGTCGACGGAGGGCCAGCCCCAGGGCGTAAATGCGCCGGCCGCATAAAAGACGCCGGCGACCGCGAGGATCGGCAGTTCGATCCGCTTCTCCATGCCGCCATCGAGCGAATTCGCCGTCTGCATCTTGGCGACCCTATTGACCAGCGAACCGCTGGACCAGCGATTTCACTTCGTCGAAGCGATCGAAGACGACATCGGCCGTCGCCGGCGCCGCCATCCCGTGACGACGCAGGAAGGTGACGGCGCCGAGATGGGCTTTCGCGCCTTCGCAATCCTTCTTCGCGTCATCGCCGATCATCCAGACCGCCGCGCCGGGTTTCAGATCGAGTTTGCGTCTGGCGATCGCGAAAATCGGCGCCGCGGGCTTGTCGGCGCCGGCTTCTTCCGATGTGATGACGTGATCGACGATTGATTCCAGTCCGAAATACACGATTTTTCGAAACTGGATCTGCGCCGTGAGGTCGGTCACGATCGCCATCTGGATGCCGAGCGAGCGGATGAGGCGCATCGTTTCCTCGACATCGGGAAACAGCGTGGCGGCTGACAAAAACGTCCGCCAATAAGTCTGCTCGCAGTCGAGCGCCATGACGACGTCGGACCGCAGGCCCGTCAGCTCGATCATGCGCTGGAAATACAGCAGGCGGCTGTGGGCGCTGGCGTTATCTTTCAAGTCCGCCTTCACGCTCTTGCGCGCGTCGTCATAAAGCGCGTCGAAGCGCGCCGGCGCTATACCCGCGCTGCGGCCGAGCTTGGCGCGCACTTCGGCGAGCGCCTTGCCGTGCGGATGCTCATAATCGTAAAGCGTGTTGTCGAGATCGAAGATGACCGCGCCCGGCCGCTTCGTCAGGACTTCCCGATCGCAGTTTATTTTCATGGACGCCCTCTAATCCCTCACGCGCCGCTGCCGCGTTCGCCGGATAAGGTGAATGATGACGATCAGCTGCATGACGCCAAGCAAGCCGTTTTCCCATGCCGGTTCCGGCCCCAGCAGATCGTCCGCCTCCGGCGCGAGTTTACGGATAATCAGGCGAATGTCGTCCGCGTCGATTTCGCCTTCGACATCGAATTCGACAAACCCGTCCATGCCGGGCGGATGCTGGTCGAGCCTGACGCCGCACAGCCCGATGAGGCAGCGCGCGAGATCGGCGAAGTCGGTCGCATCGCGCCATCGAACCGAAAGCTTGAGCGGCCCCGGCGCTTCCATCGACGCCGCATCGAGGCCCGTCTTATCGACGGGGCTGAGCGAAAAGACGAGGTCCGAGCGCGTCATTTGCGGCTGGATATACCGCTCGCGGTCGCTGGCGCGACGGTCGATCGCGGCGACGACGGCGGCGAGGTCGTAGCCCCGATCGCCGACATCGCGGCGGATTTTCAGGCGCCGCCGCAGCGCGTCGTCCATGTCGAGGAAGACCGTCGCATCAAACATCTCGCGCAGGGACGTTGAATAGAAAGTGTGCAGGCCGCTCACCATCACGACGTCGTTGCCGCGCATCCGCCGGAACGGCGTGAAGCGGCCGGTGCCGTGATCGTAATGACGCTGCGAGATCGCGCGCTCGGCAAGGAGCGTTTGCACGTCGACCGTCAGGGCTTTCAAGTCATTGGCGCGCGGGTCGAGGTGAGTCAAAATCTGCCACATCGGCGCGCCGCGTTCAAAGCGATGATAGTCGTCGCCCGAAAGCGAGATGACGGAGTTCGGACTGAAGAGATTTTCAAGCGCGCGGGCGAGCGTATCCTTGCCGGAGCCTGAATCGCCGGCGATGCCGATGGCGACCGGCTTTCGCGACAGGCGGAAAAAGTCGTTCGACGCGACGCCGCGCCGGTAGAGCGAGGCGGCGATCATCACGCCCGCCAGCGTTCTCAAGGTGACGATCATCGACAGCGGGCGTTCGAAATCGCCAAGGCGTTCAGCGAAGGGCGCGGTCAGATCGAGGCCAAGCAGAGGCGCGCGCGCGCCGGTCGCCAGCAAGAACTGTTCGACGACGAAGAGCGTCGCATAGGCGCCGACCAGCAGCGCCGCCCGCCCCCTTGATTCCTCGCGAAGCTGATAAAAGACGAGGAACGGAACCGACCAGATGAACCATCCGGGCGCCGCCGGCGCGAGCGTCAGGACGGTCAGGAAGCCGACGCCAAGCAGCGCGAACAAAAGATCGAAATTGATGCGGCCAACCGCGAACGCCGCGTAAACCGCCGCCGCATAGCCGATAAAGAAAAGATAGAGCTGATGGCCCTCGCCGATCGGCAGCACGAAGCGATAGAGCCGGTCGACTTCCGGGCTTAAAAATATCATCGCCTGCGCGCCGGGCGACAACAGCACGGGGATTTGCAGCATGGCGGTCGCCGTCGCCGCGGTCAGCAGGAAAAGCGGGCCCTTTGGCCGGAACTGGCGGTTGTTGATCGCATAGAGAAGAAGAAACGGCGCGGCGAGCGCCATGCTGAATTTCGCGCTGATCGCGCAGGCGAGCAGCACGCCTGCCGCCTTCGCCCAGTGATGCCGCAACGCCAGCAGCGCGCCGCCGAGAAACGCGACCGGCACGATGTCCGTCTGACCGTGATAATAGGTCGTGTAGATGACGATGGGCGACAACCAGTAAAACCACGCGACATAACGCTGACGATCTTCAAACAGCCGGCAGAGCACGACGAACAGCGCGTAATCCGCCGCCAGAAGGCTCGCTGAAAACCCGAGGCGCGTGAAAAGATCGCCGCCCGTCGCCGCGTCGAGCGCCATGCCGGCCGCAACCGACGGCGCATGCGCGATATACATGACGACGCCATAGGGAAACGCGTTTCCGGGCCCGCCCGCCGCGATGAACGCCGACCACGGATCGAATGAAGGATGGAGCAGCGTCTCCCGCATGAACGGAATGAACAGCGTTTCTTGGACCTGCGGGATGAAGAGAAGGACGAGCGTCAGGCGGATGATCCATCCCGCCCAGAAAACCGGCGTCGGCTCGATTGAAAAATCGCGCGGCCGCCAGCCGAACAGCGGCCCTTGCGGCGGGACCTGCCGCTTCTTCATTTCTTCAATGGTCGAAGGGTCGGTCAATCGAGCGCCTTTTCCCAAAGTTCGGGACGCTTGGTGCAAACCGCGTCGGCCTTTACGCCCTCGCGGGCAAGCAGCGCGCGCAGTTCCGGAATTCCCTCAGTCCGCCCCTGCAATTCAGGCGACACGAGGCACAATTTGAAGCCGAGCGATTGCAGATGCGCCGCCTCATGTCCGCTGACTGGAAATCGCGTGAAGCAATCGATCCAGATCCAGCCGACCTTGCCGGCAAGCGCGTAAGCCGTGTCGATCGATTCAAATTCGGAGACCCGCACGGCCGTCCGCTTTTCGCCGGCGCGCGCGGTTTTCACGAGAAACGGGAACGACTGGTCGAGAAAGAAAAAGGCGTCGATTTTCTTCGCCGCCATCAGGGCGAGGAGGCGCTGTTCCAGCCCTTCTTCTTTGACGTTCAGAATGAGAAGGCGGTGGCGGTAATGATCGAGCCATCGCTCGAAATCCTCGCCGCCGGCAAAGGCGTCATGATGGATGATCAGCCGCCCGCCCTCCGAGCGGATGTCGACCTCGACGCCGTAGTGCGTCGGCGTTTCGCGAAGCTGTTCGATCGTATTGCGGCGATGCGACACCAGGATCATCGCGCGTCTCCCTCGATCATGCGGCGGCGAAGTTCAAAACTGAAATCGACCGTACGCCGGATGAATTTTCGCTTCGCTTTCCAGTTGATGTTCCAGTGCGACGTTCCATGCGCGCGCGCCCCAAACGTCACGTCGAACCGCTCGACGACAAGCCGGTTCGCCTTCGCCTGATAATAGGCGAAAAGATCGAGCGAGAAATCGTGCGGCGGCGCCGTCCACGCGTTGAAAAAGCGGCGGTGAAACACCGTCGGCTGCGCATTGATGTCGATGAGCGGCCGGCCGAGGAGAAGCGTTTCGAAAATCGCCATGCCGCCAGTGAAGATTTCATCGCCAAGCGGACGCCCGCGCCGTCGCCCCTTCACGAACAGGTTTTCAGGATCGGACGAGGCGTCAAACAGCGCCGCCGCTTTCAGAAAATCAGCCGGATCGGTCTGCATGTCCGCATGAGTCCAGCCGAGCACCTCGCCGCGCGCGGCGGCGAGCCCGCTCAAGATTCCAAATCCGTAACCCTGATTGACCTCGACGCGAACGCTGCGGATCTGCGCGTCATTCGCGAGGAGCGACTTCAACACGGCGGGGCTCTCGTCCGTCGATCCATTATCGACAAGGACGATTTCGACGTCCTTGCCGGCAAAACATTCACGGCATCGCGCTGTCAGCAGCGGCAAATTCGCCGCTTCATTGTAGCATGGGATGACCAGCGAATGTTTCGGCGCCGTCATGCAAGCTCCCGCTTCTCCAACACCACGGAGCGCCCGAAAGCGAAAAGGCCCGGCGCCAGCGCGACCAGCGCGCGGTCGACCGCCTCTACCGCTTTCAGCGCGAAGCCCGGCAATTCCGGCACCGGCGTTTTCGCGATGACCCCGCCCGAGAGCGGAAACAGCAGGCACTCATTGAGCTCATTACGGACGATTTCATAGCCCGGCACGCGCGCCTCGAATTCCTCCCGGGAGCCGAACAGCAATTCCGGGATGGCGCAGTTCGCCGACCACGGATCGGCGGGGTCATTGGTCGTTTCGTTTTCGTTGAAGACGTCGATGTCGTAGGACCATCCTTCGTGACGCATCAGGCGCAGCAACGCGCGCATGAATAGAGCGGTGTTGATTTCCTGAATGACGATCCGCCCGCCGGGACGCAGCAGCGGATGCACGAGTTTCAGGAAAGTCACAGGCTTGGCCATATGGTGCATCATGTGGCTGCAGACGATGACGTCGATCGAGGCCGGCGCGAAGGGCGGGTTCATCGCGTCGGCGATTTCATCGACCCATTCGTTCTTGACGACATCGGTCAAGGTGACGTCGCCGTTGGTCACGTAAAGCGGCAAGAACCCGGCGCCGCAGCCAAACTCGACCACTTTCTCGCCTGGCCTTATATGGTCGTTCATCCACGAAAAGCGTTTCGACAACAGCGCGTCGAGATTGCGGAAGCGGTCAGCCAGAAATCGCCGCCGCGCCGCCGCGGTGTCGCCTTCGCTCGCCATGCGATTGTCGCCATGCGCAGGGAAGTAAGGTCCGTTCAAAAGCATCAAGCGTCCGCCCATTGTTCACCCTGCTTTCGCTCGCGCGCCGCCGCGCGCAAGCAGAATTTCGCGCATGCCGATGAAGTTCAGCGTCGCGCTTAACGCCAGCGCGCCGCAATAGGCGGCGGCTTTCCCCGAAAGAGAAGGGCCCAACGCCGCGATGATCGCGCTGTTGGCGCCGACATTGACCGCCATGCTGACAGCGTAAAGACCGGCGAAAGCGGCGAATTGCCCGGCGCTTCCCTTTCCGGCGCGGAATGTCCAGTTCTTGTTGGCGAAATAAGCGAAGGTCGTCCCGCAGATGAAAGCCGCCGACTTGGCGACCGGGATCGCGGCGCCGACAAATAGCAATCCAGCGTACACGGAAAGGTCGACGCCGACATTTGCGAGCCCGGCCGCGCCAAAACGCGCGATCTGACCGCTCAAGGCGCGGGTCGCGCCGGTTTCATCCGCCGATAGCGGTCGCGAATCTTCGGTCGCGACGCCGCCTTGGCGCGCCGGTCCTTTTCCAGACGATAGGGATGGCCCTGCCATTTGTCGAAACACTCCGTCCAGTAATCGAACGTCCTCAGTTCGTCGGGCGTGCCCCACCCGAGATAATGGTCAACTTCAAACAGGCGGCAGTCGAGCCCCAGCGCGATCGCGTCATTGATGCATTCATCAACGTAAAACTCACCATTCACCCGCCCTCCCCGCTCGATCATGCGCTCCGCCGCCCGCCGGAAATCCGACGCCCGGGCGAAGGTGAACGCGCCGGTGACGATCGGGTCCCGCGCCGGATCGTCAAGCGCGACCTTGACGCTCACCCGCGCGATCTTCCCGTCGCCGCCAGCGTCTATCCAGCCGAACTGTTCCGGTTTCAGACGCGCCGCCGGGTGGCCGCGCTTTCCCCAGACAATGACATCCGCCGCGGCGGCGAGGGCTGCAAAGCGCGCGCCATCGTAAAGAAGGCCGTTATCGCAGGCGCCGATGGTTAACGGCGCCGCCGGATCGAGGCCCTCAAGCCCCAGAAGACAGGTGCGCGCCTGACCGTCGGTCAGCGCCTCGAGGATCAGCGTATCGGCGCCGGCGAGCGTTCTTACCGCCGCATCGACTTCTTCGACGTGCGGCAGGCTGCGGCGCAGGACGATGCGGGTGCGGTCGGCCCGCGGCAGATCCTCGATCGCGCGAACGACCATCGGCGTTCCTGCAACCTCGATCAGGGGCTTTGGTTTTGCGTAGCCTTCTTTTTGAAAGCGCGCGCCGAGCCCCGCCGCCGGCATCAGCGTCGAGCCGCCGGCATGCGGCGGCGCCGGGCGATCTTCCCCCAGCGCGCGGAAAAGATCCGACCAGCGCCGATATTCCTCGAAATCCTCCGGCGTTCCCCATTGCATGAAGTGCGGGATTTCATAGACCGCGACGCGGTCGCCTCGATCGAGCAGCGGCTTATAGGCCATCGAGACGTAAAACTCGCCATTGACCGACAGATCGCGCCGCACCGTCTCCTCGAAGGCCTCGCGCATCCGGCGGCCGCTGTCGAAATAATAGGTTCCGCTTGACGCGAATTCATTCGTCGGATTGTCCGTATACGGCTTTTTCTCCTGAATGTCGCGTACCCAGAGCCCCTGCTCGCGCACGTAAGCGTAAAAGGTCGATCCGAGCGAATGGGGATGAAAGCCGCGGTAACAGGGGATGGCGCCGGCGCATTTCGTCTCCGCGACGAAGGCCTTAAAGTCGGCGTAGTCCCAGACGCAGGTGAAATCGCAATAATTGACGATTGTCGGCTTGTCGGGATCGATATCGGGAACGCCGCGAAGCACCGCGTCGATCGGCCCGAGCTTGCGGCTCGCAACCGGCGCGATGCGCGCGGTCGGCGCGGCGCGGCGCAGAATTTCCTCCATCCGGAATTCCGGCGTTTTCAGATGGTCTTCATTGCAGATGAAGGTGATGTCGCGCTCGCCCGGAAAAAGGTCGACGACGTGTTCGATGATCGCCTTCCCCTCGATTTCGATCAGGGGTTTGGGCTTATCATACCCGCCGCGGCGGAAGCGCTCGCCGAAGCCTGACATCGGAATGATGATCTGCATGATGACGAGCCTTAATCCCGCGCGGCGCGCCGGTCGAGCGCTTGCCGGTAAGTTTCCGCGTCCCAGCCGAGCAGCTCCGCCTCATCGGCCGCGGACAGATAATTGATACGCGCCGCAGGATCGAGGCGCGCGAGCACGAGCCCGAGGCAGTCAAGCATCGCCAGCGCGCCGCGCGTCAGATCCTCCCGCGCGAGAACGCCGGCGCCCTTGACGATCGCGGCTTTCGGCGGCGGGATCATGGTTGAAAGGCTCGACGCGTCGCGCAGCGCCGTGATCGCCGGGCCGAGAAAGACGACATGATCGGGATAGAGCGAGCCGTTGGCCGCGATCTCCAGCCGCTCTTCGTCAAAGGCGAGAAATTCGACCGGCGAATTCAGGGCCCAGCGATAGCCGGCGGGCGGCGGCGGCTTTTGCGCCCGCGCCGCGACGGGCGGCGCCTGATCGCTCGCCAGGCGGGTTTCGACCTCCTCAAGCAGCGCGCGCAGCGCACTGACGGTATTTTCCGCAACCACAAGTCCGTGATTGCCGAGGATGAGAACCTTCGGCCGGCCGTGCGCGAACGCCGCGCGCACCGCTTTGGCGAGCGGCGCGCCGGGACGCGCATAAGGAATAAACGCCCAGTCGAGGCCGGCGAGGCGTTCGCCGAGGCGCTCGCGCGCATCTTGCCGCACGGCAAAGGCGATGGCGCTGGCGGAGTGAACATGGGCGATCGCCGCAAAAGGCGACAGAGCGTGCAGCGGCGTTTCAATCGACGGGCGCAGCGCCGCCTCGCTCGCGAGCGCGGCTGTCAGCCCAGCGTCATCGAAATCGCCGGCGAGGAGGCCCTGAATTTTCTGAAGGTCGACCTCGACAAAAGAGGGCTTTGTCAGCGCGTCGGCGAGCCAGGCGCCGGACGCCTTGATGCGCATCGTCGCGCCGGTCTTGATCGACGTATTGCCGCCCGCCCCCTGCACGAGGTCAGGGCGCCGCCCGAGATCGGCCGAAAACCGCTCAAACTCGCCCATGGAGTCGTTTCCCGCCCTCTCCCCGTCCAAGCGCGACGTATCTGCACAGGTCTATAGAGAATTTCTCATAAGGCTCAAAGCCTTAACGAACCGGCGCCGAGTTGCGGCCGGACCAGTGCAGCGACCAGTCCTTTACAATTGATTGCGGCGTTCCTGAATTGCGTGATTGCCGGCGCGGATAAACGTCTGAAGATGCGTACGGCGCTCTGTATGGCTTCCGTAATGGTACCGCCTCCCGGTCTCGAACCGGGGACCTCTAGATCCACAATCTAGCGCTCTAACCAACTGAGCTAAGGCGGCACGTCGCCCCCGGCTTTTGCCGGGGGCGGGCCGGGAACCTAGGCGCGGCCCGCCTTGATTTCAACCGCTAATTCGGCGCGGGCGGGCCGCTGTCGCGGCGGCTATCGCCCTCGCTACTGGCCGCGCGGCGGCAAGGTCGCGATAACGTCCTTGATCTGCTGGATACGGGTCGCATCCGAGGGGTGGGTCGACATGAATTCCGGCGGTTTCTGCCCGCCGGAGGCGCTCATTTTCTGCCAGAATTTCAGCGCCTCATTCGGATCATAACCGGCCCGGTTCATGTAGATGAGGCCGAGCTTGTCGGCTTCAAGCTCGTGTTTGCGCGAGAACGGCATCAACACGCCATATTGCGCGCCGAGACCAAGAGCGCCAAGGGCAGCCTGTCCGGTCTGGCTGCCCGCGCCGATCGCCGCTTGCGCCGCCGACAGCGCGAAATTGGCGCCAAGCTGCTGCGATACGCGCTCGCCGCCATGGTTGGCCCGA
>MEMM01000003.1:82101-91214 GCA_001767925.1 Alphaproteobacteria bacterium RIFCSPHIGHO2_12_FULL_63_12
CGAAGGCGTTCAGCGCTTTCGAATCGAAGACCTTGTAATCCCAGTCCGCCGGATTTTCACCAGCCGCCGCCAGCACCTTGGGCGCGACGCGGTTGAGGCGGTTCACATATTTCGGGTCGGTCGAGACTTTCTCTTTCTTGTTGACGTCCGACCAAGCGGTCGTCCCTAACGACGACATCTGTCCGGCGGGGATGAACGCCATCTGACTGCGGCCAAGTTCTTCGTTATAGGCGCAGCTTGAAATGAGCGTGAGCGAAATCGCGCCGGCGGCGACGCGAACGAACGCTCCGATGAATGATGAATTGGCCATACCTTCCCTCCGACAAAACCAGACCGGGAATGTAGGACGCCGGAAGGGCAAGGACAACCCGGGCGGAATCAGGGCTCCAGGACGCTGTCCCAATAGAGAAAGTCCTGCCAGCTGTCATGCAGGTAATTCGGCGGGAAGGCGCGGCCGCGCTCGTTCAGTTCGAACATTGTCGGGCGCTCGGGTTTCTTCGCCGGGAACATTTTCGCCTGCGCCGGCATGCGTCCGCCCTTTTTCAAATTGCAGCAGGAACAGGCGGCGACGATATTCTCCCAGGTGGTGCGCCCGCCTTTTGAACGCGGCGTCACATGATCGAAGGTCAAGGCGTCGCGCTCATTCGATCCGCAATACTGGCAGGTGAAACTGTCGCGCAGGAATACGTTGAACCGCGTGAACGCCGGCGCGCGTTGGTGATTGACATAGGTCTTCAGCGACACGACCGAGGGAAGGCGCATCTGGAAGGTCGACGACCGCACCACCGTTTCATATTGCGCGACGACATCGACGCGATCGAGGAACACCGCCTTGAGGGCGTCCTGCCAAGACCAGAGCGACAAGGGGAAATAGGAAAGCGGCCGAAAGTCGGCGTTGAGAACAAGCGCCGGGCAGGCTTCCGGAGCGTGGCGGGTCACATGCATGGCGGCGCGCCCCGATCAAACGAGGGCAAAAAGACGACCCCGAAGGTCATGTGGGCGAAACTACAGAAGATGCACCCTCCATTGCCGACACGTCCAGCTTATAGGCAATTCGGCCTGATGGGGAAAGTTTTAGCTGATTCCTGATGACGCGATCCTGACAATTTTTGTGAAAATTGCAGCGACGCCACACAATGAGCCCGCGCGCGCCCGGTCAGATCGGCGCACGGCCCCGCAAATGCGCGTAATAGGTCCATAAAATATGGGCCGCGACGCCGCGCCACGGCGACCAGTCCGCCGCCAGAGCGTCGAGCGCCTTCTGGTCGATCCCGGCGCCGGCGGCGGCGTTATAGGCGTGCTTCAACGCGACATCGTTCGGCGGCCAGATATCCACGCGCCCCTCGCAGAAGAGGAGATAGATCGACGCGGTCCACGGGCCGACGCCTTTCAACGCGACAAGCGCCTTCATCGCTTCTTCATCGGAAAGACGCGAAAGCGTGGCGAGATCCAACGTTCCGTCCTGCGCGGCGGTCGCCAGCGCGATGACATATCGCGCTTTAGGCGTTGAGAGGCCGAGCCGGCGCAATCCGTCCGCGCCGGCGGCCAGCGCCGAGGCGGGCGAGGCGCAGTCGAGCCCCTCGACGCAGCGCTTCCAGATCGCCTGTGCGCTCGGCACCGAGACCTGCTGTTCGACGATGATGCGAAAGAGGCCTGAAAAGCCGCCGTCACGGCGGCGGATGACGGGTCGGCCGATCGCCTTGCCCGCGCGTTTCAATGCATCGCTTTTACGCGCCAGGGATCGTTGCGCGGCGCCGACATCTGAAAAGACGTCGATCGACGGGCGCGCCGTCACGTTCAAAACGAGACTTCGGAAAGCAGGCGGCGCGCATCCCCCTGAAGATCGACCGCAAAATGGTGCGCCATATATTCGCCCATGGTGACGCCCGACTCGGCGATCGCCTGCAACGGGTCGATGAAATGCGTCTCGTCAATCGCCAGCGCGCCTGGTCTCGCGCGACGCTTTAGTCCTTCGCGCGATATGGCGACGATTTCCTTGGCGACGTCCTGCACCGTCCGTTTGCCGATTTTCGCCTTTAATCCGTAATGCGCCGCATCGGTTCTGAGGGTGTCGCGCATTTCGGCGGTCCAGTCCTTTGCGACATCCCAGGCGGCGGCCAGCGAGTCGCTGTCATAGAGCAGGCCGACCCAGAACGCCGGCAGCGCGCAGATCCGCGACCATGGCCCGGAATCTGCGCCGCGCATTTCAAGGAAGCGCTTCAATCTCACCTCCGGAAACGCCGTCGACAGATGGTCTTCCCAATCGAGAATGTGCGGGCGCTCGCCCGGCATGATCGGCAGTTTTCCGTCGAGAAAATCACGGAACGAGAGCCCGGCCGCGTCATGGTATTTGCCGCCGCGCCTTACGAAATACATCGGCACGTCCAGCATGTAGTCGCGATAGCGCTCATATCCGAAGCCGTCTTCGAAAACGAATTTCAAAAGACCGGTGCGATCGGCGTCAGTATCCGTCCAGATATGCGCGCGCCAGGAGGCCCAGCCGGAATTCTTTCCCTCGACAATTGTTGAATTGGCGAACAACGCCGTTGCGATCGGCTGCAGGGCGAGCGAGGTGCGGAATTTCGCCCTCATGTCGGCTTCGCTCGCAAAATCGAGATTAACCTGAACGGTGCATGTCCGGTGCATCATGTCGAGGCCGAGCCCGCCGACTTTCGGCATGTAGTTGCGCATGATCGCGTAACGCGATTTCGGCATTTGCGGCATTTCGGCCCGCGTCCAGGTCGGCGCGAAACCGAGGCCGAAAAAGGCGATGTTGAGCGGGTCTGCGACCGCTTTCGCCGCGTCGAGATGGCGCGCGACCTCCGCGCAAGTTTCATGAATCGATTCAACCGGCGCGCCGGAAAGTTCAACCTGCCCTCCCGGCTCCAGCGAAACCGACGCGCCCTCGCCCTTCAGCCCGATCGGAAGGCCGTTGTCGCGAAGGATTTCCCACCCGGTCGTCTCATGCATTTTTTCGAGGATGGCCCGGATGCCGTTTTCCCCTTCATAGCCGACCGGCTTCAAGGTCGTGCGGCAGTAGATGAATTTCTCGTGCTCGGTGCCGATGCGCCAGTCGGCCTTGGGCTTTTCGCCTTCCGCGATGAAAGCCGTCAGCTGGTCGAGCGAGTCGATCGGCGGAAGGTCGCCGGACGCTTGGCGTTCAACGCTCACGCAATTCTCCTCGTTCCCGCCCGCACAACCGCCGGCGCGAACCCCCGCCTTTATCCGCACAAGGCGGTTCCGCCAAGCGATTTGCGCTCACGACAAAGTGAGTCTTACTGTCCATTGCGTCTGAAATCGCCGGCGGCGGCCTGCCAGAGGGCGAGTGCGACGATGGCGGCGGTGTCCGCCCGCAAAATGCGCGGGCCGAGCGTAACCGCTCGGACAAAGGGAAGTGTCCTAAGCCACCGGCGTTCTTCCGGCGTGAACCCGCCTTCCGGCCCGATCAGGATCGCCGCAGCGCCGGCGCCGACCTCGCGAGCGACATCGATGAGCGGCGCCGCGCGGCCGTTCGCGCCGCCCCACTCCTTGGACGGATCATCGCCTGCTTCATCGCAATAATAGAGCTGTCGCGATCTGTCCCAATGAAGAAGCGTCTCCGCAAGTTTTGACGGCGCGCGAACGTCCGGGACGGAAAGACGCCCGCATTGCTCGGCGGCTTCGAGCGCGATCGCCTGCAAGCGGTCGATGCGCAGCCTGTCCGCATTTGTCCGGTCCGTCATCACTGGCAAAAACGCCGCTGCGCCGAGTTCTGTTCCCTTTTGCAGGATCATTTCCATTGCCGCGCGCTTCACCGGCGAAACGAGAAGCAGGATGTCGCTTTCAGCTTCCGGCGCGCGCAGAAGGGCTTCGAGTGACGCCGCCGCGCCTTTTTTGCCGACCTCGGCGAGCCGCGCGGAAAATTCGCCGTCAGCGGCGTTGAAGAGCCGTATTTCCGACCCGGCTTCGCGACGAAGAACGCTGCGCAGGTAATGCGCCTGTTCCTGCGTCAGGGCGACCGTTGAATTTGCGGCCAGCGCGCCGCCGTGAAATAATCGCGGGATCATCGGCCTATTGACCGCGCGACGGCGGACGGGTCAAGCCGCCAATTGGCGCCGCCGCCGGCCGCGCAGGAGAGTTCTTTCGTGACCGCGCTTTCTCCCCCTGACGCCGCCGCCGGGAATTGGGTCGACCGCTTCGCGCCGGCGTCCGTCAAACCTTATTTGCGGCTGATGCGCGCCGACCGCCCGATCGGGACCTGGCTCTTGTTGCTGCCTTGCTGGTGGGGGCTGGCGCTCGCCTCGCCGGAGGCGCCGCCGCTGAAAGTCTTCTTCTATAGCGCGCTGTTTGCGGCGGGAGCGATCGCCATGCGCGGCGCCGGCTGCGCTTATAACGACATCGTCGACCGCGATTTCGACGCTAGGGTCGCGCGCACCGCCTTGCGCCCGATCCCGGCTGGGCAGATCAGCGTTCGCGCCGCATGGATTTTCCTTTTCGCGTTGTGCCTTGTAGGGCTCGCGGTCCTTCTTCAGTTCAATGCGTTTACGATTGCGCTTGGCCTCTCCTCTCTCGCCCTTGTCGCCGCCTATCCTTTCATGAAGCGGATCACCTGGTGGCCGCAGGCATGGCTCGGCCTCACCTTTAACTGGGGCGCGTTGATGGGCTACGCCGCGCTCACCAGCGAATTGTCGGTATCGAGCGCCCTCCTTTATGCGGCCGGCGTCGCCTGGACGCTTGGTTACGACACGATCTACGCTCATCAGGACAAGGAGGATGACGCGCTGATCGGCGTCAAATCCTCGGCGCGCGCGCTCGGAACCAGGACGGTCGGCGCATTGAAAATCTTTTACGCGATCACGATCGCGCTAGCCGCCGCCGCAGGCCTCATCGGCGGGCTGCACGGCGCCTATATCGCCTTTCTGGCGGCGCCTGCGGCGCATTTCGCCTGGCAGATACGAAGCGTGAAAATTGACGATCCGGCCAATTGCCTTTCCGTCTTCAAGTCGAACCGCGAAGCGGGGCTCCTCATTTTCGCGGCGTTGCTGCTGGCGGCGGCGATGTCGCGAGCCTGACCGTGATGCCGTCGCGCGCCTGAAACAAGAATGGAGAATCACGTCATGATCAACCGGCGCGGACTGTTGACCGGCGCGGCGCTTGTCGCCGGCGCCGCTGCGTTCCTCCCTGCAAAGGCGAAAGACATGAAAATCGATCCGAAAACGATTCCCGATTATGAAAAATGGCGGCTGTCCGACAAGGAATGGAAAGAACGCCTGCCGGGCGACGCCTACGCCGTGCTGCGCAAGGAGGCGACCGAGCGGCCGTGGACGAGCGCCCTCAACGAGGAAAAGCGCAAAGGAACCTTCGCCTGCGCCGGTTGCGGCTACGATCTGTTTCCGTCGGACAAGAAATTCGACTCCGGCACCGGCTGGCCGTCATTTTTCGACCATACGCCGAATGCGCTGGAGACCAAGACGGATTTCAGGCTGATCGCGCCGCGTACGGAATATCACTGCGCCCGCTGCGGCGGCCATCAAGGTCACGTTTTCAATGACGGCCCTTCGCCGACGGGGCTGCGTTATTGCAATAACGGCGTCGCCTTGACGTTCAAGCCGGCCTAGATCATTGGGCGCGATTTCTGAATCGCGCCCAATGATAAAGCTATTATTTCAGCGCGCCTTTTTGCGCAAAACCGGTTCCCGCTCTTGCGCCTGGCGCGCTGGGCCGCCCCTTTCTCTTCGCGGCGGCGTCGGCTATCGTGTCGGCGCCGCGTTTGGGGACTGCACATGGCCGACGAGAAACTCACCGACCGCCTTGCCGAACGCGTCACCGGCGGTCAGCCGCGGCGAACGCTCATCCAGCTTACGATCGCAAGCGTCATCGTCGGCGCGTTTCTGGCCTTCTGGGGCGTGTCGCCGGGCGAATTCTGGAGCGGCATCTTCGATTTCGTGAAGGGAGTTTTCGGGTGGCTCGGCGATTCCGTCGGCGAGATCGTCCTCAATCTCGCCACCTATCTCCTCTTCGGCGCGGCGATCGTCGTTCCGGTCTGGCTGGTCCTGCGCATTATCAATGGCGAGCGCAGGCGCTGATCGGCGCGCGGCGGCGACTTTCACTGTTCATTCGTTGACGTCGGCCGCTCCGGCTCCCGAGAGACATGTCACGGTTGACGCCGCCGGCATCGCGCCAACCGAAATCGGTTTGGGTCAATTCACACGATTTCGCTCGGTTCGCGCCGCATCAAGATCAATCCCGGCAGCACTGCGCAAACGAGGCTTCCAGCCGCGCCCACGAGGAAATGCCGCGCGTCGCTGATGTAGTAGAGCGAGGCGAAGGAGAAGATCCACGCGGCGAGCGCGAAACCGCGCATCCAGTCGAGGCGCGCTGCAGTCGCCGTCGCGTAAAAGGCGATGCCGTAAAGACCGAACGCGATTGGAAATATCATGCCGAAGATGACGCCCGTCTCGATGCCGACCGCCTTGAAATGTCCGCGAAAGAGCAGCGCCGCGATCCAGAACAGCGAAACATAGGCGCCGACCGCGAACCATGCCGCCGTTGCCGTCCGGTTGCCGATCGTCATGGCGCCGGGCTTGAGGCCGTTCTTACGGCCGACCAGAAAGCTCGCCGCCCATCCGATCGCCAAAGCGGCGATCCAGAACCCTAGATCGCCGACAAATGCGATTTTGACGACATCTATCATCCGCAGATAAGTCAGCAGCGCGGCCGCTGCGATCACCCCGCCCCATATGACATAAAGCACGCCGCCAATCAGCGGCGCCGTGCGCCCCTCTTCGGCCAGCGTCTTCACATAGGCGATCTCGCCGGCGAAATCGCGGCGGGGGTCAGACGACATGGCTCACTCCTGAAGCGTCTGACGTTGTCAGATAAAGCGCCTTGATGCAGGTGGCAAACACCCTGCCGGCGACGCCGCGCATCAAGCAGATGACGACGATCATCGGGGCGCGATGGAGGGGCCAATACCGGACGCCGCCCTGCACGCACGAACGGCGGCGGCTTACGCCAAACTCTAATCGGCGCTTTTCGGCTTGAGCGAAGGCGGAACCGGCGCATCCGCCAAATTGGTTTCGGCTGGCGCCTGCGTCGTCGGCGCGATGGTCGCCAGATTGACGACCGGCGGCGGCGCGCCGGTCAGGGCGGCGAGATGGTCCTGTGAATCGAGGGAGGCGCTGACAATCGGCGCCGACGCCACGACTCGCTGGGCGACGAAATCATAGACGATGATTTCAGATCCCATCGGGCTTTCGACATGCATCGCCACGCGATCGCCGTCGAGCGCTATTTCGCGGACGCGGCGGTCTTCGCCAAGCGATATCGCCGACGCGGGTTTTGATGACGCGAATGTCGCCACGGTCGCCGATCTTGAAGCGGGTTGTTCGAGCGTTTCGACCGGCGCCGCATCCGCGGACAATGACGGCTCGCTTGCCGGCTTTCCGAACAGGGCGAGCGCACCCATGACGACCACGATGAAAACGGCCGGCATGGTGACGACGCCGACCGCGAAGGCGCGCGCGGGCTCCGGTTTGATCGGCCCCTGGGCGGCCGGCGCGGCAAATCCATGGTAGGGGCGATTGGGGCTCTCCGGCGCTTCCTCCGCCGCCTGAAGGAGGCGCAGGGCGCGACGGCGCAGATGGTCGACGGGCGACTCGCTCTCGTCTTCCGCCATCATGATGAAGTTCGGTTCCGCACGCGCCATTTGACAGACCCTCGCCCGCCGTGACATCGCCAGCGCCATGACAGAGACGGATTTCCCCGCCGATCGCCGGACGTTCACGGTTGCGGCGGACTATGCGGGAACAAGGCTTGATAAATGGTTGTCGGAGGAGGCGGACGGTCTCACCCGCTCGCGCCTGAAAGCGCTGATCGAAGAAGGAGCGCTGTCCCGAAATGGGGCGGTTTTCACCGATGTCTCGTGGAAGGTCCGCGAGGGTGAAACCTACCTCCTGATCGTGCCGCCGATCGAGCCGCCCGAACCCGCCGGCGAAGCGATCGCGCTCGACGTATTTTATGAGGACGCCGACCTCATCGTCATCAACAAACCCGCTGGCCTCGTCGTTCACCCGGGCGCTGGAAACTGGACCGGCACGCTCGTCAACGCGTTGATCGCCCATTGCGGCGACAGTCTTTCCGGCGTCGGCGGCGTCGCGCGTCCGGGGATCGTTCACCGTCTCGACAAAGAGACCTCGGGACTGCTGGTCGCCGCCAAGCATGACGCCGCGCATCGCAAGCTCAGCAAGGCATTTTCCGTACACGACATTGATCGCATTTATGACGCCGTCGCCATCGGCGCGCCGCGCCCTGCTGTCGGCGTCATCGATGCGCCGCTCGCCCGCTCCGGCGGCGACCGCAAGAAAATGGCGGTTGTCGCGGAAGGAAGCGAACGACCCGACCAGCGGCGCGCTGTCACTCATTACCGGGTGACGGAAACCTTCGGCCGGGGAAGGGCAAAACTCTCCGGCGACGCGCTCGCCTCGCTCATCGAATGCCGCTTGGAGACGGGGCGCACCCACCAGATCAGGGTGCATCTCGCCTCGATCGGATGTCCGCTGGTCGGCGATCCGGTTTACGGGCGCGGGCCGGGCCTTGCTGGCCTTCGTCCCGGCGACGCCGCGGCCGATCGCGCGCTGGCGACGCTGTCGGGTTTTCGTCGCCAGGCGCTGCACGCGCGCGTCCTCGGCTTTGCGCACCCAGTTTCCGGCGAAATTCTTCGCTTCGAGGCGCCGCCGCCGGCCGATATGACCGCGCTTCTGGCGGCGCTAAAGGCGCTATAAATCCTCGCTGGTCACGGGATCTTGTCCGGCCGCGACGGGAAAGGCTGGCGGGCTGTCCAACTTTCGCCTTATCACCCTGTGACCGTTCCGCCGCACCGGTTGGAAATCACGGCTCAGACGGTGTTGGCGTCCAGAAATTCGTCCCCATATCGGGTCTTCATGCCGCCCAAGCCTTCCCCGGGCGGTTCGGGGGATCCAAAAGAGAGTTCGATGGCCAAAAATCTTGTTGCAGCGCCAGCTTTGACGCCGGAAGGCAGTCTGTCGCGCTACCTTGCCGAAATCCGGAAATTTCCGATGCTCGGCAGGGACGAGGAGTACATGCTCGCCAAGCGATTTGCGGAACACTCTGAC
>MEMM01000003.1:91239-106634 GCA_001767925.1 Alphaproteobacteria bacterium RIFCSPHIGHO2_12_FULL_63_12
CCAGCCACCTGCGCCTCGTCGCCAAAATCGCCATGGGATATCGCGGCTACGGCCTGCCGATCGGCGAGGTCATATCCGAAGGCAATGTCGGCCTGATGCAGGCGGTGAAGCGATTCGATCCCGAGAAGGGCTTTCGCCTTGCGACCTACGCCATGTGGTGGATCAAGGCGTCGATCCAGGAATATATCCTGCGCTCGTGGAGCCTGGTGAAAATAGGCACGACGGCCGCGCAGAAAAAGCTCTTTTTCAATCTCCGCAAGATCAAGGGCAAAATCGACGCGATCGAGGATGGCGATCTCAACGCCGATCAGGTGAAGCTGATCGCCGACAAGCTTGGCGTCACCCAGGACGATGTCGTGCAGATGAACCGCCGCATGTCCGGCGGCGAAGCGTCGCTGAACGCGCCGCTTGGCAAATCGGAAGACGGCGGGGGCGAATGGCAGGACTGGCTGGTCGATGAAAACGCCGTCAACGCCGAACAAAAGCTCGCGACGGAAGATGAATACGACATGCGCATGTCGCTGCTCGAACGCGCGATGGCGACGCTGAACGAGCGCGAACAGCACATCATCACCGAGCGGCGGCTGAAAGATAACCCTGCGACGCTTGAGGATCTGAGCCAGGAATACGGCGTATCGCGCGAACGCGTGCGCCAGATCGAAGTGCGCGCATTCGAGAAGCTTCAGAGCGCGATGAAACGCCTCGACCGCGAAATGCGCGGCGGAACCCTGGAAGCCGGCGCGTCGGCTTAGGCTGGCGCCGGCGCATTATTCGCAATTTTCCGCGAGCCGCGGCATTGGCTTCCTGCTAGGTTTCCGAAAAAAGGAACCTGACATGACTGCCGCTTCCGCCGACAAAGTCGCTAAATTCCGCGCCCTTCACAGGAAGGGCGCCGCGTTTCTTTTCCCGAACTTCTGGGACGCGGGATCTGCGAAAATTCTCGAAGGGCTCGGCTTCGAGGCGCTGGCGACGACCAGCTCCGGTTTCGCCCTCACCAAGGGACGCGCCGATTATGGCGTCACCCGAGCCGAAGTGATGGCCCATGCGCGCGAAGTGTGCGCCGCCGTCGAGGTTCCTGTCGCCGCCGATCTCGAAAACGGATTTGGCGCCGCGCCGGAAGAATGCGCGCTGACGATCCGACTGGCTGCCGAGACCGGCCTTTGCGGCGGATCAATCGAGGATTCAACCGGCGACAACCGACGGCCCGTTCATGAAAAATCCGCTGCGATCGACCGCGTCCGCGCGGCAGCGACGGCGGCGCGGGAGGCGCCGAACGGCTTCGTGCTGACGGCGCGCGCCGAAGCTTATCTTTATGGACCGGCCGACCTCAACGACGTGATCGCAAGGCTGCAGGCCTTCGAAGACGCCGGCGCCGATGTGCTGTTCGCGCCGGGGCTTCCCGATATCGAGGCGGTCGCCGCCGTCTGCTCGTCGGTGTCGAAGCCGGTCAATGTTCTCGTCTTTGGCGCGCTGGCGAAGCACACAGTCGATGACTTCGCCAAAGCCGGCGTCGCGCGATTGTCGCTCGGCGGCGGGCTTGCCAACGACGCCTACGCGGCGCTTGTGGAAACGGCGCTCTTGATCAAAAATTCCCGCGGCTTTTCCGCCATCAGCGCGAAACGCGACGCGATCAAAATTTTCAAAAAATTCATCGGCGATTGAATCGGCGGGCATTCAAGCAGCGCTGATGCAAGAAGCGCCGCGCCTGAATGATTGGGCTATCATCAGCTCAACCCTCCAGAATTCTGGGCCGCGCCGGGATGGATTTTTCGGGGGGCTTTCAGTACGGCGGGCCGCCCTCGCCTTTCGCCGGTCCGGCGAACCTGCTAGCGCAAGGCGCATTCCTGCCGCCAACGGGGTGCGCCATGACCAACGCCAAGAACCGTCTCGCCTTTTCCAGCCGCGTCATCCATGCGGGTCAAGAGCCCGACCCTTTGACCGGCGCCGTCATGCAGCCGATCTATCAGACCTCGACTTACGCTCAGGAAAGTCCCGGCGTCCACAAGGGCTTCGTCTACGCGCGCGGGCACAATCCGACGCGTTTCGCCTATGAGCGCTGCGTCGCCGATCTTGAAAACGGCGCGCGCGCCTTCGCCTTCGCCTCCGGCATGGCGGCGATTTCGACCGCGCTCGAACTCTTTCCGGCCGGCAGTCACGCGATCGCGATGGATGACGTCTATGGCGGCACCTTTCGGCTGTTCGAGCGCGTCCGCAAATCGTCGGCGAACCTTTCGGTCTCTTATGTCGATCTCACCGACCCGAAGAATTTCGAGGCGGCGATCACGCCGCAGACGAAACTCGTCTGGATCGAAACGCCGACCAATCCGATGCTGAAGGTCGTCGATATCGAAGCGATCGCGCGCCTCGCGAAAAAGCGCGGAATCATCGTCGGCTGCGACAACACGTTC
Source organism: Alphaproteobacteria bacterium RIFCSPHIGHO2_12_FULL_63_12 (assembly GCA_001767925.1). GTDB lineage: Bacteria > Pseudomonadota > Alphaproteobacteria > Caulobacterales > Parvularculaceae > Amphiplicatus. The sequence continues at coordinate 93,648 of MEMM01000003.1, forward strand.
GCCTCGCCCTATTGCCAGCGGCCGCTCGATCACGGCGCCGATATCGTCATGCACTCGGCGACGAAATATATCGCCGGACATTCCGACGTGATCGGCGGGCTGCTCGTCGTCAATGACAAGGAGCTCGGCGAGAAGCTGCAATTCCTGCAAAACTCCGTCGGCGCCATTCAGGGCCCGTTCGATTCCTATCTGGCGCTGAGGGGCCTCAAAACGCTGGCGCTGCGGCTTGAGCGCCACTGCGCCAATGCGATGGCGCTCGCCGAATGGCTCGAAGCGCATCCGGCGATTTCGCGCGCCGTGTATCCGGGCCTCAAGAGCCATCCGGGCCACGCCGTCGCAAAGCGCCAGATGGACGCCTTCGGCGGCATGTTGACGGTCTATGTGAAGGGCGGCCTTGATGCGGCGAAAACCATGCTCGAACGCGTCGAGCTGTTTACGCTCGCCGAATCGCTCGGCGGCGTTGAAAGCCTCATCGAACATCCAGGCGTGATGACGCACGCCTCGATTCCGCCCGAGCGCCGCAAGCAGCTCGGCGTCGACGATTCGCTCGTCCGCCTGTCGGTCGGCGTTGAAAGCCTTGATGATCTGCGCGCCGATCTCAGCGCGGCGCTGAAGGGCCTTTAAAAAAGAGGCGACGCCGATCGAAGACCGGCGCCGCCTCCCTGCCGCCAGCGGGGGAGATGCCGGCGACCTTTTCTGGCCACCCCTTTGCGGCCAAACTTGTTTCGCAACTTGCGAGAATTGGACGGGCGTCAAAATATGTATGTTTGCGCCTCACGCAATCCCTTTTTGTATTACCCGAAGTGCAATTGTCCTTGCGTGTTCGCGCGATAATTGCATTGCTGACCTGCCCCGCCCGCGCGGGAGCCGAGGATTTGCGACGACGCGATACAGGATAACTTCATGACCGCCACACAAAGCGCAAGTCTTGCGGAGCAAATAGACGCGGCGTTCACGCCGATCAGCAATGCTGTCAACAAGGTTATCTTTTATTCGGTCGATGTTTTCGGCGTTTCACTTCCGCTGGTCGTCGTATGGCTCATCCTTGCTGCAATTATATTCACGATTTCGCTGCGTTTTATTAATCTGACCGGCTTCGGCCATGCAGTGGCCCTGGTCTTCGGGCGCCGCACGCATCATTTGAAAGGCGGCGCCGGCGAGATATCACATTTTCAGGCGCTGTCGTCGGCGCTCTCTGGAACGGTCGGTCTCGGCAACATCGCGTCGGTGCCGGTGGCGATTGCGATCGGCGGACCCGGCGCCGTCTTCTGGATGATTGTCGCCGGCTTTCTCGGCATGTCGTCGAAATTCGCCGAATGCGCGCTCGCAGTGAAATACCGGCGGCAAAAGCCCGACGGCACGACGCTCGGCGGCCCGATGTTCTATATCGAAGACGTCTTCGCGCGCCGCGGCATGAAAACCTTCGGCAAGGCGGCGGCGATTTTCTTCGCGGTGATGGCGATGGGCGCCTCGATCAGCCTGTTTCAGGTCAATCAGAGCTATGCGCAGTTTTCAGCCGTCACCGGAATCGACGCGCCCCTTACTTATGGGATCATTATCTGTTCGCTGGTCGCCGCGGTCATTCTCGGCGGGATCAAGAGGATCGGCCTTGTCTCCGGCATTCTGGTGCCGCTGATGGGCATCCTTTATCTCGGCGCCGGGCTCGTCATCATCGCGCTCAATATCGAGGCTCTGCCGGGCGCAATCGCCAAGATTTTCAACGGCGCCTTCGGCCTTGACGCCGCCGGCGGCGGCGTGGTCGGCGCGCTGATCAACGGCGTCAAACGCGCCACCTATTCGAACGAAGCGGGCGTCGGCTCGTCGGCGATCGCCCACTCAGCGGTGAAGACGACCGAGCCGCTGACCGAAGGCTTTGTCGCGTCGCTGGAGCCTTTCATCGACACCATCGTCATCTGCACCATCACCGCGCTCGTCGTCATCGTCACCGGCGCCTATGAGCCGTTTCTCTTCCACCCGCCCGAGCGCGGGATCGAGATCACCTCGGCCGCCTACGCCAGCGCCTTTTCCTGGTTCCCGATCATTCTCCTCGTCGCGTCGATGCTGTTCGCGTTCACGACGCTGGTCAGCTGGGCGTTCTACGGCGCGCAGGCGGCGGCCTATGTGTTTGGCCCGTCGAAAAAAGTCGACATCGCGTTCAAGCTGTTGCTGTGCGCGGTATTGTCGCTCGGCGCCGCGCTGTCCCTGTCCTCGATTATCAATTTCATCGACGCCATGCTGTTCGGCATGTGTATCCCGAACATCATCGCGCTCTATCTGCTGCTGCCGGAGCTGAAGCGCGACATCGCCGAATACAACCGGAAATACCGGACGAAGGCCGCTTAGCGCGCCCTTGGGTGCGCCGCGCGATAGTCGGCGAGAAGGCCCTCAATGTCGATTTTGGCGTAGCGCTGCGTCGCCGCGATCGAGGCGTGGCCGAGCAGTTCCTGGATCGATCTGAGATCGCCGCCCGCCGCGAGGAGATGCGTCGCGAAGGCATGGCGCAGGGCGTGCGGCGTCGCGCTGTCGTCGAGGCCGAGCGCGCGGGCGTGGGTTTTCATCGTCATCTGGACGAGGCGCGGCGACATCGCCTTGCCGCGGGTCGACAAAAACAGCGGCTCGTCGCGCGACGTCGCGGGGCGGCGCAGGCTGAGATAATCGGCGAGTGCGGCGCGCACTTCCGGCAGGAGCGGCGCTACACGCATCTTGGCGCCCTTCCCCTTGATCCGCACGCTGTCGCCGAACGGCGCGTCCGCCATGGTGAGCGACAGCGCCTCGGATATGCGCAGCCCCGAGCCGTAAAGAAGTGTGAAGATCGCGGCGTCGCGCGCGGCGCGCGCCTTGTCTTTGGCCGCGCCGGCGCGCTCGATCAGCTCTTGCGCCGAGGCGGCGTCGACGGGTCGCGGCAGGCGTTGTTTCTGTTTCGGCCCGCGCATCGCGTCGATCGCGTCATTGCGGATGTCATGGCGCCGGCCGAGGAAGCGGAAGAAACTCCTGAGCGCCGACAATTCGAGTTTCAGCGACGCCTCGCCGAGCCCTTCATCGCGCCGGCTCGACAAAAAGGCGCGAAAATCCAGCAGCTCCAGGCGCTCCAGCGCGCGCGCCGTCGGCGTCGCGCCGAGATGGTTTTTCAAAAACGCCGAAAAGCGCGTCAGGACGGCGTCGTAATTTCGGATCGTGTAGGCGCTGGCGCGTTTCTCGGCGCGCAAATGCGCGACATAGCGCTGGATCAAGCCGTCAATTGTTCCGGTCGTGTCGCCCGCCGCTTTCGCCATGCGGCGAGACTGCGCGCGACAACGGTTAATAATGCGTGAAAATCAGGCGAGCATCGCCAGTTCGGCGCGCAGCTCGCCGAGTCCCGCCCCGGTTTCGGCGGAAGTGAGCAGCACTGAAGGATGCGCCGCCGGGCGGCGGCGAATGGCGTCCTCGACCGCCGCGACTGTCGCCTCGGCCTCGGTCGGCTTCACCTTGTCGGCCTTGGTCAGCACGATCTGATAATTGACCGCCGATTTGTCGAGCATGGTCATCACCTCGCCGTCGATCTCCTTGAGGCCGTGGCGACTGTCGACGAGCAGGCAGACACGCCGCAGCGTCTGGCGGCCGCGCAGATAATCCCTTGTGAGCCCGGCCCAGCGCTTCGCGTCCTTTTTGGCGGCCTTCGCATAGCCAAAGCCCGGCAAGTCGACGAGGCGCAGCGTCCCGCTGAGGTCGAAGAAATTAATCTCCTGCGTGCGGCCGGGCGTCGTCGACGCGCGCGCGAGGCCTTTTCGCCCGGTCAGCGCGTTCAGAAGCGACGATTTGCCGACATTCGATCTGCCCGCGAAGGCGATTTCGCTCGCGCCTTCCGGCGGCAGGGTCTCCATCGAAACGACGCCAAGCATAAAGTCGCAAGGGCCGCAAAACAGCACGCGGCCCTTCTCGATCGCCTGCGCGGAATGGGGGGTTTGGGTCACCCTATTTTTTTTCGAGCGCGGGCTTCTTGCCCCGAAGGAATGGAAGCCGTTCGGCGAGGTTCACCTCAACCCCGTTGCGCTTCATGATGTACCACTGTTGAACGATCGACAGCGCCGCGCTCCACAGCCAGTAAAGCACAAGGCCAGATCCGAATCCGGCGAACAGGAAGACGAAAATGAACGGCATCATATTCATGATCTGCTGCTGCGTCGGATCGGTCGCGGGCGGATTCATCTGAGTCTGCAGCCACATGACGATTCCATAAAGGACCGGCAGGACGCCGATTCCGAGGAACGCGCCGATCATCGGAACCGATGTCGGATCAAACGGCAACAGGCCGAACAGGTTGAATATCGATGTCGGGTCCGGCGCCGAGAGGTCCTTGATCCACAGCATGAACGGCTGGTGGCGCAATTCAATTGTCACGAACAGGGTTTTGTAGAGCGCATAGAAGATCGGCATCTGGATGAGGATCGGCAAACAGCCGGCGAGCGGGTTGATTTTCTCGCGCTTGTAAAGCTCCATCATTTCCTGCTGGAGCTTGGCCTTGTCGTCGCCGCATTTTACTTTCAGTTCTTCGAGCTTTGGCTGCACCTTCTTCATCGCCGACATCGATTCGAACGCCTTGTTGGCGAGCGGGAACATCAGCGCCTTGATGCAGAGCGTCAGAAGAAGAATAGCGACGCCCCAATTGCCGATATGGTCGCCGAAGAAATCGAGCAGCCAGAAAGTCGGACGGGTCAGGAAAAAGAAATTGCCCCAGTCGACCGCCTTGTCGAGATCCTTGATGCCGAGCCCGCCCTTGTCGACCGGCTGTTCATAGGAACGCAGGATATCGACGTCCTTGGCGCCGCCGAATAGATGCGAGGTGAGTTCGTAAGTCCCGCCCGGCGCGATCGTGTGTTCGTCGAGCGTGTAATTTGCGCGAAAGATCGGCGCCGTCTCGGTCCCGACATTCTTCAAGATCGCTTTGAACGGCTGGTTTTGCGGCGGCGCGGCGGCGGCGAGCCAGTATTTGTTGGTGATCCCGACCCAGCCTTCTTCGCCGGCGGCCTCATCGACGACTTTGACCGCCTTCTTGTATTTGCGTTCGAGCAATTGCTTGCCGACGACGGCGAGCGGCCCTTCATGCAAAATCTGAAATTTGCCGGCGTCAGTCGGGATGCCGCGCTGGACGACGAGGCCGTAGGGCGTGACTTTTTCCGCCGTCGCGCCTTCGTTGCGCACCGTCTGCTTCACCGTGAACATGAATTTGTCGTCGACCGAATAGGTCTTTTCAAAAACCAGCGACCCAAGGCGCGCGGTCAGCGTCACCGGGGTCGACGGCGTCAGCTTCGCATTCGCCGGCGCGCTCCAGACCAGCGCCTCGGTCAGTTTGCTGTCCAAACCGTCGGAGGCGACAAAACCCTGTTCGATATAATGGCCGTGCTCAGCCTCGCGCGGCGTCAGCAGGCGGATCATCGGGCTCTTGTCGTCGAGCGTCTCGCGATAGTTTTTGAGCAGAAGATCATCGATGCGCGCGCCGGTGAGATTGATCGACCCCACAAGGCTCGGCGTGTCGATGGCGACGCGGCCCGGCGCTTTCGCGATCGCTTCCTCGATCGTCAGCGCCTTTTCGGGAGCGGCCGCGAGATCGCCGGTCAGATTGGGCTGCGCCGCTTCGCGCGTTTCCATTTCAATCCGCCGCTGTTCCTTCAACGCTTCGCGCTGCGGCGCGATCACCATCGCGTCCCAGCCGATCAGCACGGCGGCGGTCAGGACGATAAACAAAAGCGTATTGCGGTCCATGAGGGCTTTCCCGTCGGCGCTGTCGGATTGGGACTATTTAGGAAGGGCGGCCAGCCTTAAAAGGCCGCGCTTCATATCGTCAAGGAGCAAGGCGAAGTCGCGCGATTGCGCCGCCGGGCGCGCGATCAGCACATAATCAAAGCCGGCGGCGCCATGGTCCGGGAAGATTTGCCGCGCCGCCTCGCGCAATCGCCGCCGAATCCGGTTGCGGATGACAGCCTTGCCGATCTTTTTGGTGACGGTGTAGCCGACCCGGATGCGGTCGAGGCCGTTGGGCGCCTTTCCGCGGATCAGCAGCAAAGACGGCGTGCCCGCCTTCTCGCCCGCCTGCGCGACAAGGAAATCCGCCCGCTTTTTGATCGTTTCAACAGGCTTCGGGGCGGCCATTGGCCGGCTTCCCGCTTTTTCCACGGGCCTTTAGGCCGAAAGCTTCTTGCGGCCCCTGGAACGGCGGCGCGCGATCACTTTGCGGCCGTTCTTGGTCGCCAGACGCGCGCGAAAGCCGTGACGGCGCTTGCGGACAAGCTTGCTCGGTTGATAGGTCCGTTTCATGGTCGGCTCTCGTTCGTCGATTCTCGATCTTGCGGAACAGGGGCGCCGGGCGAGGGCCCGCCGGGAGGCCGGGCTATTAGACGAGGGGCCCCCAGCCGTCAAGCGCGACGGCGGCTGCGGGAGCGCCGGAAATTCGCGGATTTGTGAGGCCATGGCGCCCAATCGTCTGATGCCAAGCCCCCCGCCGCCTGTTACCCCCTCTGGGCCGAGACCCGATCAAAAGGACCGCCGATGACCGCCAACGCCGCCAAACCGGCCGGGATCGCCCGTTTTGCGCCAATCCTCGTTATTCTTGCCGCGCTTGCGCTGTTCTTCGCGCTCGGCCTCAACCGCTATTTTTCGCTGGACGCGCTGCGCGACAACCGGGAGGCGCTGAACCAGTGGGTCGCCGCATCGCCGGCGCGCGCGCTCGCGATCTTCATGCTGGCCTACGCCGGGGCGGTCGCGATCTCGTTTCCCGGCGCTTCTATTCTCACCGTCTTCGGCGGCTTCATGTTCGGGCTTGCGGTCGGCGTTCCGGCGATCGTCGTCGCCGCGACAATCGGCGCGGCAATCGTGTTCTTCGCGTCGCGAAGCGCGCTCGGCGGGCTGCTGAAAGGACGCGTCACCGGCTTCCTCTCGCAGATGGAAAAGGGATTTCGCGAGAATGAGCTTTCCTACATGTTCGTATTGCGCCTCGCCCCGGTGTTTCCGTTCTGGGGCGTCAATATCGCCGCGGGACTTCTTGGCGTCTCGGCGCGCAATTTCGTCATCGGCACGCTGTTCGGAATCATTCCGGGATCCTTCGTCTACGCCAGCATCGGCGCCGCCGCCGGCGCAGCCTTCGACGCCGGAAGGGAGGTGTCGCTGTCCGGCATTCTCCTGAAACCCGAAACGCTTCTTCCGATCGCCGGCCTTGTCGCGCTGTCGCTGCTGCCAATCGCGTTGAAACACATCCAGAAAAAATCAGGGGACTGACGGACATGTCGAGAAAGATCGACGCCGACCTTTGCATTATCGGCGCGGGCTCGGGCGGGCTGTCCGTCGCGGCGGGGGCCGCGCAGCTCGGCCGCAAGGTCGTCCTCATTGAGAAAGGCGAGATGGGCGGCGACTGCCTCAATTACGGCTGCGTGCCGTCGAAGGCGCTGATCGCCGCCGCCGCCCGCGCGCAGGAGATGCGCGACGCCGGGGGATTCGGCGTCAAAGGCGTCGAACCCGAGATCGACTTTCCAGCCGTGATGGATCACGTTCACGCCGTCATCGCCGACATCGCGCCGCATGACAGCGTTGAGCGTTTTGAAAGCCTCGGCGTCACCGTCATCCGCGCTGGCGGCGAGTTCATCGGCCCGCGGACGGTCAAGGCGGGCGACGCCGAGATCACGGCCAAACGCATCGTCATCGCGACAGGCTCCTCGCCCTTCGTTCCGCCGATACCCGGCCTCGACGGGGTTTCCTATTTCACTAATGAGACGATATTTGAAAACCGGGCCCGCCCCGATCATCTGATCGTCATCGGCGGCGGGCCGATCGGCGTTGAACTGGCGCAGGCGCATCGCCGGCTAGGCGCCAGGACGACGATCGTTGAGGCCGACACTCTCTTGAACCGCGACGATCCGGAAGCGGTTGAGGTCGTCCGTACGCGCCTTAAAATCGAAGGCGTCGACATCCGCGAGAAATCAAAAGCGCTGCGTGTCGAAAAGGAAGGCGATCTTATCCGCCTCGTCCTCGACAATGGCGCGGCGGTCGTGGGCTCGCATCTTTTGGTCGCGGTCGGACGGCGGGCGAACCTTTCCGGTCTCGGCCTCGACAAGGCAGGAATCGAGCTTGACGGCGGCAAATTGCGCCTCGACGCGCGGCTTCGCACCACAAACAGGCGCGTTTACGCGATCGGCGACGCCGCCGGCGGCCTTCAGTTCACCCACGTCGCCGGCGATCACGCCTCGACTTTGGTGAAAAACATCCTGTTCAAGGCGCCGGCCAAGCGCCGCGACGCCCTCGCCCCGCGCGTCACCTATTGCAGCCCGGAACTCGCCAGCATCGGGATTTCCGAAAGCGAGGCGCAAAAATCCGGCGCGGCATACACGGTTGCCCGCTGGCCGCTCGCCGACAATGACCGCGCCCGCGCCGAGCGCGACACGCAAGGCTTCGTCAAGGCGACTATCGGCAAGGGCGGACGCATTCTCGGCGCAACCGTCGTCGGCGCCGGCGCCGGCGATCTCATCGCGCCGTGGTCGCTCGCGATCGCCAACAATCTCGGTATCCGCGCCTTCACCAACATGATCGCGGCCTACCCGACGCGGTCCGAGATTTCCAAACGCGCCGCCGGCGCCTATTATACGCCGACGCTGTTTTCGGCGCGCACGCGACGGCTGATCGGGCTGCTGGCGACGTTCGACTAGAGCGGGCGGACGGGATTTTTGGCGATGGCAGATGAACAAACGATCGCCGGTCGGTTCAAGCGCTCGCTGTCGTCGAAGCTCCTGGCGCTGACGGTCCTGTTTGTCCTGTTCGCGGAAATCGTTGTGCTCATTCCGTCGGTCGCCAAACACCGGATCGACTGGCTCGCCGCGCGGCTTGAATCCGCCTATCTCGTCGGCCTCGCGCTCGACTCGCCGGGCGGCGAGATGATCGAGCCCGAAATCGCCGAACAGCTGTTCGCGACGGCGAACATCCTCGGCGTCACCCTCGAACGCGAGGGCGCGCGCGTCCTGATCATGACGCCCAAGCTGACTGCCGACCAGGCGCAAATCATGCGGTTCGTCAGCCTCAATTACGACATGCCGCAGCAGCACGTCGTCGACGCCTGGGCGACGATGTTTTCCAGCGGCGATCATTCGATCCGCGTCGTCGGCAAGGCGAAATACGCGTCCGGCGGCTATGTCGACATGTTCGTGTCGCAGGCCGCGCTGCGCGCCGACATTTTCGAATATGCGCGCAACGTCCTGCTGTTGTCGCTGGTTATTTCAAGCCTGACCGCGGCGCTCGTCTACTGGTCGCTGGACCGGATCATCGTCCATCCCGTCCGCCGGCTGACGATGAACATGACGGCGTTCGAATCGAACCCCGAAGACCCGTCGGCGCTGCTGGACGCCGGCAAGCGCCTGGATGAGATCGGCGTCGCCGAACGCAGCCTCGCTTCGCTGGAGCGGCGCACGCAGTCGCTGCTGAAAGAGCGCCGCCGGCTCGCCGCGCTCGGTGCCGGCATTTCGAAAATCAGCCACGACCTTCGCAACATCCTCGCCTCGGCGCAGCTGATGTCGGACCGCCTCGCGAAAAGCGAAGACCCGCGCGTCAGAAAGCTCGCGCCGCGCCTCATCGCCTCGCTCAACCGCGCGATCGCCCTCTCCCGCGACACGCTGAGCTATGCGCGCATGGAGCCGGGCGCCCTCAAGTCCGAGGAGGTCGCACTCGCGCGGCTCGTCGATGACGTGTTCGACGACACGGCGGCGATCGGGGTCGAGACGCGTCATGGTATCGGCGAGGAGGTGATCGTCAGCGCCGATCCGACGCAGCTCTATCGCGCGCTGTTCAATCTTGTACGCAACGCCATCGACGCCCTCGCCGGCCCCGATCCGCAAGAGGGCGACGGCGCGGCCGGCGGGCGGATCGAGGTCAGCGCCAGAACCGAGGCGGGCCGCCTCGTCATCTCCATCGCCGACAACGGGCCGGGCCTTCCCGAAGCGGCGCGCGCGCATCTCTTCGAGCCGTTCAAGGGATCGTTCAAACCGGGCGGCTCCGGGCTTGGCGTCGCCATCGCTTATGAGATCGCGAAGGCGCATGGCGGCGATCTTCAGCTCGTCAAAAGCGACGCCTCCGGCGCAACCTTCGAGCTGTCGCTTCCGGCGGGGCCTGTTCAGTAAGGCGCCGCCGCGCCGTCCGGCTCGCGCGGGTCGGCGGCGCCGAGAAGACCGTCTTGGGTGCGCATCACCGTGTTGGTCCGCCCCATCGGCCGTTGCGACAGCGCCCCGTCCGGCGTGCGCGCGAACAAGAATCCCCGCCCCTCCATGATCTTGATCGTGTCGAGCGAAATTCCCGGCTCGGTCATGATGCGATCGGGCTGCCATTGATGGTGGATTTTCGGCGTCGCGTTCGCCTGCATCGGGTTCATGCCGAATTCGATCATGTTGAGGACGTTTTGAAGGACGATGGTGATGATCGTCGATCCGCCGGGCGTGCCGGTCGCAAACACCGCCTTGCCATCCTTGAGGACGATCGTCGGCGTCATCGACGATAACGGGCGCTTGCCGGGTTCGATCTCGTTGGCGCGCGCGCCGAGCAATCCAAACCCGTTGGGCGCGCCTGCCTTCGCTGAAAAATCGTCCATTTCATTGTTAAGGAGGAAGCCGGCGCCGTCGACCGAATAGGAATTGCCGAAGGTGAAATTCAACGTCGTCGTCGCGGCGACGGCGTTGCCTTCAGAATCCATCACCGAATAATGGGTGGTTTGCGGGCTTTCGTCGAGCGGCCCGAGGCCCGGCTTCACGTCTTCGGATTTCGTCGCGCGGCCGATTTTGATTTCGCCGCGCAATTTGTCCGCATAGGCCTGATCGATCAGGCGGTCGACGGGAACCTTGATGAAATCTGGGTCGCCGAGATATTCTGAGCGGTCGGCGTAAGCGCGCCGCATCGATTCAACCAGCACGCCGAGATAGTCGGCGGTGTTGTGTCCCATTTTCTTCAGATCATAGCCTTCGAGAATGTTCAGCATCTCGATCAGATGGACGCCGCCCGACGACGGCGGCGGCATCGAGACGATCTGATAGCCGCGAAACTCGCCGGCGACCGCCTGGCGCTCGACCGCGCGATAGGCTTTGAGATCCTCGCGGGTGATAAGGCCGCCGTTCTTCTGCATCTCATCGACGATCAGATCGGCGACCGGCCCTTCGTAAAAGCCCGCCGCGCCGCGATCGCGGATCGCTTTCAGCGTTTTCGCCAGATCTTTCTGCCGGAAAATCTCGCCGCTTTTGTAGGGCGCGCCGCCTGCTTTCAGAAAATACGCCGCGCTCGACGGGTCGCGCGCGAAACGCTCGCGATATTCGCCGAGCGCGTCGGCGAGCGCGTCGGAGGTCGGATAGCCGCCTTCCGCAAGCCGGATCGCCGGCGCGATCACATCCTTCAGCTTCATCGTGCCGTATTTTTCCAGCGCCGTCGTCAGGCCCATCACCGATCCAGGCACGCCAGAGGAGAGATGGCTGAACCGCGCGCGCATATTGTCGACATCGCCCGCGTCGTTGAGGAACATGTCGCGCGTCGCGCCCGACGGCGCCATTTCGCGATAATCGAGCGCGATGACGTCGTCGCGGCCGGCGAGTTTGATCATCATGAAGCCGCCGCCGCCGAGATTTCCCGCCTGCGGGTGCGTCACCGCCAGCGCAAAGCCGGTCGCCACCGCCGCATCGACGACATTGCCGCCCTTGGCGAGGATGTCGCGGCCGACTTCCGCGGCAAGGCGATCTTGCGCCGCGACCATGCCGCGCTCGGCCCGCACCGAATGAAAGAGCGACGGATAAGACAACAGCGCATTGGCGCCGGCAGCGTCGCCCGGCGCCTCGATCTCGTCGGCGTCGATGCTGGCGGCGGTCTGCGCGAAGGCGGGAAAACTGACGCCCGCCAGCAGCAGGCGCGCGGCGACCGCCGCTCCTCTTGCAAATCTCATCACGCTTGTCTCCGCTCACGATCCAAAGGCGCGCCAAGCATCGCAGAGATCGTGGCGACGTGCAAAGCCGGAGAGCGCTAGGCGCGGCGCGCCATGCGGTCTATTCTCGATCCCAGCGACCTATTCCAGCGACCCATTGATGAGAAAGACGCCATGACCCGCAAAACCGGCGCCCTTAACGACATCACCGACGTGCCGGGCGTTCTGGTCGGTCAGGCCGAGGATGCGCGCGCGCGCACCGGCGTCACCGTCATCCTGCCGGAGGCGCCGGCGATCGTCGCCGGCGACGTGCGCGGCGGCGGACCCGGCACCCGCGAGACCGATCTTCTCGATCCGTCGACTCTGGTCGACTGCGCGGACGCGATCGTGCTGTCGGGGGGCTCGTCTTATGGGCTCGGCGCCGCCGACGGCGTCGCCGCCTTTCTCGGCGCGCGCGGGCGCGGATTTCAGTTGATGAAAGCGGAGGGCGTGCCGCCCTCGCCGATCGTTCCCGCCGCCATCCTCTATGATCTCGCCAATGGCGGCGACAAAAACTGGGGCGAGGCGCCGCCCTACGCCGCACTCGGCAGGGCGGCCGCGGCCGCCGCCAAAAAAGGCGTCGCGCAGGGGCGCGCCGGCGCCGGCTTCGGCGCGCGCGCGGGCCTTAGCCCCGGCGGCGTCGGCTCGGCGTCGTTCGCCGGCGATGACGGCCTCATCATCGGCGCGCTGATGGCGGTCAACAGTTTCGGCTCGGTGAAGATGCCGGGAACGGACATCTTCTGGGCGGCGCCGTTCGAGATAGGCGAGGAATTCGGCGGCGCGTGGTCAGACAAGAAACCGCAGGCGAGCGATTTGCCGCCCGACACAAAAATCGCCGCCGCCCGCGCCAACACGACGATCGGCGTCGTCGCGGTCAGCGGCGCGCTGACGCCGGCGCAGGCGCGCCGCGTCGCCATCATGGCGCAGGACGGCCTTGCCCGGGCGATCCGCCCCGCGCATGGGCCGACCGACGGCGACGTCATCTTCGTGCTGGCGACCGGGAAGACGCCGTGCGGCGGCCCGCTGGAGCTGACGCGGATCGG
>MEMM01000003.1:106655-124962 GCA_001767925.1 Alphaproteobacteria bacterium RIFCSPHIGHO2_12_FULL_63_12
CGATCGCGCGGGGCGTCCATGAAGCGGAAAAACAGGGCGGCTGAAGCCGGGTCCCCCCGGCGCTTGCTTTCCCGGGGGCGATGCGCTTAAAGGCCCCTTCGCGCTTTTAGCGCCGCGCGCCCGTAGCTCAGCTGGATAGAGCACCAGACTACGAATCTGGGGGTCAGAGGTTCGAATCCTTTCGGGCGCGCCATTTTCAGACCATTGATTTAAAACCGCTTTTTTGCTCACCAAAGATGCGAAATAGTACCAATCCGCCACATTAATTTTGTTGGCCAAGCGTCATTGATTTGGCGTGATCTCGGTAGGTTGCTTTCGCCACGGGCGACGCAAAACATCCATGAGCAACACAAAAGGTGTGCCCAAGATTACAGGAACTCCAAGGGGTGAAAAATACAGGACGATATAGCCAAACATGTGACGCCAATTATCCTGGTCAAAACCGTACATAGGCATTCCGGACAAGCCGACAATCAATAGGCCTATTGGCAAGAGGCAAGCGATACTTAGGTAGGCCCAAAAGAAAGCTCTTGGCGACCGACGAAAGCGCTTAAACGCAAAAACCATCCCGGCCCTGACCAATAACATCAGGCCGACTGACCAAATAATCCAAACAGGCCAGCTGAAAAACATGTCCATCATAACTGAAGCCTACAATAGAGAATCGTCGATGTCTGCCCTTGATATATCTGCCGTTCTCTAAAAGCCTAGTGATTATAAGGATCTATGGGGTCTTGTCCGGTTAGCCATCCAGTTCCCGGTTTCACCCGCGTCGGTGCGCCATTTTCAGAAGTAAGCAGCAAGCAGGCCGCGTAAGCGCCGCACACACAATACCATTTAATGGTGATTGCGGCGCCCCACGGCCTGCGGCCGAGGCCCTCTCTCGCTAATTGGCGTCACGCGCGGCGAGCAGCTGACGCGTCCATTCGAGGGCGTCTCCAGCGATTGAGCCGCAGCCGGGGATCGTGAGGCGGCGTTGCGGCATGATCAATCTCTCGGCAGCTATATACTGTCCTCGCCGTCCCTTTTTCAGCGCTTCCCATTGATCCGCTTTCCAACAACTTGCCGGGGGCCGGGCGGACACGGGTTTTACTTGGCGAATTCCCGTTTGCAATCCATTGCGCAATCGCGCACAGTCGATGGATCAAGTTTGTAGCCGCGAGTGAAGTCCCGTGACCTCCACGTCCGCCGACCGCAGGATTTCGAAAGTCGTCATTCTCGGCGGCGGCGCCGCTGGCTGGATGACGGCGAGCGCGCTGGCCAAGTCTTTCGGGCCGCGGCTTCGCATCGAACTTCTTGAATCCGACGAGATCGGCACGATCGGCGTCGGCGAGGCGACCATTCCGACCATCCACTGGTTCAACCAGCTGGTCGGGCTCGACGAGGCCGAGTTCCTGCGCGCGACGATGGCGAGTTACAAACTCGGCATTGAATTCGTCGATTGGACGCGGCCGGGCGGCCGCTACATCCACCCGTTCGGCTATTACGGGATCACGTTGCCGGGCGTGTCGTTTTTTCCGCGCTGGCTGAAGGCGCGCCGCGAGGGACGCGCGGCCGAGCTTGCGCGCTATTCCATGGCCGGCGAACTGGCCCGCGCGGGAAGGGTCGCCTTTCCCGTCGACGATCAAAAGTCGATCCTGTCGACGCTTGGCTACGCCTATCATTTCGACGCGGGGCTTTACGGCCGTCATCTGAGGACGATCGCGGAGGCCAACGGCGCCGTGCGTCACGAAGGAAAGCTCGCGCAGGTCGAGCGCGACCCTGAAAGCGGATTCGTCACGGCGCTGACGACCGAACGCGGCGAGCGCTTCGACGGCGATTTGTTCATCGACTGTTCGGGCTTTCGCGCGCTGCTGATCGAAGGCGCGCTCGGCGCCGGCTTCGAGGACTGGTCGCACTGGCTGCCCTGCGACCGCGCCGTCGCCGTGCCTTGCGAAAAGGTCGACGGCATCACGCCCTTTACGCGCTCGACCGCGCGCGCCGCCGGCTGGCAATGGCGCATCCCTTTGCAGCACCGGACTGGCAACGGTTATGTCTACAGCAGCAACTATATCAGCGATGTCGACGCGGCGCGCGTGCTGCTGGAAAATCTCGACGGCGTCGCGCTCGCCGATCCGCGCATCATCCGCTTCAAGGCGGGGCGGCGGCGCAAATGCTGGGACCGCAATGTCGTCGCCATCGGGCTTTCGACGGGTTTTCTCGAACCGCTCGAATCGACCAGCCTGCATCTGATCCAGAGCGGCATCGCCAAATTGCTGTCGCTGTTTCCCGACCGCGATTGCGATCCGGGCCTTGCCGCGCAATTCAATCGGCTGTTCGCCGCAGATATGGACAACATCAAGGATTTCATCATCCTGCATTATCATGCGGCGCCGGAGAAGAAAGATCCGCTCTGGGAATATTGCCGCCACATGCCGATCCCGGAAAACCTGTCGCAGCGGATCGAGGATTTCCGCCGGTCCGGCCGGTTGATGCTGGGTACGGACGATCTCTTCAAGGAGACGAGCTGGGTCGCGGTGCTTCATGGCCAGGGGATCGAGGCCGGCTCCTATCACCCGCTGACCGACACGCTCGATTCAGACCTGAACGCCGCGCAGCTCGCGCAGATCGAGCAAGTCATCGCGCGCAGCGTGCCGACCCTTCCGCTGCATGAAGACGCCCTCAAGGCGATGCTCGCCGGCGGCGCCGCACGGCGATGACCGGGCCGTCGCTGGCGGTGCTCGACATCGGCGCCGAGCGCGAGCCGGTCGCGATCATCGACGGCTTCGCGCCCGATCCCCATTATTTGCGCGATTACGCCGCCGGCGCCGCGTTCGCCGCCGGCGATCTTTATTATCCGGGCCTCAAGGCGGCGTTGCCTGCGGATTATTTCAGCGCGGTCCAGCCGGTCATCGCCGCGGCGATGGCCGAGGTTTTCGGAGCGACCAAAGGCGCCGATGTTTTGCGCGCGTCTTATGCGATCGTGACGACGCCGCCGCATCTTCTTTCGATCGAGCAGCGCCTGCCGCATGTCGATTCGCTGACCCCCGGCCGGATGGCGATCGTGCATTATCTGTCGCCTGACAATGCCGACGGCACCGCCTTTTACCGCCACCGGGCGACCGGTTTTGAAACGCTCGACGAGGCGCGAAGCGGCGCCTATTTCAGCAGCCTCAACGCCGAGCTCAGCGCGCAAGGCGCGCCAGCCGCCGCCTATATGAACGGGGACACCGCGCAGTTCGAACGGATCGGCCATGTCGGCGCGCGCTTTAACCGGGCCGTCATCTATCGCGGCCGCATCCTGCATGGCGGCGCGATCAGCAATGGCGGCGCGCTGAGCAAGGATCCCCTGAAGGGCCGTCTCACCATCGCCAGTTTCCTCGCCGCGACGTGACCGGGCGCCGCCCCGTCATTCCGGCGGGCGCACCGCGAGATAGACCGTGCTCCACAATTGCGCGGCGTTCGATTCGTCGACATCGGCGCCATCGGCGCCGAATGGCGCGACGGAAAAGCGGCCGTTCGCATAAGTCCACGACCACAATTCGGATGTCTGCACCGCGCGCGACGCCTTGATCGCCGTCCACAGCGCGCTTTGCGCCGCCTCAAGCCGTGCGCGCGCATCCTCTGAAAGATCGGACCTTTCGAGCTGGCGCGCCAGTCCGGCGGCGAGCGTCGCTTGCTGCCAAGACCATACGACGGCGCCGTGATAATGGTTCCGGGTGAAATGGGATTGCATCTCATCATCGGCGTAAGCGGGATTGGCGACAAGAAGGCCGACATCGGTCAACAGCCCCGCCGGAAACGGCCGCATGATCGCGGCGACGTAGACGTCGAGATCGGAAACGGGCGGATCGCCGAACAAAAGCGCCGCCCCTTCATCCGAATTGATGACACGCACGGGCTTTCCCTGCGCATCGAGCGCGAGCGCGTGAAAGACGACGGGGCGGTCGCCGACCGACGCCAGCGCGGCGGCGTCATCGACGCCAAGCGCGCGCGCATAGGCGCTCACCTCCGCCTTCGCCGCGGCGGGGCTTATCGACACCTTAAACAGCGGCGGCGCTTTCTCGCGCCAAACGCTCGCGGCGCCGCCGGCGGCGGCGAACGCCGCCCGATCGTCCGGCGCCAGATAGGGATCGAGCAGGCCGGCGTCGAAAAGCCGGGCGATTCCGGCGAGCGCCGCTGGTATGAGCGCTGCGTTGACGTCATAGGCGTATCGCCCGCCGCCGAGACCTTCTTCGCTGTCGCGCCATTGCCCCGTCGCGCGGCCGGGCTTGATGGCGACGAGACTTGCCGCTTTCGGATCGGCCGCGAAGGGCGCCGCCTGCGCAAGAACGAAGCGCAGATTTTCAACCAGAAGATCTCCAACTTTGGCGGCGGCGCGATCGCCGCTCAGGCTGACAACAGGTTCGCTGAGAAAGGCGGCCGCGCGTGTCCGCCCTTGGGGATGATCGAGCAAATAAGGCGCGATCACCGGCGCCAGCATGAAATCGTCATCGATCATGCCGTAGTCGAGGATCGGCGCATCGCTGACAGGCTGATGGCTGCGCAGGCGCTCGACAATCGCGAATTCGGAGACGCCTTCCTCATGCGCGACTTCGCCGCCGGGCGAGAGGCGCGCGAGAACTGAGCCTATCGCCGCTTCGATTGCGGCGGGCTGCAGGGCCGGCATCAACAGCCGTGCCGACATCAAGGTGTCGCGCCCGAAATAAGTGTTGAACCGCCACGAGCCGGCGAGAAATTTCTCTCGGTAGCTAAGAAAGGTCAGCGCGTTCCGCGCGGCCGGATCGTCGACGGCGCTCGCATTGAGCAAATCGTCGCCGGCGAGCGGGGTCAACGGCGCATCGCCGCTGGCGGCGAGAATATCAAGACCGATTTCGCCATCATCCGCAGCGATGATCACGCCGTCGGCGACATCGCCCTTCACTACTTTCATCATCAGCGCGTAACCCGGCGCGCCGTCGAGCCGGTCGCGGCGAATATGGATCGTACGCCCGTCGACCATCGGCGCGACGGCGATTTCGGGCGGTATCCGGTTGATCGATTGATAGTCCCGGAGGAAGCGGACATTCGACAGCACCGCCTCCCTCATCGACAGCCGCGAAGCCTTGGCGGTCGCCCGAAAGCGCACGCCATAAAGCGGGCGATCATGCGCGTCCTTCACCACGGCTCGGCGCGGAGGATGGTCGACGCGCCAGACGACGTCGCCTTCGGCGCGGTCGAACCAGACGCCGACGCCGCTATTGCCGGCGGGAAAGGCGACGATGAGGCGCGGATCGCGGCCGTCGCGCAACAGCACATGGGCGGCGACGTCGCTTTCGCGGAAAAAGTAGTTGAGGTTCCGGCCTTCGGTCACCTCATAGGCGAGAATGTTATCCGGCGGCTCGTCGTGCGACCGGAGCGTGTCGCAAGCCGCGAGTAAACCGACGGCGACGGCAGCGATCGCGCGAAGAAAAAAGCTCCCGCAAGGACGATCAGGCATGAGCGGCGCTCCTGAAAAAGGCCGGCGGGGAGTTTACGGGCAAACTCCCCGCCGGTCTTCAGCAACATGCGAAGGCTTGAAGGCGCTGGGTGACGCGGGGGAACAGCCTGGGAGGCCGGCTGCGAAGGTCCCCCGCGCGGAGCCTTAAAACCGCATCGTCACTGAACCGAAATACGTCGTTCCGACGATTCCGCGCCCGTAGAAGAGCCCGGACGATATGCTTTGGGTCTGACCTTGCCGCGGATTTCCTTCCGTCACGCCAGTCACGCCGAAGACGTTGTCGGCGTTGAAGGAGACCTGAACGCGTTCGCTGACATTGACGATCGCGCCGAGGGTGGTCACGCCGTATCCAGGCAAAGCCAAGCCGTTGCCGGCGTCCGCGTAGATGTTGCCGACGCGCTTATACCGACCGTAGATTTCGCCGAGATTGTTCGGCAGGTGGAAGGTCGGCGTCACCGTGACGAGCAATTTAGGCGTCCGTTCGGGCCGGTTTCCTTCGAATGTCGGCGTCGCCGTCCCATTGATGACGACGTTCTTGAGTGTCGGATCCTGGTAAACGCCGATCACGTCGAGGCTGAAATATTCGGACGGCCGCAGGTTGAAGTCGACCTCGACGCCCTTGGTGCGCAGATCGCCCTGGAACGATCCTTGTACGGTCGGATCGATCGGGTCGATGAAGTTGTAGAACTGGTTGTTGAAATTCGTCTGGAACAGCGTCGCCTGCGCCGTCAGGTATTCGTTGTTGTAGCGGGCCCCCGCCTCGTAGAGTATGACGCCGGTCGGCGTATCGGTGTTATTGGTCTGAAAGCCCTTGGCGTAACGTCCGTAAACCGAGAAACTATCCGTCACCAGATAGTTCGCGCCGACGGTCCAGGCGGTGCGATTAAACGTCCGCTTGGTGGTCGAATAGGTTCCATCCCATGCGGATCCGACCGTTTGCGTCAGCCCGCCGACGCCGACGGGAACCGGCTGCGACCCGGGGAGCGAATTGCCGTCCAGTCTCGTCGCCTTGAGATGTTCCTGACGAATACCGAAATCGAGATGGAGCCGGTCGCCGATTTTCAACTCGTCGTTGGCGTAGAACGAGATCGACTTGTTCTTGATGGTGTTGATGCCGACGCCCCACTCGCCATAGGACACGACGCCGTTATTGGTCAGGGTGCCGAGCACGTTATTCGACGCATCGAGCGCCACGACATCATAGATATGCGAATTGGTCCTGACGTCGTTGATGACATGCGATGTCGCCGCCTGATTTTGCGAGCGGCGCGTATCGAAATACATGATGCCGGCGGTCAGCGAATTGGTGATGGAGCCGGCCGATTGCTCCCAGCGCGCACCGGCGTTCGTGCCGAAATCCCGGCCGTCCTGCTGATCGTGATTGAGCCATGTCTGTTGAAGCAGGCCGTTGCCGTTCAACGCGTTCAGCGCCGTCGGATTATCCGAGGCGAGGATGACGCCGTTCGTCAGGTCCTTGAGGCCGAAGCGCACGGTTCCGGGAAACGCCGCTAGTCCCGGCTGCAACAGCGCGCCGTCGATCGGCGACGAGGCGCCCGGCGTCAGATAGTTCAGCGCCGAGGTCAGGCCCGCATTGCCGACGCCGCTGCCGGCGAACAGGCCGTTGAAGTCCCATTTGAGATCGAGATAGCGCGCCTTGCCGAAGACGTCGAAATTCTCGTTGATCGGCTTTTCGAAATCGAGCCGGATCTGTTTCGTCTTCGCTTCAAGGCCTTTGGAGCTGCGGAAGGCGCGAAACCCGTCCGCCTCGACGAAGGTCGACACCGGAAGCTCGATTTCGCCGAACGCCGCGCCGCCGATATTGCCAAATTTCGAATCGAGTCCTGCGACGCTTTTGGGCTTGCCGTCCGCGCCGATGGCGAAAGGCTGGTCGGCGTAATAGGCGTCGCTCTGGTCGCCGACCTTGCCGGTCAGGCGAACGAAACCGCCGTCGACGAACTGTTTCTCGATCGCCGCCTTGATGTGATAGGTCGAGTAGGTGAACGAGTTTTTGCGAACGCCGGGGCTTGAGCTGATATAGCCGCCGATATTGAAGGCGAGATCGTCGGAGATCGGCGCGCTATAATAAAAGTCGCCGCGATATTCGTCATAGGACGTCGCGCTGACGCGGGCTATCCCTTCAGCTTCCTCGAAATTTGGCTTGCGCGACACGAAATTGATCGACGCCGCCGCGGCGTTGACGCTGAGGATGCCGGATGTGCCGCCGCGGACCGCCTCGACGCGATCGGTCGTGATATCGTCGGAAAAGAACAGATCGTCCGCCCCGACATAGACGATCGGAAGGCCGTCTTCCTCGAGTTTGATGAAGCGCTGGCCGCCGCCCTGGAGACCGCGCACCGAATAATTGTTCGACTGCCGGCCGGCGGTGCCTTCAACGAAGATGCCAGGGACAAGTTCGAGAACATCCGCCACTGAGCGCGGGCTCTTTTTGAGGAGGTCCTCCGCCGTCGCCGTCGTCACATCGACGGACGCCGACAACAGGCTGCGGTTTTTCGACGTGGTGCCGAAGACGACGATTTCGTCAGCCTCGCCGGCCGCGGAGTCGCTCGCGTCGACGACGGTCTCTTGCGCGAACGCGGTTCCGGAAAGCATCAGCGCCAGCAGCGATGATGTCGTCGTCAGTGCGGACTTCGAATATTTCACCAGTTCCTCCCTGTTCCCTTAGGTTGCGGTTCTTCGCCGCAAAGCCATTGATCGGCGTTGCCGTCCTCCTATTACGTCTGCGTCCGCGTTTTGCGCAATTGGTTGCGCAGTATAAACCGCCTAATTATTGCTTCTCGGTGCACAAAGGCAACAGTTCTTGCGCAATATTGCGCAAGAGATGGCAGATTCATGCGTTAAAAAGCTATTTCCTTGCGCCGCAGGACTGGCGGACGACAAGCTCTGTCGGCAGCACCGCGTCGACCGGCTCCCGCCCGGCGAGTATCGCCAGCATGTTTTCGACGAGCCTGCGCCCGCCGGCGGAAGTGTCCTGCCGGACAGTCGTCAGTCCCGGCGATACATAGGCGGCGAGCGCGATGTCGTCATAACCGACGACCGCGACATCTTCCGGAACGCGGACGCCGAGATCGCTGAGCGCTCGCATCGCCGCGATCGCCATCAGATCGCTGGCGGCGAAGATCGCGTCATGATGCACGCCGCCCTCGAACAGGCGCCGCGTCGCTTCATAGGCGGAAGCGCTGTCGAACGGCATCGACAACATCAAGGTCTGATCGGACGACATGCCGGTTCCGCTCAGCGCCGAAACGAGCCCGCCATGGCGCAAGCGGACTTCGACATGGTTGATGTCGCCGAGAAACACCAGACGCCGGCGTCCGCCGGATAGGAGATGCTTTCCCGCGAGCGCGCCGCCATGGGCGTTATCGCTGCCGACGACGGCGTATTTGCGGCCGGGAATGTGGGCGCCCCAGACGACGACATTGCGGTTTTTCTCTGCATACTGATTAAGAGCCTCGGGGCTCCGGCCCTGACCGATGATGATGATCCCGTCGGCGCGTTTGACCGCCAGCGTGTCGGCGAAGGCGCCCTCCCCCCAAGGCGGCGACCGCGACAGCAGGAGATCGTAGCCGCTCTCGGCGAGGGCGTCGCCGATCGAGGCGATGATCTGGCTGAAAAACGGATCGGAAAAGTGCTGGCGGTTGGTTTCCGAGATCGCGATGACGACTTCGATCGTCCGCGTTTCCTGGGTTCGGAGGCTGCGCGCCCGGCTGTTGATCCGGTAGCCGCTTTCGTCGATCAGCCGCCGGATCCGGATCTTGGTTTCTTCGGAGACGCGATTGCTGCCGGCGATCGCACGCGACACCGTCGATTCGGCGACGCCGGCGAGTTCGGCGATTTCCGCCATGGTGCGCGGCCGTCGGGGGCTCAACGATTTTCCCTGCCCCGCATCCCGTTTCATTTGGCCCTCTCCAGCACCGCCCCGCCATATCCCGGCAGCAGGAGGGATTTCGCCTCGAGTCGCGCTGGAAGTCCGTAGCCAAGATCGCGAAAATCGGCGCCGGGCAGATCGTAGCGGACAGGATCGCGGCCCAGATTGAAGACGCACAGCAAGCTCTCGTCCTCCTGCGTGCGCGTAAAGGCGAGGATCGGCTCGGGCGCCTCAAGGAACGCGATATCGCCGAGCCGGAGCGCGCGATGCCGGCCGCGAAAGCCGATGAAACGCCGTGTTTTGTTGAGGATCGACGCTTCGTCGCCGGACTGCCGGTCGACGGCGAGGCGCGCATGGGCCGGATCGACCGGAAGCCAGGGCTCGGCCTTCGAAAATCCCGCATTCGGCGCGTCGGCGCGCCAAGGCATCGGCGTGCGGCAGCCGTCGCGCCCGAGCCCGTCCGGCCAGAAGCGGATACCTTCAGGATCGCGCAGCCGTTCGAACGGCACCTTCGCCTGCGGCAGGCCAAGCTCTTCGCCCTGGTAAAGAAAGATCGTGCCCCGAAGGCACATCAAGACGCCGAGAAGGAGCGTCGCGAAATCGTCGCTCGCGTCTTCCCCGCCCCAGCGCGTGCGCGCCCTGACGACGTCATGATTGGAGAACGACCAGCAGGGCCATGCCTTGCCGCAGGTCCATTCCTCGAAGGCGTTGCGGATGAGGCTCGCGGTCAGCGGCCCGTTTTCGAGCAGCATGAAATTATAGGCGGTGTGAAGCCGGCCGGGCGAGGCGTATTCGATGCTGCGCTGAATATAGGAATCGCTGCCGATCTCGGCGACCGTCATGCGATCCTCATACTGATCGACGAGCGCGCGCAGCGCTTCCATGAAGGCGAGATTTTCCGGTTGCGAGCGGTCATGGAGGTGGCGCTGATGCAGATAGGGCCGCGCGAATCCGCCGCCGGCGCGCTTTGGCGGATTATCGCGCAGCAGCCGGTCGCAATAATAGAAATTCGCCACATCAAGGCGGAAGCCGTCAACGCCCCGGTCGAGCCAGAAACGCGCGACGTCGAGAATGGCGGCGCGCACCTGCGGATTGTGGAAATTGAGATCGGGCTGTTCGCTGAGGAAATTGTGCATGTAATATTGACGCCGACGCGTGTCCCACGACCACGCCTGTCCGCCGAAGAGGGAAATCCAGTTGTTAGGCGGCGAGCCGTCATCCTTGGCGTCGGCCCACACATACCAGTCCGCCTTCGGATTATCGCGCGACTGACGACTTTCGCGGAACCAGGCGTGCTGATTGGACGTGTGCGAATAGACCTGGTCGATGACGACCTTCAGCTTGCTGCGGCGGCCGGCCGCGATGAGCGCATCGAAATCGGCAAGCGAGCCGAACAGGGGATCGACATCGCGATAGTCGGCGACGTCATAGCCGAAATCCGCCATCGGCGAGCGGAAAAACGGCGACAGCCAGACGCCGTCGACGCCGAGCCCGGCGACGTAATCGAGTTTCGAGACGATTCCGTCGAGATCGCCGACGCCGTCATCGCTGGTATCGAAAAAACTGCGGGGATAAATCTGGTAGATCACCCCGCCTCGCCACCATTGCGTCATCCCGATTTCCCGTCCGTTTTGCGCCTTGCGCATTCTTGCGCCATTACAACAGATTGATTCGTCTTGCGCAATCGGTTGGCATCGTCAATATTCCCTCACCCCGCCCGGCGGCGGGCTGCGGCGGGGGCCGCGTATCGAGGGAGGCGATGCCATGAGCCCGGCGCGGGTGAAAATCAGCCTGTTCTCCATCTATTTGCTGTACGCCATCCTCCTTAACAGCGTCGGCGCGGTCATCTTGCAGTCGATCGCGAGTTTCGGCGTCACCAAGCAGGACGCGAGCCTTCTTGAGGCGTTCAAGGACCTGCCTATCGCGTTTGTGTCCTTCCTCGTCGCCTCGTCTCTGCCGCGCCTTGGCTATCGGCGGGCGATGACGCTTGCGGTCGCGGCGGTCGCGGCCGCCTGCCTTGCGATGGCGTTGATCCCCGCCTTTTTGACAACGAAGCTTCTCTTCCTGACCGTCGGGGCGAGTTTCGCGTTGGTCAAGGTGTCGGTCTATTCGACCATCGGCCTGCTGACCAACGACGCGAAGGGCCATGCGAGCCTTCTCAATCTCATCGAGGGGTTATTCATGGTCGGCGTCCTCGCCGGCTATTTCCTGTTCGCCGCCTTCATCGACCCCGCGCAAGCCTCGTCGACCGCGTGGACGCGCGTCTACCTCCCGCTCGCGCTGCTCGCGGCGGCCAATGCGATTCTGCTCGCCGTCACTCGGTTTCCGCCGCCGCCCGCGCCGGGCGAAGCGCGCCTGGCGCAGGACTTCAAAGAGATGCTGGCGCTGCTCTGGCGGCCGTCGGTCATCGTCTTCGCGATCTCCGCGTTTTTCTATGTGCTGATCGAGCAGGGAGTCGGCACATGGCTTCCGACCTTCAACAATGAAGTGCTGCGCCTGCCGCCGGCGATGAGCGTTCAGGCCGCAAGCATTTTCGCGGCCGCGTTGGCGGCCGGCCGGCTGGGCGCCGGGATGATCCTGAAGCGGATGAACTGGTATCCATTGTTGAATATCTGTCTCTTCTGCATGGGCGCGCTCATCATGCTGACGCTGCCGGCGACGCGCGGTCTTGAGCCGCGGGCGGATATCTCCTGGTTCAATGCGCCGGTCGCGGCGTTTATCCTGCCGCTGATCGGGCTCTTTCTCGCGCCGATTTATCCGGCGATCAATTCCGTCATTCTCAGCTCGCTGCCGCGCAACCTTCATGCGGCGATGACGGGGCTGATCGTCATTTTCTCTGCGCTCGGCGGCACCACGGGATCCTTCATCACCGGACGAAGTTTCGCGCGCTTTGGCGGCGAAACGGCGTTTTTGTTCTCGCTCGCGCCGATGGCGGCGCTGTTTTTCCTGCTGTGGCTGTTGCGTCGCGTCATCAATTTGCGAGAGGAAAGGGCGCCAGATGTCTCTTGAATCGATCGATCTCATCATCATCGCCGGCTATGCGTTCGGCCTCATCGCGCTGGCGACGGTTATCTCGCGCGAGAAAACCGGCCGAAAGAAAGACACCGCAGATTATTTTCTCGCCGGCAAGGCGCTGCCCTGGTGGGCGATCGGCGCGTCGCTGATCGCGGCGAATATTTCGGCCGAGCAGGTGATCGGCATGGCGGGCTCCGGCTACGCCGTCGGGCTCGCGATCGCCTCTTACGAATGGCTCGCCGCGGCGACCCTGATCGTCGTTGCAAAGTTCTTTCTGCCGATCTTTCTCAAGCGCGGCATTTACACCATGCCGCAATTTCTCGAGCAAAGGTTCGGCGCCAGCGTCAAATATGTGATGAGCGTGTTCTGGCTCGCGCTATATACCTTCGTCAATTTGACGACGATCCTGTGGCTCGGCGCGACCGCGATCAACACCCTGACGGGCGTCGATATGATGACGGGAATGATTCTCCTCGCGATGCTGGCGGCCGCCTATTCGTTGTACGGCGGCCTCAAAGCGGTGGCGATGACCGATATCATTCAGGTGGCGTTGCTGATCATGGGCGGGCTCATCATCACCAATCTGGTGCTGGCGAAAGTCGGCGACGGCGACGCGCTGGCGGGCTTTGCGAAACTATCGGCGGAGTTTCCGGAAAAATTCCAGATGATCCTGTCGCGCGACAATCCCGAATACCGAAACCTTCCCGGCATCGGCGTCATTCTTGGCGGCATGTGGGTGATGCACTTTTCCTATTGGGGCTGCAACCAGTACATCATCCAGCGGGCGCTCGGAGCGAAAGACGTCGCCGAAGCGCAAAAAGGCCTGATGTTTGCGGCCATTCTGAAACTCTTCATGCCGCTGATCATCGTTGTGCCGGGAATTGCGGCGTTCGCGATCGAGCCAAACCTTTCAAAGCCCGATCAGGCCTACCCCGAGATGATGAAACTCGTTGATCCGGGCTGGCGCGGCGTCATCTTTGCGGCGCTGATCGCGGCGATCGTCTCCTCGCTCGGCTCGATGATGAACTCGATCTCGACGATCTTCACGATGGACCTTTACCGGCCGCTGTTCGGCAGGGATGCGAGCGAGCGCCAGCTGGTCAGGGTCGGTCGCATCACCAGCTTCACCGCGGTCATCATCGCGCTTGTCGCGGCGCGTCCCCTCCTCGCCGGCGCCGATCAGGTGTTCCAGATCATTCAGGAATATACCGGCTTCTTCACGCCGGGAATCGTCGCCATTTTCGTGCTCGGCCTGTTCTGGCGGCGGTCGACGGAGATCGGCGCGCTCGCCGCCGTGATCGGCTCGTTCGCGCTGTCGCTAGCGCTGAAATTCCTGGCGCCGCAGATGCCGTTCATGGACCGTGTCGGCGTCGTCTTCCTCATCTGCGTCGCGCTCGGCGTCGGCCTTTCCTACCTCCAGCGGCCGGCCGGAGAGGCAAAGCTCGTACGCCTCGGCGACGTATCGTTCAGGACGGATCGGGCATTCAATATCGGCGCGGTTGCGGTTTGCGCGGCGCTGGTCGCGATCTATGCGTTCTATTGGTGATGGCGCGTTTTTCCCGCTGACAATTGGGCCGCTGAGCCGGGGCATTTTTCCGAAGGGGCGGGCGAGCACCAATCCTTAGCGCCTGATTTTCCACCAATTTTTGCATTCGTCTGACTTTGGTGGGCCCGGAGGGACTCGAACCCCCAACCTAGCGGTTATGAGCCGCCAGCTCTGACCATTGAGCTACAGGCCCCGCGGCGCCCGGTCGGGCGGCGAGGGGGCGGGATATAACAGCATTGCGGCGGGGAATGAAGGCGGCGGGCCGGCTAGGCTAGCAACGCCTTGATTTCGCCCTACCGCCAGCGTTCTCTGCGCCCGCCGCAACAGGAGGATTTCATGCGCGCACTAACCTCGTCGATGGCCGCCCTGGCGCTCGCCGCCGGACTTTCCGCGACCCCCGCGGGCGCTGCAGAGGATCAATCAATGAATCGCACGATCATCGTCACCGGAAACGGCGAAGCGAGCGCTGCGCCGGACATGGCTTTTCTCAATCTCGGCGTCGAGGCTGAAGGCGCGACCGCCGCGGAAGCGTTGCGCAAGAATTCCGCGCAGATGGAAGTGACGATCAAATCATTGCGCGACGCCGGCGTCGACAAAAAGGACATCCAGACGGCAAGCCTCAATGTCGGCGCGAAATACGACTATTCGCGGGAAAATACGCCGCCCCGGATCATCGGTTACCAGGCGACCAATACGGTCAGCGTCAAACTGCGCAACCTCGACAGGGCCGGATCGGTGATCGACAAGGCGATCAGCGTCGGCGCCAACAGACTCGATTCGATTTCATTCGGTTTCGCCGATCCCAAGCCGTTGATGAATAGCGCCCGCAAGGCGGCGGTGGCGGATGCGCGAGACCGCGCCGCGCTTTACGCCGACGCGGCCGGTGTCAGGCTCGGATCCGTGCTGCAAATTTCCGACAGCTATGCGCCCACGCCCGGCCCCATTCCGGTGATGGCGAGGATGGAAGCCGCCGACGCCAAATTTGCGCCGATCTCGGCCGGCGAGTCGAGCATGTCAGCCGATGTGACCATTATTTTTGCGATCGAATAGGCCGAGCGCATCGCGCGAAGGAAGGGCGTCGCCTCGATAAAGGGCGGCGCTTTTTTCGTCCTCAGACCAGCCCGGTGCGGCCGATCGCCAGGAATTTGTCGCGGCGGTGGCGTCGAATCTGGTCGGGCGTCAACGGCTCCAGCTCCTCGATCGCGGCCTCGATCGCGTCGCCAAGCCGCTCGGCGGCGAGCGCCGGATCGCGATGCGCGCCGCCGACCGGTTCGGGCACGATGCCGTCGATCACCGAAAGGCTTTGCAGATCTTCGGCGGAAATCCGCATCGCCTCGGCGGCGTCCGGCGCCTTGCTGTCGCCTTTTCCTTGCGCGTCCTTCCAGAGGATCGAGGCGCAGCCCTCCGGCGAAATGACCGAATAGACGGCATGTTCGAACATCAACACCTTGTTCGCCGCGGCGAGCGCCACCGCGCCGCCCGAGCCCCCTTCGCCGACGATGACCGCGATCACCGGCGCACCGAGCCCGAGGCATTTTTCCGTACACGATGCAATAGCTTCCGCCTGACCGCGCTCTTCCGCGCCGCGGCCGGGATAGGCGCCGGGCGTGTCGACCAGCGTGACGACCGGCATCCCGAAGCGTTCCGCAAGATCCATCAACCGGATCGCCTTTCGATAGCCTTCGGGGTTCGCCATGCCGAAATTGTGCTTGACGCGGCTCGCTGTGTCCGATCCCTTTTCGTGGCCGATGATCATCACGGAACGGCCGCGCAGCCGCGCCGTCCCGCCGATGATCGCTTCATCCTCGCCAAAGGATCGGTCGCCCGCGAGCGGCGTGAAATCCTCGACCAGATAGCGGATGTAATCGGTGAAATGCGGCCGTTCGGCGTGACGCGCGACCAGCGTTTTCTGCCAGCGGTTCAGCTTTGAATAGGTTTCCTTGAGAAGGTCGTGCGCGCGCACTTCAAGCCGGCGTATTTCATCGGCGACGCTTTCCTTCTCCTCGCCCCGCCGCTTCAGCTCTTCGATGCGGCCTTCAAGGTCGGCGACCGGTTTTTCGAATTCGAGATATTTATGCATTCGTCCTCGGGCGTTCAGGCGGGCGTTCCAGAACGACTTAAGGCCCGCCGCGCGCACGATCAAGCGACGCGGGCTTCAGCCGGCTTTTCGGCCCTTTTTCGCCAGCGGATGGCGGGTGAAGACAAGGTCTTTCAGCCGGTCCTGGGCGACATGGGTATAGATTTCGGTGGTCGTAATATCGGCGTGGCCCAGCATCGTCTGCACCGCGCGCAGATTGGCGCCGCCCGACAAAAGATGAGTCGCGAAGGCGTGCCTCAAGACATGCGGCGACACGCGCTCCGCCGCGATCCCGGCCTCGGCCGCCAGCTCCTTGATCAGCTGCGCGAAGCGAGCGGCGGTGACGTGGCCGGTCTTGCCGCGCGAGGGAAAAAGAAAGCGCGAGGGTTTCTTGCCGCCATCCTCCGTCGGCAGGAAATCATCGCGCACGGCAAGATAATTCGCGAGCGCCCGGCGCGCGGCGGCGCCGACGGGCGCCAGCCGCTCCTTGCCTCCCTTGCCGCGCACGAGAATCGCCTCGCGCGCGCCGTCAACCGACGAGAGCGGCAGAGAGACGAGTTCGGAAACGCGCAGCCCCGATCCGTAGAGAAGCTCGACCATGGCGCGGAGCCGCATGGCTTTCGCGCCGGCGCCGCCCGCCGCCTCAACCAGCCGCGCGGCTTCATCTTCGCTCAAGATCTTCGGCAGCGGCCGCCGGGTTTTCGGCCGGTCGATCGCGGCGGCCGGGTTATCGGCCCGATAGTCTTCCGCATAAAGAAAGGCGAAAAACTGGCGCAGAGCTGAGCATTTCAGCGCCGCAGTCGACGAGGAAAGGCCTTCAGATTCAAGCATCGCGAGGAAAGCGGCGATATCATCGGCGCCCGCCGTCAACAGCTTTTCCTTCCGTCTGCGGATGAACGCTGAAAACCGCTCAAGATCGCGGCCGTAATTTTTGAGCGTGCTGGGCGCCGCCGCGCGGTCGACCGTCATCATATCGAGAAAAAGCGCGATCAGGCGACCGTCGTCCGGGCGCGCCGATTGCTTCATTTGGGCCGCTTCGGTTTGAGGCGCGGCTCCAGCGCGCCGGTCGTCATGGATGCTGGCGAGGCCGGCGGCGGCGGCGCGCTCACCGGCGCGGGCGCGTCTGCTGGATAGCGCGCGGCGATCAAGGCTTCGACCGCGCGGCGACGGGCGATGTCGGAAAGTCCCGCCGCACGCAACGCCGGCGCCATAATCGCTTCCGCGACCGGATCGCCATCTGCGGCGGCGCCCGAAGCGGCGAGCGCCGCAAGGGCGGCTTCCCCCGCGCTTCCGCGATGCGCGGCGTCGATCGCGGCGGAGACCACAGGCGCCAGTTTCGATGAGGCCGACGCCGCAGACGCGGGATCAAGGCGAGGCGCCGCCGGCGAGATATTGGCGGCTGCGGCGATGCGCTGCGCGCCGGCCGGCTCCAGCTCGCCGAGCACGCCAACGAGGTCGATAAAACCCATCGCCTGCTCCTCGGGGGCGCCGCGCACGACTTCTGCCGCCGCCGCCGACAGCCAGCGTTCGGCGCCGACCGCATCGCCCTGGGCAAGCCGAGCCAGAGCGAAAGATTGCGCTTCGCTGGCCGGAAAGAGCGCGCCTTCGGCGGCGCGGATATCCTCCGCATAAAGGGCGGAAAGAGCAAAAAGGCTTTCGACATCCGTCGCGGCGGCGATCTCGGCCGCGATCAGGCCGGCGCGGTCGCGAAGAAGCTCCGGCGCCGACATGGCGCGAATTTCGCCATATCGACCGACGGCGCCGGCGGGCGCGGCGGCGTAATGGGCGCTCAGTTCCGCGCCGCTCATGATTCCCATGGCGACGGCGCGTCGCGCCGCCGTAAGACGCACCGGCCAGTCGATCGCCGCGTCGTTCGCGACGGCCATGACGACGCCGCCATTGGCTCGCGCCGGAAATCCGCCGCCGATCGGCGCGCCCATTGCCTTCATCGCCGCGAACTGAACGGCGTCGACCGGCGCGACCGGGGACTTCAATTTGCCGCCCGAGGCGAGCGGCGTCAGCAACGCTTCATCGGCGTCGCCAAGTCGGCCGTTTTCGCGCAGGATGCCCAGCGCCAGCTCGGCGGCGTCAAGCTCATTCGAGGAGGCGTAACAAACGACCCGCAGTCGCACCCAAAAACTATTGTCGAGACCTTCCGTCACGCGCCGCGCCTTGCCGCAGGCGGCGTCCGCGTCGTTCGACAAGATGTCGGCGACCGCCATCGCTTCAATGCTTTCGGGGTCCGTGCTCGCGTTGGCGGCGAGGCTTTCGATCTGACGCGCCTCGTTGATGAACCCCGCGCGCACGAGCGCCTTGAGTTTGGCG
>MEMM01000003.1:124997-162757 GCA_001767925.1 Alphaproteobacteria bacterium RIFCSPHIGHO2_12_FULL_63_12
GAGGTCCGGCGCGAGCGCGCCGGCGTTGCGGTCGAGAATCCCGGTCGAAAACGCATCTTTCGAAAGCGCAAGCTGTTCGACGGGCGCCAGCGGCGCGGCCTGACCGAACGCCGAGGGCGCAGCGAAGACGCTCAGGGCGGCGAGGAACGGCGCAACGCGATCACGCATTGGCTGATCCGATCGCGTCCTGCTCGATCGTCCTGACATCGGGTTGAAGGGTGAGGCCGAAGACATAAAGCCCGATAATGGCGAGAACGACGACGGCGATGACGGCAAGGAAAAAGCGCACGGCGGCAAAACTCCTCGAACATGGGGTATCCGACGCCCTTCTAGACCATCTTGGCGCGGACATGAAACCGGCCTTCCGCCTCTGCCGCGCTACTGGCGCCGGGCGGGAGGCTTCGCTACAGACAGGCTGTCCATGTCCTCGCCCCGCCGAAAACCGCCCGCCTCGCCCCGGATCGATCGCCCGATAGCGCTCGTCGGCATGATGGGCGCGGGAAAAACAACCGTGGGGCGGCGCCTCGCCACGGCCCTCAATTTACAGTTCCACGACGCCGACGCCGAAATCGAGGAGGCCGCCGGCATGAGCGTCGCTGACCTTTTCGCGCGCCATGGGGAGGAAAGCTTCCGTCGCGGCGAAGCGCAGGTGATCGAGCGCCTTTTGTCCGGCCCTCCGGTCGTACTTGCGACCGGCGGCGGCGCGCTCATGAACGAAACCACGCGCGCGCTCGTCAAGGAGCGGGCGATCTCGATCTGGATCCGCGCCGATGTCGATACGCTGGTCAAGCGCGCGACCAAGCGCGCGACACGGCCGCTCCTCAAAGGCGGCGATCCAAAGGAAATCATCTCGCGCCTGCTTGAAGCGCGAACGCCTTTTTATGCGGCGGCGGATATCGCCGTCGACAGCAATATCGGAAGCCATGCGCGGACGGTACGGACGATTGTCGAGGCGCTGACGGCGTATCTCGATGGGGAGAGGGCGTTATGACGACAGATATTTGTCCGGTGCGCATCGGCGTCGGCGGTTACGATATCCATATCGGGGAAGGCTTGCTGGAGCAGGCCGGCGCCATGCTGGCGCCGCGACTCGCGCGGCCATTCACCGTCATCGTTACCGATCGCCATGTCGATCGAGCGCAAGGCGACCGTCTTGAACAAGGGCTGGCGGCGGCCGGCGTCGATTTCCGCAAGGTCGTCCTTGAACCCGGCGAACACGCCAAATCGTTGCGCTCGCTGGAGGGATTGCTGGAAGAGCTGATCGACTTTGGGGTCGAAAGGCGCGACATGATCCTCGCCTTTGGCGGCGGCGTTGTCGGCGATCTCACCGGATTTGCTGCGGCGATCCTGCGGCGCGGCTGCCGGTTCGCGCAAATTCCGACCACCTTGCTGGCGCAGGTCGACAGCGCCGTCGGCGGGAAAACCGCGGTGAATTCGGCGAAGGGTAAAAACCTCATCGGCGCATTCCACCAGCCGGCCATCGTTATCGCCGACATCACGGCATTGACGACGCTTCCCGGACGCGAACTGAAGGCGGGGTACGCTGAAATCGTCAAATACGGCGCGCTCGGCGACGAGCCGTTCTTCGCCTGGCTGGAAAAACGCGGCGGCGATCTCCTGGCGGGCGACGCGGCGGCGCGACGCGTCGCGGTGAAGCGCTCGTGTGAAAGCAAAGCTGAAATCGTCGGCGCGGACGAGCGGGAAACCGGCGTGCGGGCGTTGCTTAATCTCGGGCACACTTTCGGTCATGCGCTGGAGGCGTCGCTCGGCTATTCCGACAGGCTGCTGCATGGCGAGGCGGTCGCCGCCGGCATGGCGCTCGCCTTCGATTTTTCAGTATACCGCCGAAATTGCCCGCCCGCCGACGCCGCTCGCCTGAAAGCGCACCTTGCCGCCGTCGGGCTGCCGGCGGGACTGAAGGATATTTCCGGCGCGCCTCAATTTTCCGCCGACGAACTTCTCGCCCGTATGATGCAGGACAAGAAGGTTGAAGGCGGCGCGCTGACGCTTATCCTTTTGCGCCGCCTCGGCGAGGCGTTCATCGAAAAGGATGTCGACGCTGCGACAATTCTCGAATTCTTGAAAAGCGCCGGCGCGCGATAATTCAGTCGCGCCGGCGCGGGGACCTGCAGAACATGGCGAAATTCGACCCGACTATCGTGACGATCAGTTGCGCAATTATCTTTCTGCTGCTGGTGTCAGCGCTTTTTTCCGGTTCGGAAACCGCGCTGACCGCAACGTCGCGCGCAAGGATGCACAAGCTTGAAATCGACGGCGACAAAAGGGCCAAGCGCGTCAACGCGCTGATACGCGACCGCGAGCGGCTGATCGGATCGATCCTGCTGGGCAACAATCTGGTCAATATTCTGGCGACATCGCTTGCCTCGATGCTGTTCGCCCACTTGTTCGGGGCCGGCGGACTAGCGATCGGCGCCGCTACTCTTACGATGACCATACTGGTCGTGGTGTTCGCCGAGGTCGCGCCGAAAACCGCCGCGCTCGCCCGGCCGGACTCAATCGCCATGCTGGTTGCGCCGCTGATGCGCTGGATAATCCTCGCCTTGTCGCCGATCACTTACATCCTGCAAATCGTTGTGCGCAGAACGCTGGGCGTCCTCGGCATCCGGCTTTCGAAGGACGAGCACATCTTCTCCGCCGCCGACGAATTGCGCGGGGCGGTTGAACTTCACCATGAAGAAGGCGGCCTTGGAAAGAATGCGCGCGACATTTTCCGCGGCGCGCTCGATCTCAATGTGATCAGGATCGATGAAATCATGATCCATCGCAAAGAGATCGACATGCTCAATATCGACCAGAAACCGTCGGCGCTGATTGCGCAGGCCCTCAAAAGCGGCCATACGCGCCTTCCCCTCTATCGCGACGTCACGGAGAACATTGTCGGCGTCCTGCACGCCAAGGATTTGCTGAGCGCGCTTTGGGAGGCGCATGGGGACGCCAGCAAGATTTCGATCGGCGATCTGATCCGTCAGCCGTATTTCGCCCCGGAATCGACATCGCTCGCCGAACAGCTCGACAATTTCAAGCGTCGCCGCGAACATTTCGCCCTCGTCGTCGACGAATACGGCTCGATCATGGGTCTCGTGACGCTTGAGGATATCATCGAGGAAATCGTCGGGGAGATCGAGGACGAACACGACAGTCCGGTCGAAGGCGTCAAAGCGCAGGCGGACGGATCGATCAATGTCGACGGTAAGGTGACGATCCGCGATCTCAATCGCGCCATGGACTGGTCGCTGCCGGACGAAGAGGCGGTGACGGTCGCCGGGCTCGTCATCCATGAAGCCCAATCGATCCCCGATGTAGGGCAGACCTTTTCCTTTCACGGATTCCGGTTCAGGATATTGCGGCGCCGGCGCAACCAGATAACCGCGGTCAATGTGCAACCCATAGAGACCGGCGAAACGCCGCCCGGCCACAAGGAAATCTAGGTTTCGGTGATCAACATGATGTCTGCCGCGCGCGCGCCGGGGCGGAACGCCCTCTTTTTCATCTTCATCACCATCCTGATCAACATGATCGGTTTCGGCGTCATCATGCCGGTGATGCCGGATCTCGTCATGGAAGTGACGGGCCTTGGGCGCTCCGAAGCGGCGCGCTGGGGCGGCCTGCTGTCGATGGCTTACGCCGTCATGCAGTTCATCATGATGCCGGTCATGGGCTCGCTTTCTGACCGTTACGGACGCCGCCCGATCATTCTTGGCTCGCTCGCCGCCTATTCGTTCGATTTCCTGTTGATGGCGCTCGCGCCTTCGATCGCCGTTCTTCTCGCCGCACGTATTCTCGCCGGATCGTTCGCGGCGACCTTCACCACGGCGAACGCCTATATCGCCGACATTTCCCCGCCTGAAAAACGCGCGGCGAATTTTGGATTGATGGGCGCGGCGTTCGGCCTCGGCTTCATCATCGGCCCCGCTCTCGGCGGGATCATTGGCGACGAATTCGGGCACCGCGCGCCATTTTACGCAGTTTCAGCGCTGGGTTTCATCAACCTCATCTACGGCTGGATTTTCCTTCCCGAGACTCATGCGAAAGAAAACCGCCGCGCCTTCGACTGGCGGCGGGCGAACGCGCTGGGCGCATTCCGTCATTTTCGTCAGTACCCTGTCATTCTGCCGATCGCGCTCACCATGTTTTTATACCAACTGGCGCATTGGGCGTTTCCGTCGGTCTGGGCCTATTTCGCCGGCGAGCGTTTCGGCTGGTCGCCAAAACAGATCGGCTTTTCCCTGATGGCGGTCGGCCTTACCTCCGCGCTCGTTCAGGGCGGGTTGACGCGCATCGTCATGCCGAAATTCGGCGAACGAAAGGCCGCCTTTTTCGGCGCCAGCGTCGCGGTTATCGCCTATCTCGGCTATGGCGTCGTTCCGGAAGGCTGGATGATCTATCCGCTGATCGCCTTCGGCGCGCTCGCCGGATTCACCGCGCCCGCATTGCAGGGCATCATGTCGAGGACCGTGCCCGCCGACGCGCAAGGCCAGCTTCAGGGCGCGATCGGTTCGATAAACGGCGTCTCGATGATCATCGGGCCGCTTATGATGACGCAGATATTCGCCGCGTTTTCGGGTAAGGATGCGGCGGTCTACCTCCCTGGCGCGCCGTTTCTCGTCGCTTCGTTGCTGACCGCACTGGCGATTATTCCGCTCTTTGCCGCCATCGGAAAAATTCAGCGTCCCCGGATTGCGACCGCCCAGCCCTAATTCGAGCGTTCGCCGCCGAGCCGCAGCCGCGCGGCGGTCTCCAGCAAAAACGCCGCCGACAACCCGAACAGCAAGAGGCCGTCCGCCGCAATCGCACCGGCGAGCAGGCGCCATTCCGTCGGCAACAACACGTCGCCAAAGCCAAGCGTCGAATAGGTGACGGAGGAGAAATAAAGCGCCTCCTCGAACGACGTGAACGCCTGAAGATGCACGAACAGGGCGGCCCAGCCCCAGATCTCCATTCCATGCGCCGCCATCAAAATGAGGCTCAGCAAGGTCAGCATCGCTGAATCGCGCAAAAACCTCATCGGACCCCAGACCCGGCTTTTCGTCGCCCGGAATATCGCCGCCGTCGCTGAAATGACGATGGCGTGAAAGAACACGGTCGCGCCGGTCATCGCGGCCGAGATCGTCAGTTCTTCGGAAAAAGGAACGCCTTCAATCATCGCCAGCCCCGCGCCAAGAAAAGCAATGCTCCCTCACGGCGCGGCGGCTGACAAGACCTGTCCCGAAATGGGAATTCACGGCGATGACGGACACGGCCGCAAACGCTCAGGATTTCGCCGCGCGTCTGATCGCGGCGAGGATCATTTTCAGCCGTCCATTCGCGCGCTTGACCGTTTCATCGAGGGTCGCGAGCTGTTCGGAAAGCTCGTCGCCCGGCTCGTCATTCTGGCCGAGCAAGGTCCGCGCGGCTTCAATTTCCGCCTTGATGACAACGATTTCCTTGGGATCCCCGATGGGCGCGCCGGCGTCCTCGCCGGTTTCGCGGCGATCGGGTTTTGCTCCCCATACGACCCATCCAAAGGCGATGCCAAAGAGAAAGGCGAGCGCCATCGGGCCCCAGGGCGACGTCCCGAACGAGGTGAGGAACCCTTCCATCGCACTCCAACCAGCCGGGCGCGATGGCGCGCGCCCGGGTTCACCGATAGCAAGCGTCCAATCCAGAGCAAGCGTTGCGCCAATGACGGACAGCATAAAAAAACCGGCGCCCGCGAAAGGCGCCGGTTTTTCTTCAATCAGGCGAGTGGGAGCGGCAAATTTCGCCTTCCGCGCGAATGCTCAGCGCGGCGCCATCACCATCATCATCTGCTTGCCCTCGAGCTTGGGCATCTGCTCGACCTTGGCGACTTCGTCGAAGTCGGTTTTCACTTTTTCGAGGAGCGCCATGCCGCGATCCTGATAGGCCATTTCCCGGCCGCGGAAGCGCAGCGTCACCTTCACCTTGTCGCCTTCTTCGAAGAAGCGGCGCATCGCCTTGGCTTTGACCTCATAATCGTGATCGTCGATATTCGGACGCATCTTGATCTCTTTGATCTCGACGACCTTCTGCTTCTTTTTGGCTTCCGCCTTTTTCTTCTGCTGCTGAAACTTGAACTTGCCGTAATCGAGAATCTTGCAGACCGGCGGCTGCGTTTGCGGTGACACTTCAACAAGGTCGAGGCCGGCTTCCACAGCCATCTCGATAGCGCGCGCGGTCTGAACTACGCCGCGCTTTTCGCCGAGATGATCGATGAGGAGGACTGTCGGCACTGAAATTTCTTCATTAATGCGAGGTCCGTCTCCTTTGGGCGGCGCGGGGGCGAATGGTCTGCGGGATATGGGCGTTTCTCCTTTGGCGGCTTCAGGGGTGAGTGACGATTATGCCGGTCCGGACGAAACCGACGGTTAACGTCCGAAGGCCGGCGAGCGGGGTATATAAGGTAAACCGCGCCAAGATCAACGCACGGCCGAGCGGGGATTGGCGGATCCCTTGGGGATAAGGCCCATGTTTTCCAGCGCCCGCCAGACGAATTCCGGTTTGGCCTCACCCATATCGTTCCGCGTCGTCAGGGTGATGATGTTCCGGCCCTTCGGCGTCAGATGTTCTTCGCCCGCCTTGCGGATGAGGACGCCGCAGCAGCCGACGCTGACCGCGAGGTGAACTTCCTCGGCGGCGTCGCTGACAAAGAACGCGGCCGACTGGGCGAGCGCGACGAGCTGCAGATGGTCGGCCTTGCCCGTGATGTCGACAAGTTCAGGCGCCGCATGCGCGACTTCGTCGGCGAAGACATGCAGCTCCTTGGGGCCGACCATCACCGGCATGACGCCCTTTTTCGCCATCATGCGTGCAAGTTCGGCGTAGCGCTCCGCGGGCCAGCGCCGCGTTTCATCAATGCCCGGCATCAGCAGTCCGTAAACTCCTGAGACGCCGAACCATGACGGCTGCATGTTCGCCGAATCCTTGCGCGTTGCCAGCGCCCAGCCGAGACTGGGCAAGCGGTCTGGCGCATCGAGCCCGACGGCGGCGGAAAATCTGGTGGTGTCCGGCAGGCCTTCTTCCGGCGCGCCGCGCTTGCGCGCCGAGCGCGACGCCGGGGCGACGGAGCGCCATTTCGGGCGGAAAAGACCGAGCGCCGCGTAGAGTTTTTTGGCGTCCTCGTTCGCGGCGAGATCGTAAATATAGGCAAATCGCGAACTCTGCACCTGTTTGACGAAGGCCTTCCTCGCTTCAGGATCGCGAAAATCCGGCATCGCGGCGACCTGATCGAAATAGGGCGAGGCGCGCGCGACGCGCTGCAAATGGTTTTGCGTCAACAGCGAAATTCTGGCGCCCGGATGCGCGTTGCGGATCGCCTCATAGAGCGGCTCGGCGGCGACGAACGCCGCAAGTCCGTCGGTCTTGATGACGAGTATGTTCTGCCCGCGCCCGGTCATTGCGCACCGGCCCGCCTGGCGAGGAGGTCCTGATAGGCGCCAATGGTCGCCGCCGTCATCGCTTGCGTCGAATAATGCGCCGCAATGCGCGCGCGCGCATTTTCGCCCATCACGCGCCGGCCATCTTGTCCAAGCGCCGACGCTTTCATGATCGCGCCCGCCAGCGCGTCAGCCGAACCCGGCTCGACAAGGAATCCGGTTTCGCCGTCAACGATTGTTTCGCGCGCGCCGCCATGATTTGACGCGACAACGACTTTCGCCATCGCGCCGGCTTCGACGGCGATCCGGCCGAAAGCTTCAGGACGCGTCGACGGCGCCAGCGCCGCATCGGCAAGCGCATACGCCGCCGGCATGTCATCGCAATGACCGACCCATCGGATTATCTGCTGAAGCCCCAACTCATTCACCCTACGCATGAGCGAACCGGCGTAATCCCCACGTCCCTGCTCATCCCCGGCGAAAATTAGCTGGAAAGACGGAGAAACGCCAGCCGCAGCCGTCCGGATGGCGGCGAATGCCGCGATCGCGACATCATGCCCCTTCCAGTCGGTCAGCCGCCCCGGCAGCAACAGGATAAGCCCGGAGGCGCTTTCCTCCAGTCCCCACCGCATTCGCAGGGAGCGTATCCTCTCGCCGGAAATCGCCAAAGGGTTGAATTCGGAGAGGTCTGCGCCCCGAGGAATCACTTTCAGACGGTCGCCGACCGGATGGGCCGCACGGATCGACGCCGCCGTAAATTCCGAGTTGGCGATGACGAGATCGCCCTTCGCCATCACTGAATTGACGTATCGCTTGACCGGCGAGGCGGCCCGGTAAGCGCCATGCCAGGTCGTGACTAACGCCGCCCCCGTCGCCCTCGCCGCGAACAAGGCGCTCCAGGCGGGCGCGCGACTTCGCGCATGCAGGAGATCGACCTGCTCCCGGCGCGCCAAATCGGCGAGACGCCGGCCATTGGCGAGAATGGTCAGCGGGTTCTTGGAATCGACGGGAAGCACTAAGACGCGCCCGCCCGCCCTCTCGACCTCGGCGCACATTCGCCCGCCAGCCGTCGCGACCAGGGCCTTGCCGCCAGCGGCGATGATCGCCTTCGCCATTTCGACGGTCGTGCGTTCGGCGCCGCCGGAGTCCAGCGCCGGAATGACCTGCAGGACGGTCTTTTCAAAAGCCATAGGCGAGAGAATCGCTTTCATTGACGCGACGCGGCATCATAAGCCCTGACGCGCAAACGAAGATCAAGGCCGATGAACGAGGAATCAGGAACGATCGACGGACCGAACGGACTGATCGCCTACCGGCGGATCGCGGGCGACGGACCGGCGATCGTCTGGCTCGGCGGATTCAAATCCGACATGACGGGAACGAAAGCCGGGGCGATCGCCGCATGGGCGGCGTCGGCGGGCCGCGCCTATGTGCGTTTTGATTATTCAGGACACGGCGCATCGGAGGGACGCTTCGAGGACGGAACGATTTCCGCCTGGCTCGCCGATGCGCTGGCGGCGATCGAACAATTGACCAAGGGGCAGGTTTTACTCGTCGGCTCATCGATGGGCGGCTGGATCGCCGCGCTGGCGGCGATGCGCCTTGAGGCGCGACTCGCCGGTATCGTCCTTATCGCGCCGGCCGCGGATTTCACCGAAGAGCTGATCTGGGCGCAAATGACCGGGCCTGAGCGCGAAGGGGTGCTGCGCGACGGGCGCCTTGTCGAGCATTCGCCCTATTCCGAGGAACCGACGATCATCACCCGCGCGCTGATCGAGGATGGCCGCAATCATCTCATCCTCGGCGGCAGCATCGCCATTGCGTGTCCCGTGCGCATTCTTCAGGGAATGGCGGATCCCGATGTGCCGTGGCGTCACGCGCTGAGGATGGCGGAATGTCTGGTCACGGACGACCTTGAGGTGACGCTCATTAAATCCGGCGATCACCGGCTGTCCAAACCGCACCAACTGGCGAAACTGATGGAAGCTATCGCCGCGATCTAGCTCGGCTCGCGCACGAACATCGCGCCGGCCAACGATGTTGACCGCCAGACGATTTCGACGCGCCGCGCCGGTTTGCCGCGCTCGATCCGCAGTTCAACCTCAGGCGGAAGCGCATTCGCATTCTCAAGCTTGATGAGGCATCCGCTGTCGCTGACATTACGGATGATGCAATCTTGCGCGCTGCCGTCTTCGAAGATGATTTCCCCCGCCTTGAACGTCGGCTGGCGCATCGCCTGCCGGCGCTCTTCAAGATTGACGAGATCGATCGGATCGGCTTTTTGCCCGCTGGCTTTTTTGCCGGCGGCCGGCTTGTTATGGCTGCTCATGGCGTTCCTCGGTTGCGGCCGCCCAAGCGGTGAAGCTGCACTCTGGAGTTGAAAATCGCGTTAACCGCGAAAGCGGCGGATTTCGGCGCGCCGCCGTCAAAATTCGCCCCTTCCGCCCCCTTGCGACAGATGTAACGTGATGTTACACATGTCGCGCCGCCGCCCGAAAATCGAAGGATTATCCATGGCCGCCGACCAGCCCCTCCAGCCGACCAAACCTGAATTGGCCGTCCTCAAACTGTTGTGGCGCAAAAAAACGCTATCGGCGCGCGAGATCACCGACGAGGTCGCGCCCGAATTCAACTGGACCTATTCGACCATGCGCACGGTGATCGAGCGGATGTGCGAAAAAGGGCTTCTGAAAAAGAAAAGCGCCGCCGGCATCAACGTCTATTCCGCCGCCATCGGCAAAGTCGCGCTGTTGTCGCGCATGATCCTCGATTTTTCCGATCGCGTGCTGGAGCTTGACGCGGCGCCGTCGGCGGTCATGTTCGCCGATTCAAAACTGCTCACCGAAGACGAGCTCAAAGAACTTGAGAAGATCCTCAAGGCGGAGAATCGCAAATGAGCGGCCTCATCGAATTCACCACCTATCAGGCGGAAGCGTTGTTGATTTGCCTTGCCGCATCGCTGGTCTGGGCGAGTATCCTGTTTCTCGGCGCGCGCGGTCTCGAGCGGACCGCAGGGGCAAGCTCGACGGAAAAATTATGGACGGCGGCGCTGCTATTCGCGGTCCTGCCTTCGCTGGTCGCGCCGACGCTCGCCGCTTTCGGCGTCTCCTTGCGGCCTCCGGCCGCGCCGATCGAATTCGCGGCAGCGCCGCTCGCCGCCTTTTCGGACGAAACACTGCGTGCGGCGGAAGCGACCGCAGATCCCGCCCTGTTGACGATGGAGCAGGCGATTGCCGCCGCCGCCCTGATCTACGTTTACGGCGTAATCCTGACCTTCGCCCTGTGGGCGGCGCGTCAGGCCGCGCTTCAATATGCGGTCGCACGCGCCGAATGGGTGCGCAGTGATGAACTTTTGCGGCGGATTGAAGACTGGGCGACGGATCTTGGCGCGCCGATGCCCGCGATCAGGCGCTCGCGCCATGTATCAAGCGTATGCATCACCGGCGTTTTCCGTCAGACTGTGCTGATACCAAAGGATATCGAGCTTCGCGTTTCGACCGATGATCTCGTTTTGATGTGCGCTCACGAACTTGCGCATGTTCGGCGGGGCGATACGCGGCTCTTTACCGCG
This sequence comes from Alphaproteobacteria bacterium RIFCSPHIGHO2_12_FULL_63_12, assembly GCA_001767925.1. GTDB lineage: Bacteria > Pseudomonadota > Alphaproteobacteria > Caulobacterales > Parvularculaceae > Amphiplicatus. Next base: position 135,963 of record MEMM01000003.1, read on the forward strand.
ACACAGCTTGCGCGCGTGTTGTTCTGGTTCAATCCGCTCGTCTCACGCATCGCTGCAAACGTCGAACTCGCCGCGGAAGAAAGCGCGGACGCGCTTGTCCTCCAACAGGGCGTCAACCGGCGCGCTTACGCGGCGTGTTTCGTCGAAGGGCTTAAGTTCGCGGCGTCCAGAATGAATATGCAGCCGGCGCTTGCGCCGTCGTTCACGCCATCGGATCGGCACGGGCGGCGCCGTCGCCTGACGTCTATTCTTTCGGCGATGCCGACGAAACGGCCGCCTCTGGGCAAGCGTCTGATGCTGTCGGCGGCGGCGTCCACGGTTGCGCTCGTCGCGGTCGGTCAGGCGGCATTCGCAGTCGATCCCGAAAGCGCCGCCCAACGCCGGAAAACGGTGAATGACTTGCCAGCGAGCCGCGACCTCGATTCGGGCGTAAGAGAAGCGCGCGCGCCGTCCCGCGTCGCCGCCGCGGCGACGGGCGAAGCGACGGATCCGCATCCTCATATTGACGCCTTAAGCGCCGTCGAGGCGGTCGAGCCGGTCGAGGCGACTGCGCCAGCGCCCGATGCGCCGACGCCAGTGGCGACGCCAGACCCCGCGATCAATCCGGCGCCGGCGGCGACGCCAGCGCCGGCGCCGCGCCCCGCGCAGAAGGCCATCGGGGCAATTCGATTTTCCTATACCATCGCGTCGACGCCCGAAGATGGGGCCGTTCCAGGCGTCATCGCCTTCAGCCATTCAGGCGCGTTTCCATCTACCGAGATCGTCGCGCCGGCGATTGCACCCGCGCCGCCCGCCGCGCTCGCCTTCGCCGACGCGCCCATGGCGTTGCTGGCAGAGGATCTCGAACAGCGGCTCCTTGGCGCCGCGAACGGCGAGGAAGCTGGTTCCTACAAACTGACTTTCCGCAACGGCGACAAGGTTTATCGCTTCTCCAGCGACGAGCCGATGACGGCTGAAACCCGCGCACAATTGCGCGAGGCGTTGGAAGAGATGCGCAAGAGCCGTGAAAAAGCGCATGAGACGGCCCGAAAACTTCGCGCGGAGTCGATGAAGGACCGCGAAGAGTTGCGCTTCGAAATCGTCCGCGCCAGGGCGGCGAACGCTGACGCTACAATTCTCAGCCACAGGAGCGACGCCTTTGCGGAAGAAATCGCGCAAATTCAGCGCGAGGCGCAAATGAGCCGTCGCGAAGCGCTCAAAGCGGAGCGCGAAGCGCTGGCGGAGGCACGGAGCGATCTCGAGGACGAGATGACGATCGATATCGAGGACGCCTTGTCCGATCTTGATGAAGCCGAGAGCGATCTCGACGGCGAAGTCCTGTCGCACGATGAGCTGTCCGCCGCCCGGGCGGCGATCCGCAACCAGCGAAGCCAATTGCAGCGCGATGACGAAATCCGCAAACGCGCAATTGAAAATTCGCAGCGCCAGATCGACGACCGGATCGAAATGATCGAGAGGCAGCTCGATCAATTGGGCGGTCAAGAATAGGGACCGAAGCGCCGCCTAAGATTTCCGGATTATTTCCGCTTTCTTTTACACGTGACTGAGGCGATTGTTTTGGTCATGCGTTAAAGCGCTATGATGAACAGTTGACCAGATCATCGACGCGGACCCAAACTTCCGCCAGATGTTCCTGACTGGGTTCGCCGCCGTAATCTGGAACCGTCCTCACCCCAGTCTCGCCAGAATCGCGCTTCTTCAAGGGGACGCCATTTCGGTGAGACCCCGACAGCCGCGTACCCTCCAAGGCGTTGCCCCATAGGGCGTATGGCGAGCGTTCCTCAAACAGTGTAGGAATAGGCGTGACAACGACCGCGCGTCGTATGGAATTTCGCAGTGGACCGACCATATGGAAATGCAACAGATTAAATATTTTCTGTCGCTGGGGCAGACGCTGAATTTCACCCGCGCTGCGGAAGAATGCAATGTGTCGCAACCCGCCCTCACGCGCGCGATTCAGGCGCTTGAAGCGGAATTGGGCGGCGATCTTATCCGGCGCGAAGGGCGCCATTCGCATCTCACCGAACTCGGCAAGCGAATGGCTCCGCTGCTTCAGCGGTGTTACGACAGCGCCATGACGGCGCGCGACCTTGCGCGCGCGGTGACCAAAAATGAAGTGGCGCCGCTGTCGCTCGCAGTTTCCCATTCGGTCAATTTTGAATTGTTCATGTCGCCAGTGTCAGAACTTTTTCGCGGCTTTCCGGGGCTTCAGCTGCGTATTCATCACGGACCAGGCGCTGACATCTTGCGCGGCCTCAAGGAAGGCGGCGTCGATCTCGCGATCGCCGGAAGTGTCGAAGACGGTTGGGACCGCCTCGATCGCTGGCCGCTTTTCAGCGAAGGGTTCGAGCTTCAAATGCATATGGATCATCCGCTCGCGCGCATGAATTCAGTCGATGTCGCGTCACTGAACGGGCAGCCGCTTCTCAAGCAGACCGGCTGTGAGGATCGCCCCGCCGTGAAGCGTTGGTTCGAGGACGCCGGGGCGGCGCTGACGGCCGCGCATGAATTTGACAGCCACCATGATCTTGGAGCGCTGTTGCAGGCGTGTTCGGGGGTTGCCATTGTTCCGGTGAGCGCGCCGCATCCGGCCGGTCTTAAACGCGCGAAATTGTCGGGGCTGACTCTGACGCGCACGGTCTATGTCTATGCGATCGCCGGCCGTCAGCGCAGCGCGCCCGCTTCGGCTTTCCTCAACCTCTTGCGCGCGTCCGATTTCGCCGACCGCGCCGCGTAGATCAGTTCGCTCATTCGGCGAGGGATGACGGCGCCTTCGCACGCCGATTCAAACCAGCGTCTCCAGTGCGCCAAGGATTTCTTCAACTTCCATGCGCGTGCGATAGTCGGCGTTAACATAGCGTGCAATGACCCGCCCTTCGCGGTTGAGAATGAAGGTCGCCGGTATCGGCAGCACCCAGCTGCGGGCCGTCTGGTAAGACGGAACGTCCCAACCCGCGCCGGCGATCAGCCGGGACATGTCGTCGTCGACCCAGATCGCCAGATTGAGCGCCAGGGCGTACCCATTGTCGACGTCGGTGAGGATGGGAAATTTTCCGCTCGAATCGGCAGCGAGGCGTTGCGAATATTTGCGGCTTTCCGGAGATATCGCGACGATACGCGCGCCTTTCGCCGCCGCGGCCTCCGCAATCTCCGCGAGCGCGACCGCTGTCGTCTGGCAATAAGGGCACCAATGACCGCGAAGAAACGCGACCACGACCGGTCCTTTCGAAAGCAATGCCGCCAGTGAAACCAGTTTTCCATTTTGGTCGGGAAGAATGAAATCGGGAAGTCCATCGCCGATCTTCGGAGCCGCCGATCCGGCCTCCGCCGCCTGCAAGCGGCCCACGAATTTATCAACGGCGTCGGCGAACACGTCGCTAAGGAGGCGCACTTCATCGGCGATGATGGTCAGTCTCTCGCGCAGGGGCGCGTGGAGCTCGATGGCGCGCCTTGTCGCCTTTTCGAGCGCGGCGACGAGTTCATTCGATTGGGACATTTCTTTCCCCGCGGACGCGTTTCAGTAGGCCGATTCTAGCATTCGCTGGCGGCGGGCGCGAGAGTCAATCGCGTCCGATCCGGACATAGCGATGATAGCGCACATGCATAACCGCCGCGATGCGCTGCCCGCATCGATGCCATGATTTTATTCAAATTCATTTCGGAGAGGCGCCGGCTTAATTGAAGGGCGTCTTCACAAACGGCCGCCGCCGGGAAGCTGCGGCCGCAACAGTCAAAAGGAGAGACGCACGTGACTTATAGCAAGAACATGATGTTAAAGCTTGGGCTTGGCGCAGCGATCGGCGCGGCGCTGGTGTTGTCGGCATCGGTCGCTCAGGCGGGCGAATGTCCGGCCGGAAAAATGAAAGCCGGCGTCCGCGCCAGTGGCGAGACGATGCCGAAAGATGTCTCCGACGATGTCCTTTCGTCGCTCAATCTCGGCCAACAGATTGAAGGCCTCGGCGATCGCAGCCTTCGCTTCCGTAAGCTCGTGATTCAGCCGGGCGGCGTTGTGCCCTGGCATGATCACACGGACCGTCCGGCGCTCATTCTGACGGAGTCGGGCGAGATCACCGAATTCCGCAGCGATTGCAGCGTCGGCATCGTACACAAGGCTGGCGACATCTCGACCGAAGGCAAGGGCCTCATGCACTGGTGGAAGAATGAAGGCAAGGAACCTGCCGTTTTGTACGCCGCCGACGTCAAACGCGACGAATAGCAGGCAGCATGGCTTGCTCCCTATCGGCGCGCCGAATCCCCCTCCCGGCGCGCCGTAACCCCCGCGGCTGGGCGCCCTCTCACGCCGCAGGACGGACACCGCGCCGCCACTCTCCTCGATGGCGCGGCGTCCGTCCGATTTTCATTTTTCGGAGCCAAAGCAATGACGGCAACAGATTCTGTCCAAGAGCCGCGCGCGCGCATTTCAGGCGCGCCCGCAATCATCGGCGTCATCGGCTTCCTGACGCTTGTCGATCTCTTCGCCGCGCAGGCGATCTTACCTTCGCTCGCCAAGCGCTTCGCGGCATCACCGTCAGAAATCGGGATCGCCGTCAATGCGGGCACGATCGGCATGGCGATCGCCGGCGTCGGCGTCGTCTTCTGGGGCCGGCGCGTCGATCGCCGCGTCGGCGTCGTCGCAAGCCTTGCCGCACTTTCAATTCCAACTCTGCTGCTCGCCGCCGCATCCGATCTTGCAACTTTCGCCGCGCTTCGCATCATACAGGGCCTTTTCATGGTGACGGCGTTCTCGCTGACCATGTCCTATCTTTCAGAGAGATGCTCGGCGGCCCAGTCGGCGACGGCGCTCGCCGCTTATGTCACCGGCGTCGTCGCCAGCAATTTGATCGGGCGTCTCATTTCCGGCAGCCTAGCAGACAGCTTTGGCGTGCCGGCGAATTTCATCTTCTTCGCCGCGCTCAATCTGTCGGGAGCGGTGGTCGCGGCTCTCGCGCTGAAACGCGCCGAGCCGATGGCGTCGGGGTTTGAATCGGCCAGATCGCCGATCGCTATCATTTCGGATCATCTGGGCAACGCCTGCCTGCGAACAAGTTTTGCGATCGGCTTTCTTATTCTTTTCGCCTTCATCGGCGTATTCACCTATGTGAATTTTGTACTGGCGGCGCCGCCGCTGGCGCTGACGCCGATGTCGCTCAGTCTCGTCTATTTTGTGTTTCTTCCGTCCATGTTCACGACGCCGGCCGCCGGCCGCATCGCGGCGCGTCGCGGCGCGCGCGCGAGTTTCTTCGGCTCGCTCGCGCTGGCGCTATGCGGATTGCCGATGCTCCTATCCTTTTCGCTTCCGGTGGTGCTCATGGGCCTTGCGATCGTCGGGGTCGGCACGTTTTTCGCGCAGGCGACAGCGACCGGTTTTGTCGGGCGCGCCGCCAAGCATGATCGAGCCGCCGCCAGCGGCCTTTACCTTTCATTCTATTATCTTGGCGGACTCGCAGGCGCGGCCTTCCTAGGCTGGGTGTTCGACCGGTTCGGATGGCCGGCGACGGTCTGCGTCATTGCGGTCGCGCTGGCGCTGGCCGGCGGGTTGGCGGCGACGCTTAGAACATCGACGGCCGAGCCTGCGCGCGCTTAGTGAACGGACCGCTCGCCGGCGAACGTCGCAGCCGGCCATTTTTGCAGTCGCGCCTGCTTTACAAAGGCGCCGACCGCAGGCGAATGCGGCCGGCCACGAACCGTGACGAGATTGACAGTGCGTGAAAATGAGGGATCGACCAGCGGCTTAAGTATCACCTCGGGATCGTTCATCGAAAATTCCGGGAAATAGCCGACCCCGAGGCCCGCCTTGATCATGCCGACGACCCATTCTTCGCACTCACTGGAAAATACGCGCCGCGTACGAACGCCATTGGCGATAAACGTCGCGTGGACAAGGTCGTAATATTCGCAGTTGGCGCGATTGATGTAGGGCTCGCCATCGAGTTCGATACAGCGCACGACATCGGCATTGGCGAGTCGATGCGTTGGCGCAACCGCCAGCGCGAAATTTTCATGAAACAGGGGCATTGCATGAAATTCGTCGGCGAGGGGCGTCGGCGATGCGAGCAGCGCAACTTCGAGATCGCCCGCCAACAGCCGTTGCTTTAGCGTTTCCAGTCCCAGCGCAGAAACATTTATCTCGACATTATCATATGCCCGCGCGTAGTGCGCCAGGAACCCGGCGACGATCGATGGTCCGATCGTGCACATCGCACCGATCTTTAACGTCGCCCGGTCGAGTTTACGGAATTGGCTTGCCGTCGCCCGCGCCGAAACCGACTGATCGTAAATCGTCTGGAAATAAGGCGTCATCATCCGGCCGAGTTCGGACAGATGCGTGTTCTTTTGCTCACGATTGATCAACGGGCCGCCAAGTTCGCTCTCCAAAGCCTTGATGGCGCGCGTCAGCGCGGGCTGGCTGATATTGCACTTTTCCGCCGCGCGCGTGAAATTCAGCGTATCCGCCACCGCGAGAAAATATTTTATCTGCTGCATCTCCATGGCGCTGCCTCTCCTCTTTCAGCGATGCGTCGCGCGGGCCCTTCCGCGCAACGGTGAAGTCGATATCGCGCCCCCTGCCGCACCATGAAGGCGCTAGGGTCAACGCCTTGGGCGGCGGCGTCGAGAGCAATCAGGCTAATATCGGTGCGCCGCGGATCGTGATGAAATAGCGCCGTAGTTCGCACACCGGCGGCGCGCGCAACACCCAGCATGTCGCGCCAGCTCGAATGGCCCCAGCCCCGCCGGTGCAGCGCGTCCGCATCGTCGTTCATGGCGTCGGCGATAAATAGCAGCGCGCCTTTTGCGAAATCCGCGAGCGCCGCCGCGTCAGGGTCGTCAGCGACCTCTGCGTCGCTGGCGTAAACAACATCGCCTTCGCCAAGGCAGATCCTGATTGCCGAACATCCGCCCGGATGATTGACGCTCGCTGTTGAAATCAGCGCGCCGCCATTTGCATGGAAGGTATCGCCGGGCCGGTAGGAGATGATTTCGACACGTGGTCTTAGGTCTTCGAGACGGACCGGACAGAACGGCGCGGAGAATAAAGTATTGAGAATAGCCGCAGGATCGGCGTCGCCAAACTGCGGGGCGAATATCCTAAGCCGTCCGTTGATGCGCCAGGCAGGTTCAAAGAACGGAAGGCCGATCAGATGATCGTAATGATAATGGCTTAGTACGAGGTCGAATTCTTCGGGAAAGTCCTGCGTGACTGCGACATTCTTCAATCCGCTGCCAGCGTCGACGAACAGGCGCGCCTCGCCGGCGACTATCTCGACGCTTGGCGTGTCGCCGCCGAATTCGACGAAATCAGTACCGCTTGACGGTGCGCTGCCGCGCACCCCGTGAAATCGTATCTCGGCGAGCGGATTCATTCCGCCGCCAATGTCATCACCGCAGCCGCGGCGCCCGGCGCCTTTTCCTTGAAGCCGACCGACTCGGTGATCAGCCGCGCGCCGCGCTCGAGGGTCACATAAGACCACATCCAGTCGAGCGTCACGACTATACGGTTGCGGAATCCGATCAGGAAATAGATGTGAATGGCGCACCAGAACAGCCAGGCGAAGAATCCGGTCAATTTGACGCCGCCAAATTCAGCGACCGCATCGTTACGTCCGATCGTCGCCAACGATCCGAAGTCCATGTAACGAAACGGCGCCGGCGGCGCTTTTCCGCCGAGTCTGCTGGCGATCACGCGTCCGACATAGGCTCCCTGCTGTTTCGCGGCGGGGGCAAGGCCCGGAACCGGCTTTCCGTCCGCGCCCGCGGCGCTCGCGGTGTCGCCGATGACGAAGATTTCCGGCGCGCCTTCAATTGACAGATCGCCACGGACATCGGCGCGGCCAGCGCGATCCCGGCTCGCCCCCAGCCAGTCTGCTGCGGGCGACGCGCGAACGCCCGCAGCCCAGATGATCGTGTCAGCGTCGATTGTTTCGCCGGCGACCGCCAAACGCTTGTCACCGATGTCCGACACCGGGGCGCCAAGCCGGACGTCGACGCCTCGCTTTTGAAGCGACGCAAGGACGTATCCGGAAATTCTCGGCGAAAAGCTGGGGAGCAGCCGCGGCCCCGCTTCAATCAGGATGACATGCGGATCGCTGCACCGGGTGCGGCGAAAATCGCAGGCGAGAGCGCGTTTGGAAAGCTCGGCGATCGCACCCGCCAGCTCGACGCCGGTCGGCCCCCCGCCGATGATCGCGAATGTAAGCGCCCGGTCGCGCGCCGGGCCTGGCGGCGCGCGTTCGGCGCGCTCAAATGCGAGCAGTATGTTGTTCCGGATGGCGTTCGCATCCTCAAGCGCCTTCAGCCCCGGAGCATGGTCTTCCCACGCGTCTTTTCCGAAATAGGCGTGGCGGGCGCCGGTCGCAAGCACGAGAAAATCATACGGGACAGTGCGATCGCGCAGGATCACTTCGTGCGCTTCCCGATCGACGCCAAGCGCCTCGTCAAGAATGACGGACGCGTTTTTTTGACGGCGCACGATCGAACGTATCGGGCTTGCGATCTGGCTCGGGGAGAGGGCGGCCGTGGCGACTTGATAGAGCAGCGGCTGAAAAAGATGATGATTGCGGCGATCGATCAACGTGATGTCAGCATCCGCTTTTGAAAGCGCCTTTACGGCGGAAAGCCCCGCGAATCCCGCGCCGACGACGACGATCTGCGCGCGCTTTTTTGGGTCGCTATTTATGCCGGCGGTCGCAGTCATCGTCGTCACCGCGCCGCTGGAGCAAAGAACGCGCGCAGTCGCGTCAGAAATTCCCCAAGCTCCCTGCGGCGCAGATATAGAAGCGCCCAGGAGCCGATCCAGACCCCGCAAGCAGTGAAGAAGAGGGATCCGCCGTCATTGTCGACATTGACGCCGAGCGGCGTGAACAAATGAAAACCGATGGCGCCCGACATGATGGCGATCGACAAAAACGCCCCCGCCGGCTGAAGAAAGCGATAGGGCTTCGCCAGCATCGTTGCGATCAAAATGGCCGACGCGGCAAGCTCGGCCCCGCCAATGACATACTGGCTGAACACGCCGCCATGAGCGAACAAGCCCGGCGCGCCAAGGCTCGCCGCCCAACTGTCGAGGTCGCCGAATATGATCTGGGTTTTCGGCGCGTCGGTGAATTTGAATCGCAGCGAGTCAAGAAAGACCGCGGCGATAAAGACCGTCAGGGCGTGGGCGCCCCATCGGGCGGCGCCGGAGGTCCCGGACGGCATGGTCGATTTGGCGGCGTAAGTCATTTGGCGCTCTCCGTAATTGCTCGGAAAATACGCGTCGGCCGTCCGGGGGAGAAATGCCCTTTCGTCATAAGATCGATACGGGCCGGCTCACGCGAATATTTCGAGATCGACCGGATCGGCGACTCCCTCGACGGCAGCGGCGCGAATTGTCCTCACCGGCAGGCTGGTTCCGCCCTGCGCGGCGGCGGCAGTGAGGACGGCCGAGGTTGCGATCACCCGGGCGCTTTCCCGTTTCGCGTGCTTCTCGAGCTTGGCGGCGAGATTCACCGCATCGCCGATTACGGTGTATTCGAGCCGGTCGCCATGCCCGATCGCGCCATAGACGACATCGCCGACCGCGAGAGCGACGCCGGCATCCAGCGGCGCTTGCCTCTGCGCGCGCCTCAGTTCCATCCAGCGGTCGATTTCGGCGATCGCCGCCAACGCCGTTTCGATCGCGTCGACGCATTCCCTGTTCGTCGCTCCGGTCGCCCCGAAGCTTACCAGAATGCCGTCGCCGAGAAATTTGTCGACCGATCCGCCGCCGCGCCGGATGATCGGCAGCATACGCGACTGATACTCCTTGAGGAGCGCGATCACCGCGCGCGGCGGGAGGTTTTTCGCGACCGTCGTGAACCCCCTGAGGTCGATGAACATGATGGCGGCGCGCCGCACCTCGCCGTCGCCGGCGTCAATTCCCTCGCCCGACGACCGGATCCGGTCGGCGGCGTCGCGCCCGACGAATTTCGAGAGATCGGCGCTCGCCGCCTCTTCGGTTGCGGTCCGGAAAAGCAGCCTTCGGGCGCGATCAACCGACAGAGCCAGAACGCCGGTTGTGGCGAGAATCGCGGCGGCTTTTTCAAGCTCGGCGCCGGGCAAGACCGACAGCGACGTCATGTAAACGCGATAATCGCCGGTCAGCGGCGCGCCGTCGACCGCGGCCCAGAACGTCAAGCCTATCCAGCCGACGGCAGCGAGAAGGCCGACGAACACCACTTGCGCGGGATCGAATCTGAGCGCGCGCAAGCCGATCAGGATGAACGCATAATAAAGCGTTGGCCCCTTCAGATACATCGCCGCCGGCGCGCCGTATTGAATTGGAAACGAGGCGATGAGCGCGAGGAGAACGAAGACATCGACCGCGGCCGACGCATATTGCTGGGCCCGCGTCAGCCGGCCCCGATAAGAAGCGCGCACCCGCCAGAGCGTGAAGACGCCGTAAAACGCGAGGGCGATCGGCACGGGCTCAAGCGCATGATGAACTTCGAAAGTGACATAGGTCGCGGCATAAAGCGACGCGAACGCTGCAATTCCGGCGAGTTGAACCCACCCGACAATGCGTTCGCTTTGCGCTTCATAGGCGACAACGGCGGCGCGGATTCGCGCCGGCGCCTCAGGCGGCGAAAAGAAATTCCCGCGCGCCGGGTTCATGCGCCTAGAGGTATTTTTCGCCGATATCGACCGTCGAGCGCCTGCCGATGTCATCATAATTCCTGTCGAGCCAATTTTGCGCGCTTTCGCGGCCAATATCCCTTAAATGCGTCAGGAACTCCCAATCCGGGTTCAGTTTACTCGATACGCCGAGCTTTCGCATGAAGTCCTCGTTTTCGATCGAGTGAATGAACATCCGCTTCATTCGTCCTTCGGGAACCGTCTCATCGTCAATCAGCTTGGTGACGAAGCTGATCGCCCGCATTTCGCGCATCAGTGAGGAGTTGAAGCTGATTTCGTTGATGCGATTGAGAATATCGCGCGCGGTTTTCGGCGTTTCGGACCGCATGATGGGATTGATGTGAACAACGACGATGTCGTTGCTTTTGCATTCATAGATCAGCGGGAACAACGCCGGATTCCCCATATATCCGCCGTCCCAATAGGGCTCGCCCTCGATTTCGACCGCCTGGAACATGAACGGCAGGCAGGCGGAGGCGAGCACCGCGTCGGCGGTGATCTCGTCGTTCTTGAACACCCTGACTTTTCCCTGGCGCACATTGGTCGCCGAAAGAAAGATCCGGATCGGGCTTTCCGCGCGCAGCCTTTCGAAATCGACAATCTGCTCGAGCGTCTTTCGCAACGGATTATAATTGAATGGATTGGTCTCATAAGGGGAAAATACGCGCGTCATGATGTCCATCATCATGAAAGCGGGCGACATTTCGAGCGAGTGATTATGCATCATCCGGTCGAAGAGCGTCGGCTGGAGCGGGCTGAACATCGCGGTGTTCGCGATTTTGCGCCAAAAATTTTCGAGAACGGATTTGGCGCCGTCGCGGCCGCCGGCGGCGAGTCCGTAGGCGAGAAGCGCGGCATTCATCGCGCCGGCGCTGGTGGCGCTGACGCCATCGAACGAAAGGCCGTCTTCTTCAAGCAGCCGGTCGAGAACGCCCCATCCGAAGGCGCCATGCGCGCCGCCGCCCTGCAAGGCGAGATTGACGGTCTTAACGCCCGCTCCGCTCTTGCGAATTGGTGGAATCGCGGCGGATTCCTTGACCGGATGATGGTGATGATGCGCGGTCATTGGGCGGTCCATCCGCCGTCGACCGGTATCGAGGCGCCGGTGATCGACGCGGCGCTTTCCGAGCACAGAAAGGCCGCCAGCGCGCCGATTTCGTCGGTCTGCGCAAAACGCTTGTTGGGCTGCGCTTTCAGCAAGATGTCGGTGACGACCTTGTCACGCGGGATGGAGTGCGTTCGCGCCTGATCCTCGATTTGCTTTTCAACCAGCGGCGTCCAAACATAGCCGGGACAAATGACATTGCAGGTGATCCCTGCCTGCGCCGTCTCCAGCGCGATCGTTTTGGATAGGCCGACGACGCCGTGCTTGGCAGCGACATAGGCCGACTTGTAGGGCGATGCGACGAGTCCGTGGGCTGAAGCGATGTTGACGATTCGCCCCCAGCCGCGCCTTTTCATGCCGGGCAAGGCGGCGCGGACCGCGTGAAAAGCCGACGAGAGGTTTATGGCGATGATCGCGTCCCACTTCGCCATGGGAAAATCTTCGATCGGCGCGACATGCTGGATGCCTGCGTTATTGATAAGGATGTCGACCTCGCCGACCGCTTCGGCGGCGAAAGAAATCAGCTCCTGCCCTGCCGCCGCCTGCGAAAGATCCGCGGTCGAATAGACGACCGGCACATTGTTTTCGAAAGCGATCCGGTCGCGCGTCATTTCAATTTCGCGCGGATCGCCAAATCCGTTCAGAACGATCGCGGCGCCTTCGGCGGCGAGGCGCTCGGCGATGCCGAGGCCGATGCCGCTGGTCGATCCCGTTATCACCGCGACACGCCCGTTCAGCGACCGCTTTGCTGCGGCGGCGTCCGTCGTGCGGCTCACTTCCATGATGTTCATGTCGGGCTCCTCATTCCCGGCGCGCAGACGGCGCCTTTCAGCTGTTGCGACAAAGACTGATCCGTCCGCAGCGCGATTGGAAATGCCTAAACCGCATCGGATCGATGCCGGGAGCCGGCTTTGCTTTATTCGCGGCGCGCATCGATCGAATAGCGATCCGGCATGAGTGTCGAAGGGCCGCCGGCGCTAGGATTTCAATCGAGGTAAGCCGTTCGCACTGAAAGGGATTCTAATGCGCAAATTTTTCCGCCTCGCGGGTGTCACGCTTTTCGTCGCGTTGAGTTGTTTCATGGTCGCCTTCGGCGCGCTCTACACTTCGGTACACGATTTGTTGTGGTTTCATGCGGCGGCTGTCCCGAATGAGGCGCTTGAGGCGGTGCGTCCCTTGTATTTCGCGCTGATGAAACTGATCGGCGGCGCATCCGGCTCGCTTGGCGCATTGGGCGCCTTCGTCGCCCTGACTGCGGTGCGCCGCTGCGATAAAGGCGCGGCGGTCGCTCTTGCGCTCGCCTTTGCGGCTCCACTCGTCACGGCGGCCAATGTCGCCGAGACTCTCGCTGCTGAAACCGGATCGCCGACATCCTGGCGCATTATGGGCGCACTGCTCGCGGTCGACGTCGCTGCCCTGCTTTCGGTTCTCATCGGCGGCCGCGACAGAGCGCTGACATAGCGGCGGAACGCGCCCAGCGCCTAGATTCGGCGAAGGCCGCGCCATCCGTCTTTGCGCCTGTTAGTTGAGAGGTTTGGCTTTAGCGCCCGACGCCCTTCAGCCAGGAACGGCATCCGGCGCCGACGAGCTTGCCTTGCTCGCGCGCCGTCCAGCCGGCGGTCCAGGCGTCGCCGCCTTCGGGACCGAAGACGGCGCGGCACTGAACAAATCCGGTGCGGTACTCCGACGAGAGGACAGTCAATCCGGTACCGGCGAGGGTCATGCCCTGACGATAGCACTGGCAGATGTCGGTATAGGCGGTGCCCGGCGTCTGGTCGGCGCTCGCAGCGATCGACGGAACGTCTGCTGTCCCGCCGCCGAGGCCCGGCGCCGCGCCGCGGCCGAATGCGCCGGTGAGGCCGGCGATCGCGGCGGCGATAGCGACGACGCCGAGAATGCCGCCAAAGATCAGTTCGACCGACGGCAGCGAGACCTTGACGCCCGGCGAGGACGACGACGCGCCCTCGTCAGCCGGCGCGCGGGAGACTTCGAATTGCTGGATGCGGTCATAGGTGTGACCGCAATCCTTGCACTTCTGGATCGGCAGGAACTGGCGTTCGCTGCAGGTCGACTTTTCACAACCGACCGACCCGCATTCCGGATTGCCGCATTTGAACGTCTGACCGCCGCAGACATGGCCCTTGCGGGTCCCTTCGCAGCGCTTGGCTTCGCGCAAATTCGCCATAACCCCGAACTCACCTCTTCCCGCCCTCAGGCGGTCCCCGATCGTCACGATGCTTCCGGGCGCGGCGATTGTCAAACGGCAGGAGCGAGCGCCGCCGAGGCTGGACAGACGGGCGCGACCGGGGCTGAAGTCCCGCCGGAAACCGAAAAGGACAGCCATATGATCGGCGCGCGCCATGGGGCCTGAGGTCGCCGTCATCGGCGCCGGCATGGCGGGGTCCTCGGCCGCGATGCGGCTGGCGCGGCGTGGCGCGAAAGTCACGTTGTTCGATCAATTCGACTTCGGCCATGAAAGGGGATCGTCCCACGGCGCGACGCGCCTGTTCCGGACCGCCTATTACGAGCATCCCGATTACGTGCCGATCCTGCAGCGCGCGCGGGCGATGTGGAAGGAGTTCGAAAAGGAGGCCGGCGAACCGCTGTTCGTCGAGACCGGCGTTCTCGAAGCCGGGCCGCCGGGCGGCGGCGTGATGACCGGACTGCGCGCCGCCATCGACCAGCACCGATTGCCGGCCGCTTTTCTTGACGCCGCGCAGGTCCGCCGCGAACACCCCATGATGCTTCTGCCGCGCTCGTTCGAGGCGATCTTCGAACGGGAAGCCGGATTCGTCTTCGCCGGGAAAACCGTCGCCCACCAAATACGCCTCGCCCGGGAAGCGGGCGCGATCTTGCGCCCGCGAACGCGCATCGCCTCCTTTGAGGCGCGACCGGACGGCGTCGCGCTCGATGTCGGCGAAGGCGAGGAGATGTTCGATCGGCTCGTCATCGCCGCCGGCGCATGGGCGAACACGCTTCTCGATCTACCGGCCGCCGAAGTGACGCCGGTTCCCAAAACGCTCTTCTGGCGTCGTCCGGCTACGGATCAATTCGATCTCGGCAAGGGCTTCGTCCCGTTCGCGGTCGAAACCGCGGACGGCCGGTTTTTCTATGGCTTTCCCGCGATCGACGCCGACGGCGTCAAACTCGCCGAACACACGGGCGGGGCCGGGATTTCAAGACCCGAAGATCAGGGACTTGACCCTGCGCCGATCGGGGAGGCCGATATCGACGCCTTTCTCGCCGCGACCATTCCGGCCCTCGCCGGGCGGCCGGGGCGCCATCAGGGCTGTCTCTACGAACGCTCGGCGGACCATCATTTCCTGATCGACCGGCACCCGAAATCCGACCGCGTCGTCTTCGCGGCGGGTTTATCGGGCCACGGCTTCAAGTTTTCGCCGGTCCTCGGCGAGGCGCTGGTGGCCATGACGCTCGATGATAAGACGCCCGAGGGCTGGGAATTCCTGTCGCTGAAGCGGATTTCTTGAACTGAAATTCCCTCACCCGCTCGCGCCGCGCGCTCGCTGGCCTCTCCCAAGGGAGAGGCAAGGGGTTCTTCGCCTCTCCCTTGGGAGAGGCCAGCATCGCAAAGCGATGCGGGTGAGGGGATCGGCTTGACGTCCACGGCCGCAGCCCGCAGAGAGCGCGGCCATGACCAACGCCTATCTCAATCGCCGCACCTTCGCGATCATCTCGCACCCGGACGCCGGCAAGACGACGCTGACCGAGAAGCTTCTCTACTTCTCGGGCGCGATCCGCCTTGCGGGCGAGGTGAAGGCGCGCGGCGATCGGCGACGCGCGCGATCGGACTGGCTCGCCATCGAGCAAAAGCGCGGCATTTCGGTGACGACCTCCGCGATGACGTTCGAGCATGCGGGCTGCCTGTTCAATCTTCTCGACACGCCGGGCCACGAGGATTTTTCCGAAGACACCTATCGGACGCTGACCGCCGTCGACAGCGCCGTGATGGTGATCGACGCGGCGAAAGGCATTGAAACGCAGACGCGAAAACTTTTCGAAGTCTGCCGCCTCAGGGACATTCCGATCATGACCTTCGTCAACAAGGTCGATCGCGAAGGGCGCGACCCGTTCGAGCTGATCGACGAGATCGCCGACCAGTTGGCGCTCGATGTCTCGCCGCAGGTCTGGCCGGTCGGAACCGGCGGAGAATTCGCCGGCTGTTATGACATGGCGCATGACCGTCTTCTCCTCGACGACGGCGGCGATGCGGGAAAATTCGGCCGGCGCCTCGATCTTTCAGGCCCCGGAGATTCCCGGCTCGACGAGATCGCCGGCGCCGACCTCGCCCGCCGCGCGCGCGACCAGATGGAGCTGGCGCGCGAGGGCTATGCGCCGTTCGATCTTGAGCAATACCGCCACGGCGCGCTGACGCCGATCTATTTCGGCTCGGCGCTGAAGGAGTTTTCGGTCGCCGAATTGCTGCGCGATATCGGAAAATTCGCGCCGCCGCCGCGCGCCCAGAAAGCCGGCGACATCGCCATTGAGCCGTCGGACAATTCCGTATCCGGATTTGTTTTCAAGGTGCAGGCGAACATGGACCCCAATCACCGGGACCGCATCGCCTTCGTTCGCCTGTGTTCGGGCGAGTTCAAGCGCGGCATGAAACTGAAAGTCTCGCGCACGGAAAAACTTCTCGCCGTCAATGCGCCGATATTCTTTCTGGCGCAGGAGCGAAACCTCGCCGAGGAAGCGGTCGCCGGCGACATCATCGGCGTGCCGAACCACGGCGCCCTCGGCGTCGGCGACACTCTGTCGGAAAAGGACGGGATCAAATTCTCCGGCCTTCCCGACTTCGCGCCGGAGATCATCCGCCGCGTCCGCCTCGACGATCCGATGAAATCGAAGCAGATGAAGCGCGCGATGACCGCGCTCGCCGAAGAAGGCGCGGCGCAAGTGTTCATGCCGTCGCTGGGCGCCGATTTTTATGTCGGCGTCGTCGGCGCCTTGCAGCTCGACGTCATCGAGGAGCGGATGAAATCGGAATACGGCGTCGCCGCCGTGATGGAGCCTTGCGGCTATGACGCGGTGCGCTGGCTATCGGGCGCCGAGGCGGCGGTCGGCAAATTCGTCGCGCTCCATCAATCGGCGATCGCGCATGACCGCTACGGCTCGCCCGTCTATCTCGCGCGCTCAGCCTGGGAGGCCGGCTACGCCGAACAGAAAAATCCCGACGTCAAATTCCTGAAGACACGGGAACGGGTCTGAGCTGCCGGGCTTTCTCCCGCAACTACTCGACGATTTCCGGCGGCCTTCAAAGGAAGAGCCCGGAACGTGAGTTCCGAGCTCCGCGCGCTATTTCGATGTCCTTGCTGGACGGCTGCCCGACTGTCAGACACCGCAGGGCGCACCCTGAGCAGCGCGAGGATTATAGGCGCCCTTGATTGGGATTTGAAGGCCGGTCCATCGGATTTCGAAAGCCTCGCCAGCAAATCCGCCGAAAACCCGCCGTCGGCCGCTTCCTTCGCGACTACTCGACGATTTCCGGCGGCCTTCAAAGGAAGAGCCCGGAAGGTAAATTCCGGGCTCTCTCCCGCGATGTCGACGCCCTTACCGGTCGGCTGCCCGACGATCAGGAATCTCAGGACGCGGCCTGGACAGCGATTTCAATATAGCCGCCTTTGATCACGATTTGAAGGTCGATCCATCGGTTTGCGAAAGCCTCGCCCGGAAATCCGCCAACAACCCGCCGCCGGCCGCGAAAAACGCCCGCAACGTCAATGTTTATGCGGCTCTCGTCAGAAAGCGCGCCGGATTTGCGCAATTGAGTGATGCGCGGCGCGCCGGCGAAATAATCCGTATTCGCCGTATAATATCCGCACCGGTTATGGATTTGAATCCAGTCTTCATGCGGGGTTCAGCGATTTTGTCCGTATAATGCGGATGCAATTCTTTGGCGAAAAATGCGCGGGTCGCGCCGTTGCGGCGCGAAGAGGACCAAGGACGCCAGTCGAAGAACCGGAGCGTTCTGGAAAACCGGATTGTCAAAGAGCCGGCGCCCCGAAGAGCGCCGCTAACGCCATTAGTAAAAGGCTCAAGGCTTTTTCGATCAAGCGCCTATTTGCGGGAATTCAGGATACGGATCTCGCGCCAGCGGGGAGTCAATAGGCATAACGATCAAAACGCGATCGCCCCGCGCGGGCGAGGGCGGCGCTATTGCATGCTGCGATTTTCTTCGCTATACTGAACCATATGGTTCATTATCAAACCACCCGACTCGACGCTTCGTTCGCCGCCCTCGCCGACGCCACGAGGCGCGGTATTCTGGAGCGGCTCGGCCGCGAGGACGCCTCGATCACCGAGCTTGCCGAGAAATTCGACATGTCCCTTACGGGCATGAAGAAACATGTCGGCGTTCTTGAGCGGGCGGGGCTGGTCGCGACGGAAAAGGTCGGCCGCGTGCGGACCTGCAAACTGGGTCAGCGACGGCTGGAAGCGGAAACGGCGTGGATCGACGGCTATCACCGGCAATGGGCCGCGCGCTTCGATGCGCTGGACAAAGTTGTCGAAGAGTTGAAACGCAAGGAGAAAACCGGTGGACGCAGGAAAAGACGATAAGCCGGCCCCCGCGAGATATCGCACGTCAGTGGAGCGGAAATCAGCGCGCGAGCTGGTCGTCACGCGAAGCTTCAACGCTCCGCCGCCGCTCGTCTTCAAGGCGTGGACCACGCCTCGCCTGCTGATGCGATGGTGGGCGCCCAAATCATTCGGCATATCCTTTGTTTCCTGCGAGGCGGATGTCCGCGTCGGCGGGTCTTACCGGTTCGTCTTCAGCCACCCCGCGAGTGCGCAGCCGATGGCGTTTTTCGGCAAATATATTGAGGTGATCCCGAACGCGCGCCTCGCCTGGACCAATGAGGAGGGCGGCGAAGCGGGCGCCGTCACCACGGTGACCTTCGAACAGCGCGGCGACGAAACACTGGTCGTCCTGCATGATCTCTATCCGTCGAAGGAAGCGCTCGACGCCGCCATCGCCTCGGGGAGCGCCTGCGGATTTGAAGAGACCTTCGCGCAGCTCGACGATTTTCTCGCCGCTCCCGCGCCATGATGGCGCTCAGGGCGCGCCTGTCGTATCAATCGCCGCTATGACCTCGCCCGCCCTTCATCATCACGCGCGCCAGCACAGGTCGAACATGGCCGGCGTCGAAGCGGTTTCGATCACATCGAACCGCCGCTTTCCGCGCCATGCGCATGACAATTACGGCATCGGCCTGTTCGATCGCGGCGCGCATCGCAGCTGGAGTTCATTCGGCGATGTCGAATCCGGCGCCGGCGATATCGTCACGGTCAACCCTGAGGAAATGCATGACGGCGTGCCGCTGGCGAATGCGCCGCGCTCATGGCGCATGATCTATTTCGAGCGGTCGATTATCGACGGGCATATTGGCGAAGAAGCGCCGCGCCCGCTCGAATTCGCGCGGCCCGTCCTGCGCGACCCGTCTTTACGGGCGCAGCTTGATGCGGTTTTCTCGCTGCTCGTTTCGCAAGGGCGCGAGGCGCTCGCGGTCGAGGAGGCGATTGCGCGATTATTGCTGACGGTTCGCGATCATCACGGCGCGGGGGGCGCGCCGGCGCGCGGCCGGGCGCCGGCCGCGCGGCGCGCGCGCCAGTTGATCGACGACGAACCGGCGGCGATGATTTCGCTCTCGACGCTCGCTGACGCGGAAGGGGTCAGCCGCTTTCAGCTTATCCGCGCCTTCGCGAAGGAGGTCGGCGTCACGCCTTACGCCTATCAGATGCAGCGCCGCGTTCGCCTCGCCCGCCGGCGCATCGCCGAAGGGCTGGCGCTTGCCGACGCGGCCGCCGCCGCCGGCTTCGCGGACCAGAGCCACATGACGCGCGCCTTCGTCCGCCAGCTTGGCGTCACGCCCGCGCGCTACCGGGAGGCGGTCGGCGCCAGCCCGGCGGGGCGCCGCAATATCGTTCAAGACGTTTGAGCGGCGGCTGATCCAGGATCGCGGCGACAGGGAGTTTGGCGGACATGGTTCAGCGTCTCGATCGACGCATGCTGTTAATGACGGGACTTGGCGCGCTGGCGGCCGGATGCGCGCTGGGGCCCGAGGCGGCGGCGACGAACGGCGCCGATGATCTTCAGGGTCTTCTCGATCACCGCATCTTGCGCCAGCGCGCGGCCAATGCGGCGGTCATCGGCGTTCTCTCGCCGGCGGGCCGACGCATATATTCGGCGCGGCGTCCCGAGGCGGACGAGACCTATCCGCTCGGCGACCGGACGATCTTCGAGATCGCCTCCCTGACCAAGGTGTTCACAGCCCTTTTGCTCGCCGCGGAAGTCGTCGACGGCCGCATGGGCCTTGATGATCCGCTTCAGGATTATCTGCCCGATGGAGTGGTCGCGCCGTCATTCGAGGGGCGGGCCATAACGCTCACAGACCTTGCAACGCATGGCGCGGCGCTTCCCTTGCGGCCGAACAATCTCGCCAATGGCGCGGCCGATGCGCCCGACAAATATGCGGGCTACACGCTCGACGATCTTTATCGCGGCCTGCCCGATTACCGGCTCGGCTATGCGCCGGGGTCGCAGTTTCGCTATTCCAATCTCGGCTTTGCGCTGCTCGGCCAGGCGATCGCGCGGCGCGAGGCGATGAGCTTCGATGCCGTGTTGCGGCGGCGCGTCACCGGCCCGCTCGGCCTTGACGACACAACGCTGTCCGAGGACCCCGAAAAAGCGCGGCGGCGCGCCAGGGGACATGATCTTTATCTCGATCCCGTCGGGGCCGGCGGGCCGAGCGCGCTGTCGCCCGCTTACGGCCTGCGATCGACCGCGCATGATATTTTGCGGCTGCTTGATCTTTTCCTCGACGGCCGCGGTCCATCGCATCTTCGCGGCGCGGCGCGGCTGATGCTGGCGACAGATCGCCCAGGCGATGACGATACGACGCGGATGGCGCTTGGGTGGCGGCGCACGACGGCGCATGGCGAGACTTATTACTGGTCGAATGGCAGCGGCGACGGATCGCGCTGCTTCATGGGGTTCAATCCGGCGCGCGGCGTCGCGGTCGTTGCGCTCGCCGATGCGGCGAGCGGCGGCGGGCTCGACGATATCGGCCGCCGCGTTCTCGATCCGGCGCAAGAGGTCGACGCCGCCGTCGTCCCCGCGCCGGAATTCGTCACGCTGCCGGAAGAGATGCTGCTGCGCGCGACCGGGCGCTTTGAATATGCGCCGGACGACGCCTTCGACATCACGCGCGGCGTCACTGGCCTCGTTGTCTCCTCGGGGCCAATCCAGATCGTAATCCGCCCGACATCGCCGAGCGTTTATGCGTCAGCTATGATGCCGGGCGTCATCTTCGAATTTGACGGCGTTGAGGCCGGACCGGCGCGCGGCCTCACGCTGCATCAGGACGGCCAGTCATTCTATTACAGGCGGGTCTGACAGAAAGACGGCGCGCGAACGCCGGCCCGTCGCTAATTTTCGAACGGGTCTTTCATCAAGATGACGTCGTCGCGTTCGGGGCTTGTCGAGACGAGCGCCACGGGGCGCTCGATCAGCTCCTCGATGCGGCGGACATATTTGACGGCCTCGGCAGGCAATTGCGCCCAGGAGCGGGCGCCGACGGTCGAGCCTTTCCATCCTTCCATCGTTTCGTAAACGGGTTTGATGCGCGACTGCGCGTCGATCCCGGCTGGCAGATAGTCAAAGCGCGCGCCGTCGATGTCGTAGCCGACGCAGACATTCAGCGTCTCGAAGCCGTCGAGCACATCGAGCTTGGTGAGCGCGACGCCGTCGACGCCCGCAACCTTCAGCGACTGGCGCACGAGCGTCGCGTCGAACCATCCGCAGCGGCGTTTTCGCCCGGTCACCGTGCCGAATTCATGGCCGCGCGCGCCGATTTTTTCGCCGATCGCATCGACGAGTTCGGTCGGGAACGGGCCTTCGCCGACACGCGTCGTATAAGCCTTGACGATGCCGAGCACATAGCCGACGGCGCGGGGCCCAAGCCCCGAGCCGGTCGCCGCCTGCCCGGCGACGGTGTTCGACGAGGTGACGTAAGGATAGGTGCCGTGATCGACATCGAGGAGAACGCCCTGCGCGCCTTCGAACAGGATGCGCTTGCCGGCTTTCCTCGCCTCGTCGAGGAGCTTCCAGACCGGCTTCACGAATGGCGCGATCTTCGGCGCGATTTCCTTCAGCTTTTCGGTCAGCGCCGCAGCGTCGACTTCCGCGGCGCCGAGGCCGCGGCGGATGGCGTTGTGATGAACGAGAAGATTTTCGACCTTTCCGGCCAGAGTGTCCGTGTGCAGAAGATCGACGACGCGGATCGCGCGCCGACCTGCCCGGTCTTCATAGGCGGGGCCGATGCCGCGCTTCGTGGTGCCGATTTTGGTTCCGGTCGCGGCGCCTTCGCGCATCGCGTCGAGTTCTGAATGAACCGGCAGGATCAGGCAGGCGTTCTCGGCGATCGCAAGGCTCGCCGGCGTGACATGGACGCCCTGGTCTTCGATGCGCGCGATTTCGGCGAACAGCGCCCACGGATCGACGACGACGCCCGAGCCGATGACGCCGAGCCGGCCCTCGCGCACGACGCCCGACGGCAGCAGCGACAATTTGTAGACCTTGCCGTCGATGACCAGCGTATGGCCGGCATTGTGCCCGCCCTGAAAGCGCACGACGACGTCAGCCCGCGCCGACAGCCAGTCCACGATCTTGCCCTTGCCCTCGTCGCCCCACTGGACGCCGATGACCGCCACATCCGTCATGCGACCCTCGTTTTTCGATTTCGCGCCGCACAATAGGCGCCGCGGCGCCGGGGTCAATGCGTTCGCTTCGCCCGGCCGGGCCGCCCCCGGTGAGGGCGTCTTGTTGAGGTGGAGCTGCGGCGGGTAGTCTTACCCATCGGGGCGCCGCCGCGCCGCCCGCCGGGAGAGTTCACCACATGAAGCGACTGTTGCTTGCCGCCGCCGCGCTCGCCGCCTCCTGCGCCCACGCGCAGACGACCGCCGCTGCGCCGGCGCCGACCTCGCCGAAGCCGCCTTGCTCCGATGCGGTCTTTGACGATTTCGATTTCTGGCTCGGCGAGTGGGATGTCTACGGACCGACCGGCAAGCTCGCCGGAACCAATTCGATCCGCAAGGAGGAATATGGCTGCCTGTTGACCGAGCACTGGGTGAACTCTGGCGGCCAGACCGGGCAGAGCTATAATTTCGTCGACCTCGCGACCGGCAAATGGCGCCAGGTCTGGGTCTCGGCCGGTTCGACGATCGATTATTCGGGCGGGCTCGACGACAAGGGCGCGATGGTTCTCGAAGGAACGATCGGCTACGGCGCCGGGCAACCCGGCAACGGCGCGAAGTTCCGCGGGACGTGGACGCCGAACGCCGACGGCACGGTGACGCAATATTTCCAGCAATATGACGACGGCAAGGGCGAATGGACCGACTGGTTCACCGGGACTTACAAACGCAAGGCGCCATAGCGGCCGGCGCGTTGCGTTTTCATTCCGCCTCCTGACCGCCTGGACAGTAGTCGATCGGCATGGCGAGGCCGCACCGGAAGACGGCGGCGCGGATCAGCTCTCGCTCACCCATTTGATCTGAAACTCGATCTCTTCGCCCGCGTCGTCCCGCTCATGTTCGATATTGAAGCGCGCGCCTTTCGGCACGCGGATGCGCTCGCCCGCGATCTGGATCGCAAAAGGCTCGCCAGTTTCGACGCAGTCGGCGAAACGGCGCAGTTTCGCCGCGAACTGCTTGGCCGAATAATCTTTTTCGATATCGCGGCGCGGCTTTCCGGGCATGGTTTTTTTCCTCTCGACGGACGCCTAAAACTTCAGCGCCTTGGCCTGCTTCACATGCGGGAGTTTCGACACCTTCTCAAGCACGTCGTTCGACACCAGTTCGTCGACGGCGAGGAGCGCGATCGCGTCGGCGCCGGGCGCCGAGCGGCCGAGATTGAAGGTCGCGATGTTGACATTCGCCGCCCCTAACGTCTGGCCGAGCGCGCCGATGAAGCCCGGCTTGTCGGCGTTCGTCACATAGAGCATCGACGGCGCGAAGCTCGCCTCCATCTCGACGCCCTTGATCTCGACGATGCGCGGCGTCTGGCCGAACAAGGCGCCGGAGACCGTGCGGTCCTGACGCTCGGTGACGATCCGCAGGCGGATGACGCTTTCGAAATTCTCCGCGTCGTCGCGATAGGTTTCGGCGATTGCGATGCCGCGCTCCTTGGCGACCAGCGGCGCGTTGACGATATTCACCTCAGCGAGCATCGGGCGCAGGACGCCCGCGACCGCCGCCGCCGTCATCGGGCGCGTGTTCAATTTCGCGACATTGCCGGCGTAGACGACTTCGATCGCCTTGACGCTGGTCTCGGTCAGCTGGCCGGCGAATTTCCCGAGATTTTCGGCGAGCGAAATGAACGGCTTCAGGCGCGGCGCTTCTTCCGCCGTGATCGAGGGCATGTTGAGCGCGTTGGTCACCGCGCCGCGCATCAGGTAATCCGACATCTGCTCGGCGATCTGGATCGCGACATTTTCCTGCGCTTCGTTGGTCGAAGCGCCAAGATGCGGCGTCAGCACGACTTTTTCATTGCCGAAGAGCGGATGGCTGGTCGCGGGCTCTTCAGCGAAGACGTCAAGCGCGGCGGCGCCGATTTTTCCCGAATCGAGCCCCGCCTTCAGCGCCGCCTCGTCGACAAGCCCGCCGCGCGCGCAGTTGACGATGATGACGCCTTTTCTGGTTTTCGCGAGCGCCTTCGCCGACAGGATGTTTTTCGTCTGTTCGGTCAGCGGCGTGTGCAAGGTGATGATGTCGGCCCTGGCGAGCAGCGCGTCGAGTTCGACTTTTTCAACGCCAAGTTCGACCGCGCGCGCGTCAGTCAG
Source organism: Alphaproteobacteria bacterium RIFCSPHIGHO2_12_FULL_63_12 (assembly GCA_001767925.1). Classification (GTDB taxonomy): domain Bacteria; phylum Pseudomonadota; class Alphaproteobacteria; order Caulobacterales; family Parvularculaceae; genus Amphiplicatus. The sequence continues at coordinate 160,575 of MEMM01000003.1, forward strand.
ATACGGGTCGAACGCGATGACGCGCATTTTAAGTGCGACGCCGCGATCGGCGACGATGCCGCCGATATTGCCGCAGCCGATGACGCCGAGCGTCTTGCCGAACAGCTCGACGCCCATGAAGCGAGACTTCTCCCATTTGCCGGCATGGGTCGACGCGTTGGCGAGCGGGATCTGGCGCGCGGCGGCGAACATCATGGCGATCGCGTGTTCGGCCGTCGTGATCGCATTGCCATAGGGCGTGTTCATGACGACGATGCCGGCGGCGGTCGCCGCCGGGATGTCGATATTGTCGACGCCGATGCCGGCGCGGCCGATGACTTTCAGGTTTTTCGCCGCCGCGATGATATTCGCCGTCGCTTTCGTCGCCGAGCGCACGGCGAGGCCGTCATAAAGGCCGATGACCTGTTCTAGCCTTGCCTTGTCCTTGCCGAGCTTTGGTTCATACGCGACCTCCAGCCCGCGCTCCTTGAAAATGTTGACGGCGGTTTCGGAAAGATCGTCGGAAATGAGAACTTTGGGCATGGGAAGGTTCCGTCAATAGTGAATGGTGAATGGTGAGTAGTGAATGGTGAATGGCTGGCGGCGAATGGCGAATTTTGTTCGCCATTGACGATTGACCATTCACCCCTTCGCTTCGCGAAAGGCCCAGTCGAGCCAGGGGCATAGCGCCTCGATATCGGCGCGTTCGATGGTCGCGCCGCACCAGATCCGCAGGCCCGGCGGCGCGTCGCGATAGCCGCCGATGTCGAAGGCGGCCTCTTCCTTGCCGAGCAGCGATTCGATCTGCTTGACGAAGGCGCGCTGCTGGTCGTCGGCGAGCGAGGCGATCGCCGGGTCGACGATCTTCAGGCAGACCGAGGTGTTGGAGCGCGCCTTTTCATCGGCGCAGAGAAAATCGACCCAATCGGTCCGCGCGACCCATTGCGAGATCGCGTGAAGGTTCGAATCAGCGCGGCGGATGAGCTCCTTCAATCCGCCGGCGGCGGCGCCCCATTTCAGCGCGTCGACCCAGTCTTCGATCACCAGCATCGACGGCGTGTTGATGGTCTCGCCCTCGAAAATACCTTCGATCAGCTTGCCGCCCTTGGTCAGGCGGAAAATTTTCGGCAGCGGCCATTGCGGCTTCCAGCTTTCGAGCCGCTGAACCGCGCGCGGCGAGAGGATGAGGACGCCGTGACCGCCTTCGCCGCCAAGCGCCTTCTGGAAAGAAAATGTCGTCGCGTCGAGCTTTGCCCAGTCGAGCGGCTGGGCGAAGGCCGCCGATGTCGCATCGCAGATAGTGAGCCCTGCGCGATCGGCGGCGATCCAGTCGGCGTCCGGAACGCGAACGCCCGACGTCGTGCCGTTCCAGGTGAAGACGATGTCCGTCGCCGGATCGGCTTTCGAAAGATCCGGCAGGGCGCCGTAAGGCGCCGTCAGGGTCGCCGCGTCGAGTTTCAGTTGCTTGACGACATCGGTGATCCAGCCTTCGCCGAAGCTTTCGAAGGCGAGCATGGTGACGGGGCGCGCGCCGAGCAGCGACCACAGCGCCATTTCGACAGCGCCCGTGTCCGACGCCGGCACGATGCCGATGCGATAATCGTTCGGAACTTCCAGCAGCGCGCGCGTGCGGTCGATCGCCTCTTTCAGGCGCGTCTTGCCGAGCTTGGCGCGATGCGAGCGGCCGAGCGTTTCCGTTCCAAGATTTTGCGCAGACCATCCGGGGCGCTTGGCGCAGGGGCCGGATGAAAAATAGGGGCGCGCTGGACGTACGCCCGGTTTCGTCGTCATCGATGTCACTCCCATCCTTACAGATGAGTCGCGCTTCGTTGGGGAAGCGTGGCCCGCCGCGCTTGTCCGACAGAATCGCTGGCGCCGTCAACAGAAATTTTGCATTGCAGCAAACTGCCATCCGGAGCATTTTGTGCTGCGATAGCCTTGCCGACCCCTTCCTTCGAGACGGATCGATCATCCGGCGATGACCGACCCTCCTCAGGATGTGGGTAGGTCTCCTTCAACACAGAAAGCCCTCATCCTGAGGAGCGCGCCGAGGGCGCGCGTCTCGAAGGATGGGCCGCTTGAACCGTCCGTGCAAAGATCTCCTCGATGAAGCAAGCGATGAACTCGACGACGACCCGGACCGGTCCCGCCGATGCGACGCCGCTCGACTGGATGCTGCTTGCGCTGCTGACCGCGCTCGGCGG
>MEMM01000003.1:162790-164874 GCA_001767925.1 Alphaproteobacteria bacterium RIFCSPHIGHO2_12_FULL_63_12
AACCGTGCCGCCGCCGCTGGTCGCGGTCGGGCGGTTGTGGATCGCCGCCGCCGCGCTCTATTTTCTGATGCGCGCGAAAAGGCAGAGCCTGCCGCCCGTCCTGATACGGACGAAAGACGGCGCGCGCGTCAACCCGATCTGGGGGTCGATGTTCGGCGTCGGGATCATCGGATATTCGATCCCCTTCCTGATTTTTCCGTGGGCGCAGCAATATGTCGAGAGCGGCCTCGCCGGCGTCTACATGGCGTTCATGCCGCTGTGGACGCTCGGCCTCGCCTATTTTTTCGCCGATGAAAAACTGACCGCCTATCGCGTCGCCGGATTCGCCATGGGTTTTGCCGGCGTCGCCGTCCTTCTTGGCCCATCGGCGCTTGGCGGCGTCAAGCAGGCGGATTTTCTGGCGCAGGCGGGGCTGCTTGTCGCGACGCTGTGTTACGCGGTGTCGGTCGTGTTGACGCGGCGCGCGCCGGGAACCAGTCCGAGGGTTTTTTCAGCGGGCGCGGTCGCCATGGGCGCCCTGCTCGCAACGCCGGCGCTCCTCGTGACGCCGATCGCGCCGGCGGCATGGTCGGCGAAAAGCCTCGTGAGCATCCTCATTCTCGGAATCGGCCCGACGGCGCTGGCGGGCTTTATCATTTTCACGATCGTCGCCCGGGCCGGCGCGTCGTTCATGGCGCTCGCCAATTATGTGACGCCGGTCGTCGCGGTCGGCCTCGGCGCCTTGCTCTTTGGCGAGCGGCTGGCGCCGAGCGCTTTTGTTGCGCTCGCGCTGATTTTCGCCGGCGTCGCCGTCAGCCAGCGAAAGCCAAGACCGGGAGCTACACCCATCGTCAGGAAGCAAACTCCCGCTCAGTAGTCGAGCTGCCCCTTCATTACCGGCACGGCCTCGCCGCCGATGCGCACGGATTTGACGGCGCCGCCGGCCGCTTCAACGCTGGCGTGAATGCGGCTCGGCCGGCCCATTTCAAATCCCTGCTCGATCACCCAATGATGCTTTCCCTCGCTAAGCTGTTGCGACAGCGCGATCTTGCCCGGAAGCGCGGCGGCGGCCCCTCCCGTCGCCGGATCTTCCGGGATGCCGGCGCCCGGCGCGAACATGCGGACGTGATAGGTCGCGTCCGCCGCCTCGCCGCCCTCGGCGTAGAGAAGTACGCCGATCGTATCGTTGAAGCTGATCGCCTCGAAGGCGGCGCTGTTGAATTTCGCCTGCCGGACCGCCGCGAGCGGGGCTTTCGCGAAATAGAAATTCGCGCCCGCGCCGACCTTGCGCGGGCGATGCGCGGCGCGGTCGATCGACCCTTCAGGCAGCGACAGCGCCGCCTCGATCAGCGCGGCGTCGGGGGCGGCGCCGGTTTCCTTCGGCAGGTTAGGGTTCAGGAACTCCGCATACGGAACGGCGCGATCAAGGTCGACCCTGACCGGAAAGACGCCTGTGTTGAGTTCAAGGCGCAGCTCGCCCGAACTTTTACGCGCCCGTGCGATGGCGATCGCCGTCCCGACCGTCGGATGGCCCGCGAAGGGCATTTCATAGCCGATGCTGAAGATCCTGACCCGCGCGGTATTTTTCGGATCCGCCGGCGGCAGCACGAATGTCGTCTCTGAATAATTGAACTCGCGCGTGATCGTCAGCATGTCCTCGGTCGAAAGACCGCGCGCATCAAGCAGCACCGCGAGTTGATTGCCGGCGAATTTGCGCCCGGTGAAAACGTCGAGGGTTTCGAAATCATATTGCGCCATGGCTTCATTCCCAGCATGATTGCTTCGTGCGGCAGGTAGGCGCGGCGCGCCCCGCCTTCAACCGAATTTTTCGAATGGTCCGATTAGTCCGGTTGGCAGGGCCAGGAGTGATTGAGCGGCCCATGCCCGCCGCCGTAACCGGGCGCCGTCCTGATCGCTTCATGCACATAGTCGATCGCGCGCTTGACCGCCGCGGCGAGCGGCAGGCCTTGCGCGATCCCGGTCGCGACGGCGGAGGCGAGCGTGCACCCTGTTCCATGCGTCGAGGTCGTCTCGATGCGGGGATTGCGGAACAGCCGCGCGCCCCCCGCAATCCCCGCATCGAGACGACCTAGACGCATGGAACA
>MEMM01000004.1:0-879 GCA_001767925.1 Alphaproteobacteria bacterium RIFCSPHIGHO2_12_FULL_63_12
TCGCTTCCAGTGAAGCAGACTCGCGCGCGAAGGAACGGCTGGTTGTCGGCGCCTCGTCGCTCGGCACGATGTTCGAATGGTACGACTTCTTTCTCTATGGCGCGCTCGCCAGCGAGATCGCCCGGCATTTCTTTTCCGGCGTCAATGAAACGACAGGCTTCATTTTCGCCCTTGCCGCCTTCGCCGCCGGCTTCATCGTCCGCCCGCTCGGCGCGCTCGCCTTCGGCCGTATCGGCGACGTAGTGGGGCGCAAGAACACTTTCCTCGTCACCATGGCGCTGATGGGCGTTTCGACCTTTTGCGTCGGCCTCCTTCCCTCCTACGAGCAGATCGGCATCGCAGCGCCGGTCATTCTCGTCCTCTTGCGGCTGATGCAGGGACTGGCGATCGGCGGGGAATATGGCGGCGCCGCGATTTATGTCGCCGAGCACGCGCCGGCGGAAAAGCGCGGCCTGCAGACCAGCTGGATCCAGACGACGGCCGTCGGCGGCCTTCTTTTGTCGCTGGTCGTCATCATGATCGCCCGCTCGTTCATCGCGCCGGACGCCTTTTCGGAATGGGGATGGCGCATTCCGTTTCTGGTTTCGATTTTCCTGCTCGGCATTTCGATGTGGATCAGGATGAAACTCAACGAGAGCCCCGTCTTCCAGAAAATGAAGGAGGAAAGCGCCACGTCAAAGGCGCCATTCAGCGAATCGTTCGGCCAGTGGAAGAATTTGAAGCTCGTGCTGATCGCACTTTTCGGCCTCGTGGCTGGGCAGGCGGTGTCGTTCTATGTCAGCACGTTTTACATTCTCTTTTTCCTCGATCGCGTGTTGAAGGTCGACGGATTGACCGCGAACACGCTGGTCGCCATCGCGCTTGTCATCGGCGGGCCGT
>MEMM01000004.1:894-3287 GCA_001767925.1 Alphaproteobacteria bacterium RIFCSPHIGHO2_12_FULL_63_12
GCCTCGCGCTCGCCGCGCTTCTTTGCCTGCCGCTCTTCCATGCGCTGTCAGCGGCGGCGAACCCTGCACTCGTCGCGGCGCAAAAGGCGTCCCCCGTGACCGTTCACGCCTTTGACGGGGATTGCACCTTGCAGTTCGACCCGGTCGGCAAGAAAAAATTCGACGCGACGTCCTGCGATATCGCCAAATCATTCCTGACCCGCGCCGGTATTTCCTATCGGAACGCGGCGCTTCCCGAAGGCGCGGTCGCCAAAATCACGGTCGGCGATATGGCGATCGCGGCGCCCGATCCGCGCCTCCTCGGCGGCGAGGAGAAAAAGGCGGCGATAAGCGACTTCGCGTCGGACGTGAAAGAGGCGCTCGCGCGGGCGAATTATCCGGACCGCGCCGATCCGGGCGCCATGAACAAGCCGCTGATCGTCGCGATCATCGCGCTGTTCGTCGCGATCCAGACGATGTCCTACGGACCGCTGGCGGCGACGCTCGTCGAATTGTTCCCGGCGCGCATTCGCTACACCTCGATGTCGCTGCCCTATCACATCGGCAATGGCTGGTTCGGCGGATTCCTGCCGACGACGGCCTTCGCGATCGTCGCCGCGACCGGAAACATCTATGCCGGGCTCTGGTACCCGATCATCATCGCCGGCGGGACCTTCGTCATCGGCATGTTGTTCCTGCCGGAAACGCGGGGCCGGCCGGTTCATCACGAATGATCAGGCGGCGGCCGGTCCCAGACCCATGGCGAGAAGTGCGAAGATGAGAAGCCCGAGCGCGATCCGGTACCAGGCGAAGGGGATGAGGCCGCGCCGCGCGACGAAGCCGAGAAACGGCTTGATGATCGCCAGCGCCGACAGGAACGACACAAGAAAACCAATGGCGATCATCGTCGCGCCGTCGGTCGACAGCGTATCGCGCGACTTGTAGAGATCGTAGACGGTCGCGCCGATCATTGTCGGAATGGCGACGAAGAACGAAAACTCGGCCGCCGCTTTCTGACCGACGCCCATCAGCCGCGCGCCGATGATCGAGGCGCCGGAGCGCGACACGCCCGGAATGAAGGCGAGGCACTGCACCGCGCCGATTTTGAGCGCCGTCAGCGGCTTGATGTCTTCGGCCTCCTCGAACTTCACCGGCAAATGCATGCGCTCGACCGCGATGATGACGAAGCCGCCGAGGATCAGGGCCGTCGCAATGACGCTCGGGCGGAAAAACAGCGCGTCGATATAATCGCCGATCGCAAGGCCGAGAATGACCGCGGGGCCGAAGGCGGCGAGCACCGCGTAAACGAAATAGCGCGCAGCCTTGTCGGTGAAAAACGCCAGCGCCTTCGACCACAGGCGGTTCCAGTAAATGACGCAGACCGCGAGAATGGCGCCGAGCTGGATGACGATTTCAAAAACGCGTCCCGGCGGCGTCGGCGCGTTGAAAAAGTCGGCGGCGAGCACGAGATGCCCGGTCGACGACACCGGAATGAATTCGGTGAGGCCCTCGACAAGGCCGAGGAGAACGGCCGCGATCCACATCGCCTCGACGCCGTCAGATAGGTCGTCGGTTTCGGCAGCTTGCATCGGTCATCGCCCGGGAATGAAACGAAACACAGGGAATTCGCGCTTAACCTGCTTCCCGGATAGCTTCAATCGGTTAACGAAAGCCGCGCGTCACCAGCCATGGAGACGCGGATAGCGCGCATCTACGCTTCCCTGACCCCCGATCACGTCATAGGCGGAAAACTGCGCCGCGGTCGCGCAGGCGTGGTTCGGCAGGATGCGCAAAAGGCGCCCGACCGGGAATTTCGGAAGGTCGATCGGTCCGCCGTCGCGGCGCGCGATAATCCCGTGCTCCTGATTGGCGCCGATGAGGATCAGATCCTTGATCGGCGCGCCGGCCTCATCGCAGACGAGGCCATAGCCGTAATCGATCGGGAACGCCGCCGTGCCGCGATCGCGCGACATCGCCATCCAGCCGCCGTCGACAAGGACCCAGTTCTTGTCGCCCTGCACGCCGATGACGCTCGTCAGCACCGACATCGCAATGTCGTCGATCGCGCACACGCCGAGCGAGGCCATGACGAGGTCCTGAAACATGTAGACGCCGGCGCGCACTTCGCTGACGCCGTCGAAGCGCGCGCCGAAGCTTGCGGTCGGGGTCGAGCCGACGCTGACGATCTCGCTCGCGATCCCCTCCCCGGCCAGCATGGTGGCGGTGTCGACGACGGCGCGGCGTTCCTGTTCGGCGAGGGCACGGATCGCTTCAATACTTCGGCAATCGTAAGAGCCGCCGGCGTGTGTCATCAGGCCGCGAAACCGCGCGCCCGGCGCCGTGTTCAGAAAGGAAGCGATCTCGCGCGCGGCGGCGGACATCGGCTTGACGCCGGCGCGATGGTCGTCGCTGTC
>MEMM01000004.1:3301-5902 GCA_001767925.1 Alphaproteobacteria bacterium RIFCSPHIGHO2_12_FULL_63_12
CGCCGCGTCGATCGCCCGCGCTGCGCCGATCGAATCGACGCTTAGCGTCAGATCAGCGCCCCTCTCGCGCAAGGCGAGCGCGCGCGCCAGCTTGTTCGGCGCCATGCCGACCGCATAGAGAATATCGGCGACGCCGTTGGCGAAGGCGTATTCGGCTTCCGCGAGCGTCGAGACGGTGACGCCGACAGCGCCGTCGAGCGCGCGCGCATAGACGTCGACTGACTTCGCCGTCTTGATATGCGGGCGAAGCTTCACGCCCTTCGCGTCCATCAGCGCCTTCATGCGCGCGATGTTGCGATCGAGCTTTGCCTCATCGAGAAGCAGCGCCGGGGTTTCAAGATCGGCGAGGGATAGCGCCGCCATCAGTTCTTCAGCGCGACCTTGAAGTTCGCTTCCGTCTGCGCCTTCAGCTCATCGAGCGTCACGCCGTCGGCGAGTTCGACCAGCGTCATCCCCTTGCCGCGCACGACATCGAAGACGCCGAGATTGGTGATGACCATATCGACGACATGCGTGCCGGTGAGCGGCAATGAGCATTTGTGCAAGAGCTTGGGCTCGCCCGCTTTCGAGGCGTGATCCATGACGATGACGACGCGCTTGACGCCGGCGACGAGATCCATCGCGCCGCCCATGCCTTTGACCATCTTGCCCGGAATCATCCAATTGGCGAGATCGCCGGTCTCGGAGACTTCCATCGCGCCGAGGATCGAAAGGTCGATATGGCCGCCGCGGATCATGCCGAAACTGTCTGCGCTGGAAAAATACGAGGTGCGGTCAAGCTCGGTGATCGTCTGCTTGCCGGCGTTGATGAGATCGGCGTCGACTTCATCTTCATAGGGAAACGGCCCCATGCCGAGCATGCCGTTTTCCGACTGGAGCGTCACATCGACGCCTTTGGGAATATAGTTCGCGACCAGTGTCGGAATGCCGATGCCGAGATTGACGTAGAAGCCGTCTTTCAGTTCCTTCGCGGCGCGCGCCGCCATCTGGTTCCTGTCCCAGGCCATTACGCGCTCTCCTTATGGCGGACCGTGCGCTGCTCGATGCGCTTTTCAAACTTCCCTTTAACGATGCGCTGCACGAAGATGCCGGGCGTGTGAATATTGTTCGCGTCGAGCGCGCCGACCGGGACCAGCTCTTCGACTTCGGCGACCGTCGTCTTGCCGGCCGTCGCCATCATCGGATTGAAATTGCGCGCGGTCATACGATAGACGAGATTTCCCTGCCCGTCGCCCTTCCATGCCTTGACGATCGAAAGGTCGGCGACGAGCCCTGTCTCCATGATATAGGTCTCGCCGTTGAAGACCTTGTGCTCCTTGCCTTCCGCGATCAGCGTGCCGACGCCCGTCTTCGTGTAAAACGCCGGAATGCCGGCGCCGCCCGCGCGGCAGCGTTCGGCGAGCGTTCCTTGCGGGTTGAATTCGAGTTGCAGCTCGCCGGAGAGATATTGCCGTTCGAACTCCTTGTTCTCGCCGACATAGGAGGAGATCATTTTCTTCACCTGCCGCGAGTTCAACAGCATGCCGAGGCCGAAGCCGTCGACGCCGGCATTGTTCGAAATAACGGTGAGATTTTTGACGCCGGAATCGCGGATGGCGAGAATGAGGTTTTCCGGAATGCCGCACAGGCCGAAGCCGCCGGCCATGATCGTCATCCCGTCAAAGAGCAGCCCGTCGAGGGCTGCGCGCGCGTCCTTGTGAATCTTGTCCATGAAACCTCCGGGGGCAGCGCCGGACGGCCTAGCGCATTCCCGCCCAAGCGTCCATAAATACCGACAGGCGCGACATTTTGAAAATGATTGAGGACTGGATCCGGCCGATCAGTCTCGGCGTCGCGATGACGCCGCCCTTGTCGCGCGCGCTGGATTTCTAACCTTTACGCCGCATCGCGCCGCCGGACTGTGCGGGCGATGACGCTGACCGCCCGCTCCGGCGCTGGCGGTCGAGGGCGCAAGCGCAGCCCTTTGGCGAAAAGGCGCGCCGCTTCGAGATGGATCGCCGCGATCACCTTGAGGGTCATCATCGGGTAACGGAAAAACGCGTCGATCAGCGTCCGGTCGCACATCTCCCGCCGGTCGCCGGCGAAGGAGGCAAGGAAAATTGGCCCCTCGCCATCGTGCTGCGCGATCGAAACTGTCAGATGGTCCCCGGGATGCGACAGAGTGAAATCATAGCGCTGATCCATGTCCATGAACGGCGAAACGTAAAAGTTCTTGTCGGCCGATTGTTGAATGATCTCCGCGCCCGGATCGGCCGCAATCAGGTAGCCATGCCGCTCCCCGAACGTGTTCCTGACGTCGTAGAGAACCGCTTCCAGCGCGCCGTTCGCGTCAAAGCAATAATAGACCGACAGGGGATTGAAGGCGTAGCCAAGAACGCGCGGATAGCACAAAAGCTCGATCCGGCCGTCGCCCCGAAAGCCGGCGCCCCAGAGCGTCGCCCGTATGCGCGCGGCGAGCGGCGCCGGGTCCTCGTCCGCATGATCGCGATCGAAAAACGAAAAAAGATTGAACCGGTTGCGCGAAAAAAATCTTGATGTCGCCGCAGCCTCGTCGATGCGGTCGATGTCGATCAGCATGGAAAAGACGCGGTAGACGAAGCG
>MEMM01000005.1:0-8854 GCA_001767925.1 Alphaproteobacteria bacterium RIFCSPHIGHO2_12_FULL_63_12
GTCGGGACCGCCGCGGGGCAAGTCCTCGGGCAGATGCCGATGTCTGCGGCGGTGCCGCGGCCCGGCGGGATGGGCGCGCCAGCCATGACTGGGAACTTCGTCACGCTGCAGGCGCCGGACGGGTCCACGCAGCGGGTCCCGCAACAGTTCGCGAGCGCCTTTGAAGCCAGGGGCGCGAGGAGGATAGGGTAATGGCGGGATGGTTTGATACACAAGGCGTCGACGGCTACAGCCAATGGCTCGCCCAGCAGCAAGACCAATCAGGCGCCGTCCCTCCAGGCGGCTATGTGGAGGCCGCGAGCCGAGGCAGCGGCCCGCGCGCGCCACTCCCCGGCGAACCTGGGTTCGGGCAACCGCCACTGATCGAACAGATGCCCGGTGCCGCGCCGCCGACGGATCCGCAGGCTACTGCACCCGCGGCCGGGCAACTCCCGCCAGTCGCGTCCGCGCCATTCAACCAGGTCAACACCGGCGGCGGGCAGTATCCGCTGGCGGCCATAGCTGGCGAGGGCTGGATGCGTCCGTGGACGTCGGCCTTCAACGCGCCGTCACAGGATCTCGGGAACAATCCCGCGTTCAAGTTCCGCATGGACGAGGGGCAGAAGGCGATCGAGCGTTCAGCCGCGGCGAAGGGCACGCTCTTCACGGCGCGACCCATGAAGGAACTCATGCGGTGGGGGCAAGGCCTCGCGAGCGAGGAATACGACAAAATTTACAACCGATCCCTTCAGGAATATCGCCAGGCTCACGATATTTACGAGCAAAACCAATCGAACGCCTTCAACCGTCCGGCCGCTCTAGCCGGTCTCGGGCAGACTGCCGCGAACCAGCTCGGCTCCCAGGGCACGAGTTACATGCAGGGCGGCTCCGACCTGATCACCGGCGCTGGTAATGCGAACGCCGCCGGTAGAGTCGGGAGCCAAAACGCATGGACAAATGGTATTCAGGCGATTGGCGACAACGCGATGATGCTCGCGCTCATGCGTCAGCAGCAGCCGCCTCCGGGGTACCGACGTGTTGAGTAGATCTTCGCGGTCGGCGGTTGTTCGCTTGCTCTTTCGGTGTCGCCCACCGAACGTTGCCCGGTTCGTAATTGCCATCGTTGTCGATGCGATCAATGGAGTGTTCTGGTGTTGGACGAGGTCCGACGTAACGGAGGAATGCCTCGAAACTCGTGCGCCACTCCTCGTACACCGTGATGCCGCGACCGCCGTAGTCGGCATAGCTAGAATCGTTTGCGTTTCCACAGCGACGACGCATTCCGCACCACACGCTGAACTCGGCCGATATTCGTCCGCCGCGCGTGTGCCCGTGCGTGATGCTATGACGGCCAGCGATAGACCTCAGGTAGCACCCGCAACTGACGACGTCTCCTTCTCTCAAGTCGTATGCGGTCACCAGCGTCTCTTGACCACACTCGCACAGACAGCGCCAGCGTGGCGGCAGCGTGCGCGGAATACGATCGAGCACGGTCAGTCGTCCGAAGTGCTCGCCACCAATAAACGAAGGGGGCACCGTGCCGGCCGCCAGCACTTCCAAGAGCAGACACCCGCAACTCCGGCTCGCACCAGTTCTCAGATCGAAAGCCGTCGGTGTGGATGTTTTGCCGCAGTCGCATTGGCAGATCAATTTCGGTGGCTTCGACGGCGGCGCCTTCGCGGTGACAACCAAGCGTCCAAATCGCTGACCGACGAGTTCTTCGGCATGTTGGTAACGCCGTGGCATGACGGCCGATTCTACTCCTATGGAGGGCGCTGTGCCCGTTGACCCACGCATTGCCCTCGGCGTCGAGCCCATGCGGATCGACCTCTTGGGCTCCTATCTCAAGGCGCAACAGATCCGACAGCAGGAAGCTGCGCGTCAGGCCGACCAAGAGGAGCGCGCCGCCGCACGCGACGAACGCCGGGAGAACCGGACGTTCCGGCTCGGCGAGATCGCGAACCAGGGACGGCTCCGGGACATCATCGCAGCCCCTGGCGAGATGACGGAAGAGCGGTTGAACGCCGTCATGGCGCTCGATCCAGAGACCGGGATGCGGCTCCGGGCGCACTTCGCGACCTTGAGCAAGGCGAAGCGGGACGAGGCCATGGACAAGGCCGAGCAGATGGCCCGGTCGGTGGGGGCCATCGAAGCGTTACCGATCCCCGCGCGCCAGGCCGCGTATGCGCAACTCCGTGCCAGCAAGGGCGGCATCGACACGTCGGCGATGCCGGAGACCTACTCGCCCGAGTGGTCGCGGATGACGATGTTCAACGCGCTCACCATCAAGGAACAACTCGCGCTCCTCGAGCCGAAGGACCAGACGACCGAACCGCTCGAGGAGGTTGACGAAGGCGGCAAGCCCATTTATCGACCACGCAGTCAGGCGATCGGGAAACAGAAGTGGGTCGCGCCCGCATCGGCCGCCGGCTCGGAACCGCTCGAGACCGTCGACGAAAACGGCGTGCCGACGTTCAGGCCGCGCAGTCAAGCCGTCGGAAAGACGGCGTATCGCGCGCCGACCGCCACGAGCGGGGACGATCCGACGCTCCCGCAGGGCGTCAAGGACTACTTGTTCTCGATGCAGCAGAAAGTCGTCACGGACGCGAACAACCGCGCAGTCATCGACGCGAACGGGCAGAAGGTGCCGTATCGGGTGCAGGATGCGCTCGCCGATCTCGCGGCTGTGATGCCGAAACTCAAGCGCGATCACCCCAAACTCGACCCGTTGAAGGCGCAGAAGGCGGTGAAGGATCTCTTCGGGGAGGACACATCAGGAGCCTTCCTCCCCAGCGATGATCCGAAAGTATTGCTCCCTGTCCCGCCGACCACGATGAAGACGTCGCCGCAGAGCGGTGCCGCGGGTGGCAAGAGCGTGACCGCCGCCGAACTTGGGAAGATTGCCGCACGTCGCGGCACCACCGTCGAACAGGAGCGTGCTCGTGCCCGTGCGGCTGGATATACCGTTCGCTGACGACCTCGCGGCCGTGCGTGGGGTGCCTGGCCAAGTGGCTGCACCACCACCGCCAGACTACCGAGCGCTCGCACGCCTGACGGCGGCCGAGGAAGGGATCGACCCCGACCTCTTTGATCGCTTGATCGGTCGGGAATCGAACTGGAACCCGGACGCGGTCTCGCCGAAGGGCGCGATCGGTCTCGGGCAACTGATGCCAGCGACTGCGGTCGAACTCGGCGCCGACCCGCGCGATCCTGTCCAGAACCTTCGCGCTTCGGCGCGCTACTTCAAGCAGCAGATGACGCAGTTCCGGGATCCCGCGCTGGCCCTCGCGGCCTACAACGCGGGGCCTGGCGCGGTCGAGAAGTACGGCGGCATCCCGCCGTTCGCGGAGACGCAGACGTACGTGCGCCACATCCTCGGCGATGCGACGCCGGCCGCTGCGACGGACGACTTCGCGGCCGATCTGCAGGCCGTGCGTGGCGGAGACGACAGTTTCGACGCGGACCTCGAGGCGATTCGACAGCCGGACGATGCCGCGAGCGGACTCATCGAGCCAGGAAACATCGACCTCGCCAAGCAACCGGTCGTCAAGAATCCAGTCGGCGGCACGAGTACGGTCTATTCGTTCTCGGTGAACTTCGACGGCAAGGAATACCTCCTGTCGCGTGTGACACCTGACGGGCGGCTCCTGAACGAACGGCAGGCCATCTCCGAATTCAAACGGTCGGGAAAACATCTCGGGGTATTCGCCGACCAGGCAAGCGCCACGACCTACGCGAAGCAGTTGCACGAGGACTACGCCGCCGGGAAATACACCACTGGCCGCTCTGCACTCGACGTCGCCAAGGACGTCGGCATCACTGGCCTGAAGGCCGCGATTGGTCTCCCTGAGGCAGCCGTCGGACTCGCGGACATTGCCACCGGTGGACGCGTCGGAAAGGCGCTTGAAGACACGGTCGGGTTCAGGCCCGCGGAAGCCCGCGCGGCGCTCGAGGCCTACTTCTCCGACCCGCAGAAAGCGGCGAAACGGAAGGTGCAGGAGGCGAGCGGGATCGTCGGGAAGGCCGTCGCGGCGCTCTCGAACCCGTCCGTGATCGCTGAATCGGTCCTCGAGTCCGTGCCGCTTATGCTGGCCGGCGGAGCCCTCGCGCGTGGGGCGTTGGCAGTGGCACCACGGATCGGCCCGCTCGTCGCGGGCGCGTTCGGAGAGGGCGCCGCGAGCGCCGGCAGCGCCGCCGCGCAAACGCGTCAAGGGACTGCAGACCGACTCCTGACGGGCAAGCAGGCCGTGTTGGCGGCTACGTCAGGCGTCGCGACCGGGGCGATTGGCGTGTTCGGCGGGAAACTCGCGCAGCGGCTTGGGCTGGACGACGTCGACACCATGCTTGCGGCGGCCGGGCGCAGTGCGACCGCTCGACAGGGCCTCGTGAAGTCTGTGATTTACGGGGCCGTGCAGGAAGGCTTCCTCGAAGAACTTCCGCAGTCTGTTCAGGAACAGGTCCTCGCCAACGCGGCGGCGAATCGTCCGCTCATGGAGGGGGTCGACGAAGCGGCGGTCATGGGCACGCTGGCCGGCGGCGTGATGGGCGGCGGCGCGCAGGTGGTCTCGCGTGGGATGCCCGTAGTACCGCGCGACACGATTGCGACACCTTCGCTACATCCTCGCGACACCTCCGCTACGCCTCCGCCACCACAGACGACACAGCCGATCCAAGCGGTCACGAGCGCGCCGCCACCGGTCCAGCCGGCTCCAGTGGCACGCGTGCAGCCGCCTCCACCCGTCGCGCCAGCGCAGACGGTTACGCCGCCTGCTTCCGGGATTACCGCCTCAACTGCGGTCGAAACACAGGAACCGCCTCGGACGGCGCTCGAAGCGGCCGAAGACCAGGTCGACGTCGCCGGGATCGACGCGAGGATCGCCGAGCTCCGCGGGCGCATCGCGACCAACGGGAACAAATCTCGGGTGCGGCTCTACGCCGAAGAACTCCTGAACCTCGCGACGTTCAAAGAGGCCCGTGCGCGTGGCGAACTCCAGGCATTCGCGCGCGCGATTCTCGGGACGACGACCCCTCAAAACGAGGGAGCACAACCGGAAGTTGAGCCTCCGGCCAGTACACCGTCAACTGATATACCGGCGGTCATCAACGTAACCCCTCCGAAGGCGGATATTCCAGCCGTCGAGCAGGCCGAGCCTCCTTCAGTGAACGAGCCAGCGACGACCTCGCTGGAGAAGACGTATCGTCCAGATAATCCATTCGCCGCGAAAGCCCAACGCGCGAGACAGCGCTACGAGCGCATTGCAGGTCCAGCGAGTCGCGACCGCGCGATGGCAGAGTCGTTCCCGCTCGGCACCGGATACGGGCGACCAGGAGGCGAGAAGCGGATCGAGCAGACGGTCAACCGGTCAGTCGAAGCCGTCCGGCTACATCGTGAAGCTCAGTATCTCCAAGCGCAGGCCGATGCCTTTGAAGTCGGCAGGATCAATGCACAGGGACGTAGGATCACCCCTGAGTCCATCACGCGCAGCGACAAGCGCGCGGAGTATCAGGACAAGAGGCAGGCGCGGGTAGCGGCGGCCAAGGCCGAACGCGGCGACAAACCCATCTGGGAAGTTCCGGCCGAGGTTTACGCCGATTCCACGAACAACCTTGGCGGAGGCGGTAGAAGACTGGTTCTCAGCGACCATCGGCAGGCGGTAGAGAAGGCGCTTCAGGAAGGCAAGTTTGTTCCTGAAGAAGTCCTGAGCGACTATCCTGGCCTCGCGCCATCAGTTGACACCGCCCGTCAACCGGCGCAGACTACGCCGAGTGAGCCCAATGGACCGCGAGAAGGCGTTGAAGATGGTCCGTCAGGGCGTGCATCCATCGATCGCGTTGCGGCGAGCCAGCCAGCCGGTCGCGAGTCCACCCGCGCCCAAACCAAACGCCGAGACGCACACTACCGAGACGTCTTCGCGCACGTCTTCGCCTCTGCCCAAACCGTAGATCCGACCGCTACCGAGGCCGACGTCAAGGCCGAGTTCGACTCCCGCCTCTCGTTCCTCGACGATCTCGACCGCGAGTTCCGCGAGAGCGGACACAACCCGCGTACGCTCCTCGAGGCGATTGCCGCCGCCGGCGGGATCAGTATCGCCGCGGAAGAAGGTGGCGGCTACAGCGGCGAGTTGCGATGGGCGCGCGAAGGCGCGGGTCCCTTCGGCAACTTCGGCGGGGTGCCGAACGTCTTCCGTGTCAAGGCGAACGAGAAGGTCTCCGGACGCCGCAAGACCGGGCACAGCCTCGACGACATGGTGCGACTCCTGAACCAGTCGCCGGAGTTTTCCCACATCCAGGACATCCCTGATCTCATGGCCGCGCTCGAAGACGTAGCGCGCCTGGGCGACGTCGGCGAACGGGGCGCGACCTTCCCAGGCACCGACGAACTCGCCACGCGGGCGGGGATGGTGCCGAGCGAGGCGTGGTGGAGCGACGCCTGGGGCTCCAGTGCTGATTCAGCGACCGAACCGGTGCCTCTGACCGCTGAGAGTTATCGGGCCGCGTTCGGTGGAACAAAAGAGCAGGCTGACGCCGTCGTGGCCGTCTACGAGGCGATGGGAATCCCGCTCGACCGCGTGCTCGTGGCGAAAGGTGGGACAACCGGCGAACTCACGCAGGACGGACTCAATCCAGCGATACGTCAAGGGTTGGCGAGCCTTCGCGAACGACTGCGCTTCGCTCAGGGCTCAGTCGTCGCCAGAACGCTCGCAACACGCTTTGTGAATGCGCCGCTCACAAATCTTGAAACGAGCGTCACGGCGACAGTCTCGGGCGCCTCGCTCGCGAAGATGCTGAGCGCAGGTGCAGTCCGGCGGTCTGTGTCACCGCACGCGCACATGATGGCTGTCGCGAACTTGGACGCGCTGTTCCCACTCGCGACGTTACGGCTGGAGCGACCCTCGCGTGAAGACGACGACGTCCGTGCGATGTATCACTTCGACGTGCCGATGCCGATCGGCGACGACGTTGTCCGTGTGAAAATTCTAGCGAAAGGCTTCCGTCAGCCTGAGAAGGGCACGCGGTTGTATTTCGTGCAAACGGTGGAGGTCGCTGACGTCGGGGTAGTAGGACGAGACCCTGGTGTGTCCGGTGAACTCCGGCGTGAAGGACGAACCCCCACGTCTCCTCCGCCGCCCGACGTCTCCGATACCTTCGCACAGATGGTCGCCCTCGTCAAAGGCGACGGGCCTGACCTGCTCTACCAGGACGCCGTTGAGCCCGCGCCGATCTTCTACAGCCGTCTCCGAAATGTCATCGACACGAAGATGGCGAACAAGGCACTGGCCGGGCAAGTCCTCGCAATGGTGTCGAATCCGAAAGCAGGGGTGAAGGCGGAAGAGCTTGAGTGGTCCGGGCTGAAGGCGTGGCTCGCCGGACAGGTCACCGTCACGAAGGCCGAGGTGCAGGCGTTTCTCGACGCGAACCAGATCCAAGTCTCCGAGGTGATGCTCGGAGATGAGAATCGGTTCAGGGACAAAGGGCGCGGCACAAAGTTTGAGTCCTATACCGTTCCCGGCGGAGAGAACTACCGGGAGCTGCTGTTGACGCTGCCAGCCAAGGAACCAGATCCACCAGTCGAGGATCCGGATCGTCCAGGCCGTCGTCTGAGCGCACGCGCGGCGGCTTTCACGAGCAGTCACTTCGACGAACCGAACATCCTCGCGCACATCCGATTCAACGACCGGACGGATTCACAGGGCCGCAAGGTGCTGTTCGTCGAAGAGGTGCAAAGCGACTGGCATCAAAGGGGCCGCAAGCACGGCTACAAGTCTGACGTGCAGGCGAAGTTCGACGCCATCAAGGCCGAGGTTGAGGCGAAGCACGGGCGCTCACTGATCGACCTTCGAAGCCAACGCGACTCGTGGACGCACGAGATCGACGAAGACATCAAGCGAGTAGACGAAGCCTATCGGCTGGCCCAGGACGAAAAGCACGGGCCTGCTGTGCCTGACGCACCGTTCAAGACGACCTGGCCAGAGCTCGCCATGAAGCGAATGCTCCGGTACAGCGCAGAGCACGGCTACGACGTCTTAGCGTGGACAACCGGCGATCAGCAGAACGAACGGTACGACCTCTCGAAGCAGGTCGATTCCGTGCAGTGGGTCGAGTGGCCGGCGGCTGGGAAGGACCACGGCGTGCTCACCGCGTACAAGGACAAGGAACGCGTCATCAAGGAGACGATTCATCGAGACAAGTTGCCAGACTTCGTGGGGAAGGACGTTGCCGACAAACTCCTCGCCATCACACCGGACCGTGTGTCAGGGCTCCGCTCGCTGAAGGGCGAAGCCCTGAAGGTGGGTGGCGCTGGTATGAAGGGATTCTACGATCAGATCCTTCCGCGCTTCATGGACCGCTACGGGAAGGCCTGGGGCACCCACACGCAGGACGTGAAAATTCCACAACCGAAGGATTCCGAAACCGAACGGCGTTGGATCGGGCACGAGAGGTCGCGCGCCTACCTCGAACGAACGATCACCGATAATCCGGACACCGAAGTCGCCGATTCGGTCAGTTCGATCCTGAACCGCATGGATCGAGGCTACACGTTTCAGGAGGCAATGGACGAGGTCGCAAACACGAACCTCTGGACCTATCGCGAGCAACGCGCGTTACTGGACGAAGTCGGCGGTGTATTCATGCCGAAGAAAGAGGCGGCCCCTGTGGCTGTCCACGGCATCGTCATCACCGAGAAGGCGCGCGAGGCCGCACTGCAAGGCCAGCCCTTGTTCGAAGGCCCCCGTGCGAGCGTCGAGTTTACCGAACACGGACAGGCCATTATCCGCGCTCTGGCGTCGCCGAACGTCTCATCCGGCCTGCACGAGGCGGCGCACGTCGCCCGCCGGTTCCTCTTCGACCGGTCACTCCCGCAAGACGTCCGCGA
>MEMM01000005.1:8953-9116 GCA_001767925.1 Alphaproteobacteria bacterium RIFCSPHIGHO2_12_FULL_63_12
GGAGCGCTACCTCCGCGACGGTGTCGCGCCCTCAGACGGTTTGAAGACCCTGTTCAAGAAGATTTCGGCCTGGCTCTCGAAGGTCTACGAGCACTTGAAGGGGTCGCCTATTGACGTCGAGATCTCGCCGGCGATGCGGCAGGTATTTGACCGGCTGATCACG
>MEMM01000005.1:9134-12501 GCA_001767925.1 Alphaproteobacteria bacterium RIFCSPHIGHO2_12_FULL_63_12
GAGGCGGAGGCGACAGGGGATACGTCGTTCGATGTGGCGGCGCTCGAGTCCGCCGTGGACACGCTCGACACCGGCGAGTTACAGCCACGTCTACCGGTTGCTGGGGCGGTGCGAGCGCAGAACATCAAGACACCGGCCTTTGAGGCGCCCTTCTCGCTGAGTGGCGAGGCGTCGACGGCCACGAAGGGGCAGCAATCAGGCCTCACGTTCGGTGGCGGCTCCGGCGGGAGCGACGCGAATCTCTCGGCGGGGATCCAGCGACCATCGGCGCCGCCGCGGCTGGGCCGGCGTATCCAGCCCCTGCACACGCCCCGTGGGGGCTCGCTCCAGACGCAACCGGCGGCGACGACGTCGATTCAGCCCGTGCCGTATCCAGAGATGGTCGAGCTCGCCATGGAATTGGCGGCGACGCCGGAGATTGTGAAAGCCTTTCGGCGGCCGGAACAAACGGGGTCGCATCGCGCCGGCACCATCCGGCTCCATGCGGCGCTCTTCGCGCGCGGACGCGAACACGAGCTCGCCGGCGTGCTGTCGCACGAGATCGGACACCTCACGGATTGGCTCCCGAACCGCACCATGAAGCGCGGGAACATCCTCGGACGGCTGTTCACGCTCCGGGCGTTTCTGAAGCACATGTTCACCGCACCGAACGGCACCACGATCACCCTCGCGTCGGTCACCTCAGAACTACGCGGGGCCTCGAAGCGGTGGCGCCCGTGGGACGAGGCGACGGCTTCGAAGAGCTTCCGGGACTACCGCAACAGCAGCAAGGAACTGTACGCCGACGCGATCTCGATGCTCTTCAACGACCCCGGGCTCCTTGAGCAGATGGCGCCGACGTTCTATCAGCAGTTCTTCGAGTCGATGGACGCCAAGCCCGAAGTCAAGCGCGCCTTCTTCGAGTTACAGGACGTCCTCCAGGGCACGCCGAACGACGTCATCGCGCGCCGGCATGGGCGCGTACTGGCGATGTTCGACGGCGGCGACGTCAAGGCCGTGGACCTGGAGCGCATCCGTCGACAGCAGCGCCTGGCGAGCCTGAAGGATTTCTGGACCAGGTTCCGTGTCGAATACATCGACAAGAACGTGCCGTTCCTGGATCGCGCGCGCGCGGTGGAAAAGGCTGGGCAGCGGATACCGCCAGCCAAGGACCCGCGCTATCTCCTAAGTGAGCGCAACTACCTCGGCGGGAAACTCAAGGGCTTCGTCGAACGACACATCCAACCGATCTATGTGGCGTTACAGGACGCCGGGATCGGCTGGCACGAGTTCGGATCGGCGCTCTTTTACGAACGCATCATGGCCGGCGATCGGTCGGAACTGGCGAATCCGCTCGGCCTGTCGCCGAAGGAAGCGGCCGAGCAGCACACCCACCTGATGCGGTCCCTGACGCCTGACAACCGAGCGGTCCTCAATGCGCAAATGGACGCGTTCCGCGCGGGGATGCAAGATGTCACGGAAACGGCCTACGAGGCGGGGCTCTACTCGGACGCGATGCACGAGCAGATGCAGGAGAATCCCGCGTATGCGACCTACCGGGTCCTCGACCACCTCGACGAGGGGGTGAGCGCGGCCGTCTTCTCCCAGCGTGGCACGCACAAGGAGATTCAGAACGTCGCGGACGCGACGATCCTGAAGGCGCTCGTGACGCTCCAGGCCGCCGAGTACAACACGGTCAAGGTCGGCGGCTTTCAATTCCTGCATCGCCAGTTCCCGGACGAGATCGCGCAAGCGCGCGAGGTGTGGACCGGGAAGGGGCACCGGCCCGTCGAGCCGAAGAAGGGCGACCCGCGGAAACTCGTGACCTACAAGGACAAGGGCAAGTTGCGCGGGAAATACGTCGACCCGTTCATCGCGGACAGCCTGAACGATGAGACCGCCTCGGCCGGCGTCATTGTGAAGGTGCTCGGCTTCCTCAATAGCCGGTGGTTCCGTCCCGTCTTCACGACGTTCAACGTCGGGTTTCAGACCTTCAACGTCCGGCGCGACTTCGGGCGCACCTGGAAGGCGATGCCCGGCATGACCTTGGGTCGGCTCCTGAAGCGATACGCCCAGGCCGTGCCGCTCGCGCGGGTGCGCGCCTTCGGGCCGCCGAAGCACCAGAGTCCTCGATCACAACAGGCCTACGAAGACCTTCTCCAGGCGGAGGAGGCCGGCATCTTGTCGGTCACCTACAACGACATCATCGCTGGACGCGACACGGCCGACTCTCAGATCGAAGAAATCCTGGCGAAGTACAACCTTGGCGGCTACGGGGCGACGCCGTCGGCGAATCCCGTGCGGCGCGCCGCGACCGCGCTGTTGAGCGGCATCAAGCAGGTCGGGGACTTCATCGAAACGCTCCCGAAGGGCGCGGCGATCTACGAATACAAGGGCGCTGGAGAGGTGCGGGACATTCCAGAGAATCGGCAGGCGTTCATTCGTGAGCGCGTGGGCACGCCGGATATTCTCGCCGGCGGCACGCGGCGCCAGGAATCGAACAACCTCGTTCTCTTCAGTAACGCCATCGTCCAGGCGCTGCGGGCGGACATCCAGACCGCGTTCGTCGACCCGAAGACACGGTCGGGGTTTTGGTGGAAGACAGCCGCGATCGACATCGTCCCGAAATTTGTCATGGCCGCGGCGATGGCTGGCGCTGCCGCGGCGCTCGATGACGACGATGACGACTGGGATGACGCGCTCGCGCGGGCCTTCCGGAACGTCACGGAGTACGACCGGACGAACTACAACCCGATCCCGCTGTGGACAAACGCGAAGGGCGACACTACGTATCTCCGGTTGCCGTCCGACGATACCGGCCGTTTGATTGGGGGCTTGGTCTGGAAGGCACTCGGCATGGCCCAGGGCGACAAAGAGGTGACTGAGACCGCCGCGCAAGTGTTCGACTACGTCATCGGGCAAGCGCCCGGCCCGACCCCGACACTCGGCCTCGTCAGCGACACGCTCGATTTCCTCAGGGGGAAGAACGTTTACGACAGCTACCGGAGCCGATTCCTGTTCACGGAGGACGAACTCCGGGCGGGTGGACTGCAGGCCGTGCGGAAGTTCGTCGGCTACGAGTTTCAGGAGATCGGCGGCGGTATCGTGTGGCGGTTCTACGCCGGCGAGCAGCGCCCGCGCGACCAGACCGTCGGCCAGAAGATTATCGAACTCCCGATCTTGTCCAACATCGTGGGCCGGTGGATCAAGGTCAGTAGTTACGGCGCCGTCGAGCGCAGCCGTGAAGTGCAGCAGCGGGTCGCGAAGGGCGAAGCGCAACGGCGGCTGACCGAACGCGAGTCGGTCAACGACGCCCTGCGGGCATTGAGTGGCGCCAATCCCGCGTCTCCAGCGGTGCGCGCGAAAGCCTCCGTCATCGTGCGTGACC
>MEMM01000005.1:12509-15054 GCA_001767925.1 Alphaproteobacteria bacterium RIFCSPHIGHO2_12_FULL_63_12
GACCCGTTGACGGATGCCGTGATGGGCGCGACGTCGAACGCTCAGAAGGTCGCGTCGATCCTCGATGCGCGCAACGACATGAGCGCGGCGGAATATGAGGCCTGGATCCTGCGCGCGACGCAGTTGGGTGTCATCTCGCCGGCGGTACGAACACAGGTGCGCCAAGCGCGCGCCCAAGCACAAGGAGTTCGCTGATGTCGCTTTTCATGCTCGGCGGACCGAAGCTCCAGTTGTTCAACAACGAAGGACATCCCTACTCGGACAGTGAAGGGGTCACGGAGAACGAACAGCCGGTCGAGATGGACGCGGCCGGGCGGACGGGGTCCTGATCTGGACTCAGGACCACTACCGGCCACCCACGATGCCGTAAACCACATCCACGCGATCGTCTAGGGGTTGCGCCCGAGGCCCGCCACCGGTTCCGGCGGGGTGACGATCAGGACAGACAGGAGCCACGGGAGCACGGTCGAGCCGTCCCGCTTCACTGCGCAAGGTGCGTAGGAGCGTGGGCGGCTTTTGTCGTTTGTAGGGAGCAGGGAGGAGATGCGATGGAATCGTTAGGGAGCGTGCTCATAGATATTCTGCCAACCGCTGGCGTTGGAGGGATCCTCGCGCTGGTCATGTTTTATTTCTACCGGCAGGATTCCGAACGCAACATGAAAGCCCTGGACGAGATCGTGCTGCGGCAAGAGAAGACGAGCGCGGGCTGGGTCACGATCGTGCAGGACAACACGGCCGCGATGACCAAGTTGAGTGAGCGTCTGGAGCGGCGATGAGCCGCGCGCTCAACGACCTCTCGCCGCGCTTTCGGCCGCTGGCCTTCGAGTTATTGGCCCGCTGCACCGAGGCCGGGATTGCGGTGATGGTGATCGACACCCTGCGCACGAAGGCTGAGCATCAGGCGAACCTTGCGAAGGGCGTGAGTTGGACGACACATAGTCGCCATTTGGACGGAGACGCGATCGACATCTGTCCGTATGACGTCTATCAGGCCGATGGGTCGGACAAGTTGCGGTGGGACGCCAGTGATCCAATGTGGGTGAAGTTGGCCGAGATCGGCCGGAGCCTTGGTCTCCGTTGCGGCTACGACTGGAAGGTCAAAGACTGTGGCCACTTTGAGTACGTTGAGCGTGCTCCTTCATATGCTCCCGATGCGAAGCGAACAGCATAAGGTTCTCTGGTCGGTTGTCTTGTTTGTCGCCATTGCGATGATGGACTTCTTCGCGTTTGCGGAGAGCGCGGCCAATTGTGGCTTCCATGACGACAATGTGTTCGCGAACATACCCGTACGAGTCGGCGCGACGATGTCTCTTCTGGAGCACAAGGCGGTAGCCGTTCTTGATGACAAATGGCTTGCGTCTCGCGGCAGAGTTGCAGTCGTGCGAGCAATACCGAGGCCGATCGCTCCGTCCGGCTCTGACGACGATCTCGGTTCCGCAATAGCTACACGTCCCGCGGCACTGCTTCCGCCGACAGGTCATCGAACAGAAGTGGCGCGTGCAGCTCGCGACCTCACATGGCGGGCGATAGAAACGAGTGCCACAGCCGGAGCACGTAACGTTCGGCGTCAGTGCGGCACGTCTTTGTGCCTGAACAGCTCTCACCTTTGCCTTCGCAGACTCGGTGTGTCGATGCAGTCGTCGAACGGAGTCATAACACGACTTGCCGCAGAAAATTCTCGGCAGTTGGAATCGCGACGGCGGGAAGTTCACCTCGCAACCACACGCAGAACAGTGCCCAGTCATATCCTAATGATACATCTCCCAAGAGGCCGCTGGAGCATTCCTGACCTCGGACATTTCGAATATCTCCCGCCAGCGGACCGATCAACGCAGGCGTGAGACGAGGACGACATGGCCAAGCACTGCTTCAACTGCAAAGCGGAGGACGTCACCCGGCCGGTGTTTTGCGATGACTGCTGGCGGATGGCCATCATCACCTCCGCGCTCGGCGCGTCCACGGGCGAGCTCGTGCACAAGCTCATTGGCCTGTTGGTGGGTGCATGAGCCGTCGCGTCGTACTCATTCCTGGAACATGGGCGTTCAAAGGGGACCTCGCGTGGGAAGAGCGTGATCTGTCTCGGCCGCTCGACTGGTTCGAGCCGGGGCATCCCTTTCGGATCTTCCTGCAGGCGCACGACCTCGATCCTCTCGCGTTTACGTGGGACGGAGACGTGGGCGGGGTCGGGATTGGCGATCGTGACCTGCGCGGCTGGCGCGCCTGGGGTCTGGCGCTCCACGCCTTTGTTGTGCCGAGCCTGTGCCCGCAGATGCGCATCCCGGGCGATGAGCTGATCCTCGTGAGCCACTCGCACGGGGGACAGGTGGCAGCCGCCGCGTTGGCGGCTGGGCTGAAGGCCGCCGCGTGGCTGGATGTGGCGAGTCCGGTGCGGCGTGACGCGGGCATGGTGGACATCTACCGCCGGGCTCGAGCGAACGTGCAGCAGTGGACACACCTATACGGCGGGACCAAGGATCGCTGGCAGATCCGCGGCGCGTGGGATCTCGGGAACCCGCTGAATTTCTTCAAGGTGTCGCGCGAGAAC
>MEMM01000005.1:15110-18054 GCA_001767925.1 Alphaproteobacteria bacterium RIFCSPHIGHO2_12_FULL_63_12
GCAGGACGAGCGGTACTACCACTACCTCGCGGACCTGATTCAGACGGCCCCGGCCTACCCCGTGCGAGGAGGGCTCACCCCAGATGCCGCCTGACTATCCGCCCGATCCGGCGCCGTCGATGCCGAGTCCTCCGTTTCGTCCCCGCGTGAGCCCTGGCGGCGTGGCCTTCAGCGGACCGCCGACCTCGCTCCTCGCAGATGCGACGCACGTCCTCGCGCAGATGACGGACACCCTGCCACCCGGGACGAACGGCGCAGTCATCGGGGTCGCGACCGAGGCCGGGTGGAACGCCGCCGTGGTGCATCGCGTCGGGGACAGCTTTGCCGTCTCTGGCTGGATCGGGAAGTCCTGGGGCCCGGTTACTGGCGGAGGGGTGGTGCGCTGGTCGTGGTGACGAAAGGCTGTTCCGGGAAGGTCCGCCACGAGACGCAGCCGGCCGCCGAGGAACAACTGGCCGACATGCGGGACCGGGACGTCGCACATCGGCAATCGCGGACGCTCGGAGTCTACGCCTGCCGCCTGTGTCAAGGCTTCCACATCGGCCACGATCGCTACAAAGTGCCGCCCCGGCGCCGGGGGCGCTACCGTGCCAGACGCCCTGCGTGAGCTCATCCAGGAGGCCACAGCGCCACGCCTCCGGCGGGCGGTCATCTTCCATTGCCAGCGTTGCGGGCTTCGCCTCGCGGCCGTCAGCGCGGGCCCTGGTACGTGCCCGGGGTGCGGCACGCGCTACCACCATCTGACTACCAACATTTCGAGCGTACCACCGGCGGGACGTGGCGGAATCACCAACAAACGACCGTAGTACAGAAAGCGCGATCAAGGGCAGGCCTTTTACTGCTTTTCGCTGCAAGTTATGTTGGTTGCGGGGGGGGGATTTGAACCCCCGACCTTTGGGTTATGAGCCAAAGGGATATTTGGGCGTTTTTGTTGGCAAAGTGGCGGTTTTATGCGCATCATAGTTGATATGATGCCGTCGTGTCGACGACTGACAACAATAACTGCCATGAACTCAGTGTTGGCAGCGGTCTCCCGGTCAGATTCTGGACGAAGGTTAAGAAAACGCGAACGTGTTGGCGTTGGCTCGGTGGCACGAGTGACGGGTACGGTCTGTTTTGGTGGTACGGTCGAACGGTCTCGGCGCACAAACTCCTGTACGAACACGCGGTCGGACCCGTGCCGGATGGCGTTGAACTGGATCACACGTGCCGACATCGCGACTGCGTGCGACCGGACCATTTAGACCCGATGACGCATCGGACGAATCTCTTACGCGGGAAAGGGTTCGTCGCCGTCAATGCCCGTCGAGAGCATTGCCGCCGGGGACATCGGTATGTGGAGTATCGCTACCCGAAGAGTGGGCGCGTCCAGCGACTGTGCCTCACCTGTCGACAGATGAATCGGCGCGGTCAGAACCGTCGCCTAGCGCGAAGGCGACGCGCCTTTCGCGACGAGCTTACGCACCTGCTCGAGCAAGCCCTGTAACTCCTCCTGGCTCATCGAGGCGACGTCCAGCGTCGTCGCCGCCTTCTTCGCCGGCGTTCCCCACCCGAGCCGTCCCTCGATCGCGGCGCTTGCCTGCGTCAGGCTGGCGTTCTCGACGTAGTGCCGGGTCGTGGACGCATCGGTGTGGCCGTACCAGTCGGCGATGACCTCGCGCCCGATGCCGAGCTTCCCGAGGTCCTGCCCGAAGGAGTGCTTCGTGTTGTACGGGGCAATCCCGGGCGGCCAGCCGGCGGCCCGGACGACGCGCGCATACTCGCTGGCGTCGAAGTCGCCCCACGCATCGGCCGCGATGAACACGCGCCAGGCCGCCAGCATGTCGCTGTTGAGGGGCAGCTCGATCGGGCGGCCGTCCTTCGCGGCTTCGACGTTCCAGGTGCGGCGCTCGAGGTTGACCTGCGTCGCGGTCGTCCGCTTCAGGTGGACGGGCCGGGCGCCGCAGGCGGCCATGACCATGAACCGGCCGCGCCATTTCGAATCGGGATGCTCGGCGAGGCGGTCCGCCACGCGCTGAATGATGTCCACTGACACGTAATCCGGGCGCCGCTTGACGGGCTTGGGGAGGGTGACGCCATCGACCGGCGTCCAGGCGTCGCGCCCGTCGAGCGTGTGATACATGGCCGTGAGCGCCCGGACGCGGTTCAGGATGGTCTTTGGCGGGACCGTGGCGTCGGTCCACGCCTTGATCGTGGCCTTGACGTGGTCCTGCGTGACGCGGCGCCGCTTGACCTTCCCGAATCGCTTCTCCCACGCGCGGAGTTCGGACCGTCGGCTCTTCCAACTGGCAATCGCGAGGTACTTCAGGTACTTGCGGAGGTCGGCGCTGAACGTGCCGCGGCCGATGGCGCCCGCGCGCTTCTGAGGATGGAGGCGCTCGAGCTTGACCTTCGCTTCACCGCGCCACCGCTTGACGTCCTGGAGCGGGGTGTCAGGATCGAAGCGTTTCTCCTTGCGCCCGGCCGCGACGTTGACGATGGCCCGGATACCGTACCGATCGCGAAAGACCCCAACCGAGAGCTTTTTCAAGGGGCAGCTCGCATACGTTCCACCATCGCCTCGATCTCGATCTTGGGCATCCCGTTGATCTCAAAGAGCACTACGCTAGCCGCGCTCGTGATGGAGATTGAGCGATTCCTATAGTCAGAAAAAAAGACGTCCAAACCCGTTCGCACTTGCAATGTGGTGACACGATCCAAGTACTTACCCGTCTTCGTCAGGTACGTCGCCATGTGCGGCACGTCTGCCGGTTTGTCTCCGGCGAGAATCAGTAAGCCGAGAGACGACGCTCCCTCAAGTAAGCCAGCAACGTAGGTGTCCTTCACGATGTCGTTCGAGCCAACGAGTGAGACCCAGAAGTTGCCGTTTCGCCGGTCTTGCGCCGATGCCACGGATACGACCACAGACGTGCCGCACATGGCGACGTACCTGACGAAGACGGGT
>MEMM01000006.1:0-8745 GCA_001767925.1 Alphaproteobacteria bacterium RIFCSPHIGHO2_12_FULL_63_12
GCTCCCCCGTAAACGGGGGAGCAGAAACCGAGCCTCACCGCATCATCTTCTCGGCGAAATTCGCCTGCCCGGTCTCCGGCTTCACCATCGACGAGATCGAGCCGCGGCTATTCTCCTTTAACGCGCCCGCCGGCGCCTGCCCCAAATGCGACGGGCTCGGCACCGAGATGATCTTCGCCGAGGAGCTGGTGATCCCGGACGAGAGCCTCGCGCTCAACAAGGGCGCGATCGGCCCCTGGGCGAAGGGGCAGTCTCCTTATTATATGCAGACGCTCGAAGCGCTGGGCCGGAAGTACAAATTCAAGGTCACGGCGAAGTGGTCGGAGCTGACGGCGAAGCAGCGCGATATCATCCTCTACGGCACCGGCGAGGAGGAGATCGCCTTCGTCTATCAGGACGGCGCCCGCAAATTCGAAACCGTCAAACCGTTTGAAGGCGTCATCCCCAATCTCGAACGGCGATACCGTGAGACCGAGTCGAACTGGGTCCGCGAGGACATGTCGCGCTTTCAGTCGGAGACGCATTGCGAGGCGTGCAACGGACAGCGGCTGAAGCCCGAGGCGCTCGCCGTCAAAATCGGCGGCAAGAACATCTCCGAGGCGACCGATCTGTCGATCAAGGCCGCCGACCGCTGGTTCACCGCGCTGGAAAAGGTCCTCTCCCGCAAGGAGATGGAAATCGGCGCACGCGTCCTCAAAGAGATCCGCGAGCGGCTGCACTTCCTCAACAATGTCGGGCTCGACTATTTGACGCTCGGCCGCGCCTCCGGAACCCTCTCCGGCGGCGAGAGCCAGCGCATCCGCCTCGCCTCCCAGATCGGCTCCGGCCTCACCGGCGTTCTCTATGTTCTCGACGAGCCCTCGATCGGCCTGCACCAGCGCGACAACGCCCGCCTGCTCGAAACGCTGAAGCGCCTGCGCGATCTCGGCAATTCGGTGCTCGTCGTCGAGCATGACGAGGACGCGATCCGCACCGCCGATCATGTCGTCGATATCGGCCCAGGCGCC
The DNA here is from genome assembly GCA_001767925.1 of Alphaproteobacteria bacterium RIFCSPHIGHO2_12_FULL_63_12. Taxonomy (GTDB): domain Bacteria; phylum Pseudomonadota; class Alphaproteobacteria; order Caulobacterales; family Parvularculaceae; genus Amphiplicatus. The sequence continues at coordinate 1,008 of MEMM01000006.1, forward strand.
GGCGTTCATGGCGGCGAGATCATCGCCTCGGGCGACATCGCAACGCTGATGAAGGAAAAACGCTCGATCACCGGCGACTATCTCGCCGGACGGCGCGAGGTGCCGGTGCCCACGCAGCGCCGCTCCCATAACAAGAAGAAAGTCATCCGCGTCGTCGGCGCGCGCGCGAACAACCTCAAAAACGTCACCGCGGAATTCCCGGTGGGGCTATTGACCTGCGTCACCGGCGTTTCGGGCGGCGGCAAGTCGACCCTCGTCATCGAGACATTATATAATGCGGCGTCGAGGAAGCTCTATAATTCCAAGGACGCGCCTGGCGCGCATGACCGCATCGAAGGCCTTGAGGAGTTCGACAAGGTCATCGACATCGACCAGTCGCCGATCGGGCGGACGCCGCGCTCGAACCCCGCGACCTATACCGGCGCCTTCACGCCGATCCGAGACTGGTTCGCGGGTCTCCCCGAATCCAAGGCGCGCGGCTACCAGCCGGGGCGCTTTTCCTTCAACGTCAAGGGCGGCCGCTGCGAGGCGTGCCAGGGCGACGGCGTCATCAAGATCGAGATGCACTTCCTTCCCGACGTCTATGTGACCTGCGACGCTTGCCACGGGCGCCGCTACAATCGCGAAACGCTCGACGTCAAATTCAAGGACAAGTCGATCGCCGACGTCCTCAACATGACGGTCGAGGAAGGCGCCGAGTTCTTCAAGGCGGTGCCGGCGATCCGCGAGAAACTGGCGACGCTCAATCGCGTCGGGCTCTCTTATGTTCATATCGGCCAGCAGGCGACGACGCTGTCGGGCGGCGAGGCGCAGCGAGTAAAACTCGCCAAGGAACTCTCAAAGCGCGCAACCGGGCGCACACTTTATATACTGGACGAGCCGACGACGGGCCTCCACTTCGAAGACGTCCGCAAACTGATGGAGGTCATTCAGGAACTCGCCGACAACGGCAACACCGTCGTCATCATCGAACACAATCTCGACGTCATCAAACAGGCGGACTGGATCATCGACATCGGCCCCGAAGGCGGCGACGGCGGCGGCGAAATCGTCGCGGCCGGAACCCCGGAAGACGTCGCCAAGATCAAGGCGAGCTACACCGGGCAATTTTTGAAGCCGATTTTGGAAAAGGCGAAGGGGGTTAAGGGGAAGAAGGTGGCTTGAGGATGCACTCGTTAGCCGAGCATTGGGACCCGCCCTATATCGAAATTGAAATTTTCGGTCGGTATCCGGAAAATTACTTGCGCGACATTGAAGCAATCTCAATTCGCTATGCCAGCCAATACGACGCATTCGGGGTGATGGAAATCCACCATGGCAAACCCTCGAACGGTCTGTGGCGATTGTTCCAGACAGGTGGAAGAATTAGCGACGAATTGCGGGCCGCATTTAAAAAGATTCGGTGCTTCGCAATAGTTGCGGACGAGCACGCAACGCTGTTTCGATTGTTAGCCGCCCTGCCGCGATTCGGCTCGGCTGAATTGAGGTTGTTCAAATTGCACGAACTTGACGACGCCATAGACTGGGTTTCGGAACAAGTCCGGACTCGTCCCTAACTTGCACAAAGCATGGCTACTCCAAGCCCTCTCCCCGCTCGTCCCGGCGAAAGCCGGGATCCAGTTCGGTGGTATTCTCGGGAGATGACGGGATTTGATTTGTGTCGGAACTCGCGGTTCGAATGGATGGTGAAGTAGAAAGATGGATCCCGGCTTTCGCCGGGACGCACGGGTGAAGATATTTCACGAAATCCGAACGAGCGCGGCCGCGCTCAACCGCCCGCCCAAACGCCCGGCTTGCGCGCGCGCCACGGCATGGCGCGCTCTAGCTGTCCGGCGAGGCGGAACAGGAGGTCCTCACGGCCGAAGGCGGCGGCGAAGTGAGCGCCGATCGGCAAATTGCTCGCCGCGTCATGAGCGAGCGGCATCGACATCGCCGGAAGGCCGGTGAAATTGAACGCCGGCGTAAACGGCGTCACCGAGAAAGTGAGCGCGGTCCAGCCTAGCCCGTCGAGGCCCTTCGAATTCGCCGCGAACCAGCCAAGTTCGATCGGCAGGGTCGGGATCGTCGGCGACATCAATATGTCGTTGCGCGTGAACCAGTCGCCGAGGCTGCGGCTCACCGCATTGCGCAAGGCGAGCGCCGACGCGAATTCGATCGCGCTCGTCGCCGCGCCATAGCGGTAACAGGCGAGGATATGCTCTTCGAGCGTCGTTTCATCAATCGTGCGCCCCGTAGCCGCCGCAAGCGCGTCGATCCATCCGGCGAGATTGACGGTCCAGATGCGCGCATTGGCGAGGATGAAATCGTCCCACGGAACGCCAAGCCGCGCGTCCGCGATCTCAACGCGATGACCGAGCGCTTCCATGTCGCGCGCGACCCTCATCACCGCGTCGGCGACGACCCCTTGCGTCTTGCCGCCGCCGAAGGGGTCGATCATCAGTCCGACGCGCAAGGCGCCGGGGTCGGTCGCCGCCTCCTCGAGATAGGGGCGTTTGGGGCGTTCGATGACGAATGGATCGCCAGCCTCCGCGCCCTCGACGCAATCGAGCAGCGCGGCGCTGTCGCGCACGCTGCGGCTGACCGCGAGTTCGACGCCGAGGCCGTTCAGTCCTTCATCCGCATCCGGACCGATCGGAACGCGCCCGCGCGAGGGCTTCATGCCGAACAGTCCGCAGCAGGCGGCGGGAATGCGCGTTGAACCGCCGCCGTCATTGGCGTGCGCCATCGGAATAATGCCGGCGGCGACGGCCGCCGCCGCGCCGCCACTCGACCCGCCGGCGGTGCGCGCCGGGTTCCAGGGATTTCGCGTCGCCCCGCGAAAAACCGACTCGGTCGAACAGCTATAGGCCATCTCCGGCGACGCGGTGCGCCCGAAGGCGACGAGGCCCGCCTTGCGGAACCGCGCCATCAGGTGCGAATCCTCCGGCGCGACAAGGCCCGCCGCAAGTCGGCTTCCCATTTCGCACTTGCGCCCCTGCATATGCAGCACCGCGTCCTTGACCAGGAACGGAACGCCGCGAAACTCGCCCCTGGCGGGCATCTGCGCCAGTTCGGCCGGCGCATCCTCGCGCCATGTTTCGATGACCGCATTGATCTTTGGGTTGACGGCGTCATGCGCGGCGAAGGCCAGATCGAGCAGCTCCTGCGGCGTCGTCTCTTTCCGCCTCACCAGATCGGCGAGGTCGAGCGCATCGTAAGATGTGTAGTCGGCGAGGTTCACAGTCGGATTCCGTATCGCGGCGGCCGCAAGCATCGCACGAAGCGGCGCCGGTGAAAATGTGGCGGCGCGCATTGCAACTGCCCTCGCCCGTTGCGCCGCGGCGCGCGCCGGCGCACTCTTCCCGCCGGACAGGGAGAAATTCCATGAAAGATTTCGACATCGTCGTTTACGGCGCGACCGGCTATACCGGGCGTCTCGTCGCGGAATATCTCGTCAGGGAATATGCCCGCGACGCGTCCCTCAAATGGGCGATGGCGGGGCGCAGCGCCGGCAAGCTGAAAGAAGTCGCCGCCGAAATCGGCGCGCCGACGGATACGCCCTTCGTCATCGCCGACGCGTCCGAACCCTTGACGTTGAAAGCGATGGCGGCGCGAGCGAAATGCGTCATCACCACCGTCGGCCCCTATCAGCTTTACGGCGAGCCGCTGGTCGCGGCCTGCGTCGAGGCGGGAACCGATTATGTCGATCTTTGCGGCGAACCAAACTGGATGCGCGCGATGATCGACAAATATGAGGCTGCGGCAAAAAAATCCGGCGCGCGTATCGTCTTTTCGTGCGGCTTTGATTCAATCCCGTTCGATCTCGGCGTCTGGTTCACGCAGGAAGAAGCGAAAAAGGAATTCGGCGAGCCTTGCGTCGAAGTGAAAGGCCGCGTGCGCGCCATGAAGGGGAAATTCTCCGGCGGCACGGCGGCGAGCCTGAAAGCGACCATGGCCGCGGCGTTCAAGGACCCTTCGGTGATCGAACTCCTCAAAAGCGCCTTCGCGCTGACACCCGGCTTTAAAGGCGCGGATCAGCCGCCGATGTCGAAGCCGATGCTGGACGAGGCGTCAGGAGTCTGGCTTGCGCCCTTCGTCATGGCGCCGATCAACACCAAAAACGTCCACCGCTCGAATTTCCTGCTCGCGCACGCCTACGGCGCGGATTTCCGCTATTCGGAAATGATGATGACCGGCAAGGGCGATCAGGGACAGGCGATGGCGAAAGCGGTCGCCGCCGATACGTCGCTGATGGGCGAGGACGCGCCAAAGCCCGGCGAAGGCCCGACGAAAGAAGAGCGAGAAACCGGCTTTTACGACATCCTCTTCATCGGCGAGACCGCGCGCGGCCAGAAGATCCGCACTCATTGCAAGGGCGACAAGGACCCAGGCTACGGCTCGACATCGAAAATGATTTCGGAGGCCGCGATCTGCCTGGTGCGCGACGCGGCGGAGACCAGAGGCGGCGTATGGACTCCCGCCGCCGCCATGGGCGCGCCATTGCTAAAGCGGCTTGAGGCGCATGCAGGGCTGAGCTTCGCACGAGAATAGCCGCTTGTGCGCTGCACAAATCACGGATCGAGCCTTGATCTGTCCACGATGAGTCGCGTCGGCCTCTCATCTTTGACTCGCTGCATGGCAGGATCGTCCACTCATACGCCATACAAGTTCAATTTTTCGGCAACGACTGCTCATTGCGGGCGAAGTTCGACCGGCCTACTTGCGCAGTCACAAAACAGTGAAGCAATCTCACGCCTTCGTTAGGCTCACTGACAGAAGAGGATATCTATGACTGGATTTAAAGGTGCCTTGTTCCTGGGGGCGGCGATTACCGCATCGATCGCGCTTGCTGGCGCGGCAGAGGCGGCGCCGAGCGCGCGCGCGCAAAAAGTATTCGATTTCTGGACCGCAGAGCGGGTTGCGCAGGCCAAACCGCGCGATCTCGTGATTGATGAACGCGGCCTTGGATATCTCAAAGGCGTCGATGGCTCGCTGACGCCCTATGGGCATTCGGTTCGCGCGCTGAAATCACAGCCTGTGCCTCAAGCCAAACCGGGCGGCGGCGGCGGCACCGTCATCAAGAATTCGGCCTGGACGGCGGGCGGCGCGGTGCAGAACGCGGCGGGACGTATCCTCTTTCAGATGGGCGCTGACTTCTTTGTCTGCTCCGGCACGGCCGCGACGGATAGCGTGACGGGACGTTCGATCATCATCACTGCCGGACATTGCACTTATGACGACACCGGCAAGGCGTTCGCAACGAACGTTTTGTTCATCCCAAACCAGGACGGCACCACCGGATCAGGCACGGATTTCGACTGCAACAATGATCCGCTCGGCTGCTGGGCGCCGAATTTCGGCGTCGTTGACGTCAACTGGACGACGCGCACCTTCCCGGACAACATTCCGTGGGATTACGCCTATTATGTCGTCTCGGACACCGGCGCGCATTCGGGCGCCGGCGCGAACGGCGCGCTGGATTCGATCGCCGGATCGCTGCCGATCTCCTTCCTGCCGCCTTACGTTAGCGTCAGCGGTTCGCTCGATTTCACGCACGCCCTCGGTTATTCGTATTCGCAAGATCCGAATTTCATGTATTGCGCGCAAGACATGAGCACGACCGGCGCTGACAACTGGTGGCTGGGTTCATGCGGCCTTTCCGGCGGCTCATCCGGCGGCCCCTGGGTGCAGCCGATGAACACGTCTACCGGCAGCGGCCCCATCATCTCGGTCAATTCCTGGGGTTACAACGGCCGTGCCGGCATGGCGGGACCCAAACTCTCCGGCACGTCCGCCGCATGTCTGTTCAATGTGGCGAAATCGGCGAGCCTCAGCGGCGGCGGCGTCGCCGTCAATCCTGGCACCTGCTGATCGCAGTCTCAGACATTCAATTGAAGAAAGCCGCCCCTCGGGGCGGCTTTTTTTTCGCATGATGCGAACGGCGGCTGATAAAGATTGAACCCGCGCCCCGACGCAGGCAAAGCTCAATCGCTCCGGAGTTCCGATCCTTTGCAACCCGAACCCTCCTCCCCGCGCCAGCGGCAGATCGCGCTTGCGGTCCTGCTCGCGGGCGTCGTTTGCACCGGGATGGGCCAGACGATCGTCTTCGCCGTCCTGCCGCCGATCGCGCGCAAAATCGGCATGGGCGATTTTCAGGTGTTGTCGATCTTCATGCTGTCGGCGCTCTTCTGGGTCCTCATCGGGCCATTCTGGGGCCGGCGCAGCGATCATTACGGGCGCCGCCCGTTCATTATCACCGGACTTAGCGGATTCACCGTTTCGATGATTGCCTTTGCGACGGTGCTGCATTTCGGCCTGACCGGCGCGATCTCCGGGGTCGCGCTTTACGCGCTGCTGCTTGCGACGCGGGCGATTTACGGCGTCATCGGGTCAGCGACGCCCGGCGCGGCGCAGGCCTATATCGCCGACCGCACGCCGCCTGAACGGCGAACCGCCGGCATGTCGGCGTTTTCGGCCGCCTTCGGAATCGGCGCGATGGTCGGACCAGCCTTTGCCGGCGCTGTCGTCGCCCTCGATCCGCTGGCGCCGCTTTACGCGGTTGCGGCCGCCGCCGCCGTCGCGGTCGCCGCCGTCTTTTTCTTCCTGCCGGAGCGAACGCCGCCGAAAGAGCGCGCGCCGCGTCCCAAACTCTCCCCGATGGACCGGCGCATCCGTCCCTTTCTCGCCTACGCGATGGCGACCGGCATCGTCACCTCGATCCCGGTGCAGTTCATCGCCTTCTACCTGATCGACCGTCTCAACCTTCAAAGCGCGGACGCGTTGCAGCTCGTCGGCGTCGCCCTCTCCGCCTCCGCCATGGCGTCGCTCTTTTCTCAGCTGGTGCTGGTGCAGCGCTTCAACCTGCTCCCGGCGACGCTGATGCGCGCGGGGCCGGTGCTGATTTGCATCGGCCATGCGATCATCGCGATCTCGGCGGAAATCGGCCCGCTGGTATTCGGCATGCTGCTGTCGGGATTGGGCGCGGGGATGCTGATCCCCGGCTACGCTGGCGGCGCCTCGTTGTCAGTGACCGCGGATGAACAAGGATCGGCGGCCGGATTGTCGAACGCCGCCGGCGCCTCCGGATTTATCTTCGCACCGATCCTTGGCCACTTCTTTTATTCGTTCGGGCCGAGCGCGCTGTTCGTCGCCACAGCGACGCTCGCCGGCGGCTGCGCTGTTTACGCATTCGCCGAAAAGGGGCTTGAGCGCCGGCCTTCGGCGACCGAAGCCGCGAGCGACGCAGGACCCGTCATCTAGATCTGAAATTTCAAATAGAGAGAGGCTTCGCACCGGGGCCCGCCGGCGGCTGGGAGGGCGCCCTGCCGCGAGGGAGGAATACAGCGGGCCCCGATGCGAAAGGGGAAAACCGAAAGTTCAGATGTTGTAAAGGCAGAGGGCGATCACCATCGCAACCGAAACGCCGACGAGCGAAACCAGCATGATGCGCAACAATCCATCGCCAATATGACCCTGGCGAATGTCATCGTCCGTAAGATCGCGGTAAGTCATCATGAGCATCCTCTCTTGACGCCCTGATGTTCCTCCAGACAGACGCCGCGGTCCAATCAACGATAATCACGTTGGTGTGCGGCGGCGCGTCATCCGTTCTTTTCTGAAATCGGCCGAACGACGCGAATATGCAGCTCTTTGAGCTGCTTTTCGGTCACTTCGTTCGGCGCCTGCATCATCAGATCCTGCGCCTGCTGATTGAGCGGGAACGCGATGACCTCGCGGAGGTTCTCAACGCCCGCGAGCA
>MEMM01000006.1:8759-17370 GCA_001767925.1 Alphaproteobacteria bacterium RIFCSPHIGHO2_12_FULL_63_12
TCGCCTCGACGACATCGGCGCCGTAGCCGGCGATCTCGAACGCCTTCAGCATGATCTCCGGCTTGTGGTTGCGGATCGCGCCTGACGAAAGCTCAACGCCGTTGCAGACGATGTCATACTGGAACGCAGTGATGCCGAGGATCGTATCGCGGTCGTTCTTGTCGAGCTTGGCGAACGCCTCGTGGTCGAAATTCGGCATCGAGAACGGGTTGTGCGAGAAGTCGATCTTCTTCTCGTCCTCGTTCCATTCATACATCGGGAAGTCGACGATCCAGCAGAATTTGAACTGGTTCTCGTCGATCAGTTTCAATTCATTGCCGACGCGCGTTCGCGCGGCGCCGGCGAACTTGTAAAACTCATCCGGCTTTCCAGCGACGAAGAAACAGGCGTCGCCAACCTTGAGGCCGAATTGATGGCGGATCGCCTCGGCGCGTTCAGGCCCGATGTTTTTCGCGATCGGCCCCGATCCTTCAATAAATTTGGCGCCGCCTTCTTCGCCCTCGCGCCAGAAAACGTAACCGAGCCCCGGCTGGCCTTCACCCTGCGCCCATGAATTCATGCGGTCGCAGAAGGCTCTGGAGCCGCCGCCCGGCGCCGGAACGCCCCAGACTTCGACCTTCGGGTCTTTGTCGAGCATGCCGGCGAAGACCTTAAAGCCAGAGCCGCGGAAATGCTCCGAGACGTTCCCCATTTCGATCGGGTTTCGGAGATCCGGCTTGTCCGAGCCGTATTTGCGGATCGAGTCCGCATATTTGATGCGCGGGAAAGGCGGCTTCGTCACCGACTTGCCGTTCGAAAATTCCTCGAACACGCCGGAGAGGACAGGCGCGATCGCGTCGAAGACGTCGTCCTGCGTGACGAAGCTCATCTCGAAATCGAGCTGGTAGAATTCGCCAGGGCTGCGATCGGCGCGCGCGTCCTCGTCGCGAAAACACGGCGCGATCTGGAAATAGCGGTCGAAGCCCGCGACCATCAGGAGTTGCTTGAACTGCTGGGGCGCCTGCGGCAGCGCGTAGAATTTGCCGGGATGGATGCGCGAGGGCACGAGGAAGTCGCGCGCGCCTTCAGGGCTCGAAGCGGTGAGGATCGGCGTCTGGAATTCGGTGAACCCCTGATCGATCATCCGTCGACGAAGCGATGAGATTACCGAAGAGCGCAGCGCGACGCTTTTGTGCAAACCGTCGCGGCGCAGATCGAGGAAGCGGTATTTGAGGCGGACGTCTTCAGGATAGTCGGGCTCGCCGAACACCGGCAGCGGCAATTCCTCGGCGGCGGAGAGAACCTCGACGTCGCTGATCCGCACCTCGATCCCGCCGGTCGGCAGGTTCGGGTTTACGGTTTCGGGCGTCCGCGCGACGACCGTTCCGTCAACGCGGATGACGCTTTCGGCGCGCAGCCGCTCGATCTTGGCGAAGGACGGGGATTCCGGTTCGACGACGAGCTGGGTCACCCCGTAATGGTCGCGCAGGTCGATAAAGAGGAGCCCCCCATGGTCGCGCTTTCGATGCACCCAGCCGGACAGGCGCGCCGTCTTGCCGACGGCGTCCGGGCGCAGGGCGCCGCAGGTGTGCGAACGATAGGCGTGCATGGGAATCCTCGCGACTTTGGCCGGCGCCGGAGTGGCAAGGGGGCCCTTTATTGTCAAGGCGGGTCGGAAGGCGTGGGCGGCGGGCTCCCTGCCGGGTGACGGGAGCGGCGGTCGCTGTTAGAAGCCGGACCCCATGCGCATCATCACGACCACCGACGACCTCGCCCGTTTCTCCGCCGAACTCAAGGAAAGGCCGCATTTTGCCGTCGATACCGAGTTCATGCGCGAAAAGACCTATTGGCCGATCCTCTGCCTCATTCAGGCCGCCGCCGAGGGGACAGAGGCAATCATCGACCCGATGGCGCCGGGGATCGACCTGTCGCCCTTTCTCGACGCCTTGCGCGACCGGTCGACGACCAAGGTCTTCCACGCCGCCCGTCAGGACGTTGAGATTTTCTTTCAGCTGACCGGCGAGGCGCCGGCCCCTCTGTTCGACACCCAGATCGCGGCGATGGCCTGCGGCTTCGGCGATCAGATCGGCTACGAGCCGCTGATGCGCTCTCTGCTCAACGCCTCGATCGACAAGGGAAGCCGCTTCACAGACTGGTCGCGGCGGCCGCTGTCGGCGGCGCAGCTTCAATACGCCCTGTCGGACGTCACCCATCTTCGCGACGCATATCTGCTGTTGCGCGACCGGCTGGAAGAGGAAGCGAGGCTTTCCTGGGTCGAAGCGGAAATGGAAGCGCTGCGCGATCCGGCGCTTTACCGGGTGGACCCGAAAACCGCGTGGTCGCGACTAAAGCTTCGCGGCGTCCGTCCCAATGATGTTGGGCCGATCGTCAAGCTGGCGGAATGGCGCGAGAAGGAAGCGCAGGAAAAAAACCTGCCGCGCGGCCGCATCCTGAAGGATGAGGCGATCTTTGAGCTGGCGCGCCTCAAGCCGGCGACGCAGGCGGAACTTGCGAGCGCGCGCACCATGCCGAACGGTTTCGAGCGCTCGAAATCGGCGATCGGGATTCTCGAGGCCGTCGCCGCCGGCCGCGCGGTTCCGCGCGCCGAACTGCCGGAACTTGAAAAGCCCTCGCGTCGCGCGCCGCCGCCGCCCGACGTGGTCGAGCTTCTGAAAGTTCTGCTGAAGCGCCAGTCAGAGGCGTCCGGCGTCGCGTCGCGCCTGATCGCCAGCTCGCAAGACCTAGAAGACATCGCCGTCGGCGAAAAGGATGTGGCGGCGCTTCAAGGCTGGCGCCGAGACGTGTTCGGGGAAATGGCCGAACGCCTTCTTGCCGGCAAAGTGGCGCTGCGGCTGAAGAACGGCGCGATCGATCTTGTGGATTCCGAACGCTAAGCCGCGCCGGCGAATAACGGCGATTTACGCCGTCGTCATTTCGGCGGCGAGTCCGAAGGCTGACGCCAGCGCGTCATGGCGTTTCTTCGCGGTCTCGTCATAGAGCGGCTTTAGCGCCGTCGGCGCGGTGAAAACCAGCCGCTTTTCATCCTTCGTCAATGAACACAGACGGATCGCATGCGGCGCCTTGGGCGCAATCGCCGCGCCGAAGCGCAAGGCAAGGCCGATCCGTGTTGCGCGCTGCTGATCGCTTTCCGACATCATGGCGACAACAGAGCGCGCCGCCGCCGGTCCCGGCGCCTTGGCGCCTGCATGCCGGCAAAAGAGCGCAAGCGCGATGGCGGCGCGTTCGGGGTGGGTGACGCCGTAAAACGGCGCGCGCAAGGAGGTGTCGAAAACCTGATCGGCGCGCATGTCGGGATGAAAATAGGCGCCAATATCGGCAAGGAGGCAAGTCGCGAGGCGTATCCGCATTTGCGCCGCCGTTTCATCCGCGAACGCGCCGCTGGTGAATTGCGCATAGGCGTCGCCCATCGACGCTTCGGGCGCCATCCGCGCGCCGAGAAACGCGGCGCCGGCGATCAACGGGTCGAAACGCCGGATGTCTTCGGGAAGATCGCGATAGAGAAGTCCCTCGCGCAACCCGCCGGCGGAGACGGATACGGCTTTGAGGCCCGCCGCATCGATCAGCGTGCGCATGACGAGCGCCGCATAGGGCAGCGTGTCGATGCGCTTTGAGGAAATTCCCGGCGTCACCTCCAGCGAGGATTTGCTCTGACGCGATATGAGATCGCAGGTTTCAATCGCCTGCCTCGCGTTCAACTCATAATGATGGAGCACCGGCAAGGGATGGCGGTGCAGCTGCATGTTGACGCGCGCGATCGACCGCCAGGCGCCCCCGACGGCGAACAGGGCGTCGCCCTTCTTCGCTTTCAGCCAGGATACCTCGCTGAACGCCTTGTCGATGATCTTCGCCGCGGACTTAAGATCGCCCTTCGTCTGCTGCATCAACCGCAAGGGTCCGATCGAAAGGCTGACGGCGTCGTCCGCGACGCCTTCTTTGAGCGAAACCAGTTCAAGGCTTCCGCCGCCCATGTCGCCGACAAGCCCGCTGACGCCCGGCTCGAACGACACGACGCCGCACGCTGCGAGCGTCGCCTCCTCGCCGCCGCCGATGACATCTACCGGCAAGCCGAGCGCGCGAATGCGATCGACGAAGTCGCGGCCGTCTTTTGCTTCCCGGACCGCCGCGGTCGCAACTGTCAGCGTCGGCGGATCGCCAAGTTCGGAGAGCAGGCATTTGAAGCGCGCCAGCACGTCGAGCGCGCCGTCGACCGCTTTGGGATTAAGCCGCCCGTCGTCGGACATGTCGCGGCCGAGTCCGCAAAGCGCCTTTTCATTGCAGATGGGAAACGGCGCGCGACGCGGTCCGTCATAGACGACGAGGCGAACGGAGTTCGACCCGATATCGATGACCGCCTGGCGGATGCGTTGCAGCGCCGGATGGTCAGGGCTGGTGAACGGCGTTTCGGCCATCGTCCTCTAGTCGCGCAAGCAGGGGCCGGACGCCCCCCGCCCCGGCTATAAGCTACTTCTTCGGTTTTAACAGCCGAGGCGCATTATATCGCAGCGCCCCGCCGCGCCCCGAAAGGCTCGGATTGGTCATCATATAAGCGTGGACGTTGAACGGCGGCGCATCGCCGCAGGCGGCCGCGCGCACATAGCCGCCATCGCTTTCGAGGCGCCATGACTGAGCCTCGTCGATGAGGTTGGCGGCCATGATCTGATCGAGCACCTGACTGTGAACCGTTGGATTTTCGACCGGGCAGAACACTTCGACCCGGCGATTGAGATTGCGCGGCATCAGATCGGCGGACGAGATATAGACCTTCGCCTCGTTGTTCGGCAGACTCTTGCCGCCGCCGAAGCAGTAGACGCGCGCGTGTTCCAGAAAGCGTCCGATGATGCTTTTGACGCGAATGTTTTCCGATAATCCCCTGACGCCCGGCCGCAGGCAACAGACGCCGCGCACGACCAGTTCAATCTGAACGCCGGCGGCGCTCGCCTCGTAAAGCTTGTCGATGATCGGGCCGTCGACCAGCGCGTTCATCTTCGCCCAGATCGCCCCCGGCCGACCGGCTTTGGCGTGGGCGATTTCTTCGTCGATGAGCGCGACAAGCCGCGAGCGCAAAGTCAGCGGCGCGACCGCGATTTTCTCAAACGTTTCCGGCTTGGCGTAGCCGGTGACGAAGTTGAACACCTTGGCGACATCGCGGCCGATCGCCGGGTCGCAGGTGAACAGCGAGAGGTCGGTGTAAATCTTCGCGGTGACGGCGTGATAATTGCCGGTCGCAACGTGGACGTAAGTTCTGAGCGAGTCGCCTTCCTGGCGCGCCACCAGCGACAGCTTGGCGTGGGTTTTGTACTCGACAAAGCCGTAGACAACATTGACGCCGGCGCGTTCGAGCGCGCGCGCCCAGTGGATATTGGCTTCCTCGTCGAAGCGCGCCTTCAGCTCGACGAGCGCAGTGACGTTTTTGCCCGCTTCCGCCGCCTCGATCAGCGCCTCGACGATCGGCGATCGTTTGGAGGTGCGATAGAGCGTCTGCTTGATCGCGACGACATTGGGGTCCGCCGCCGCCTGTTTCAGAAACTGAACGACGACGTCGAATGATTCATACGGGTGATGGACGATGAAGTCCTTGGCGCGGATCGCCGAAAAGCAGTTGCCGCCGTGCTCGCGGATGCGCTCGGGAAAGCGCGGATCGAAGGGCGGGAACAGAAGATCAGAGCGTTCCGCCGGGATCAGCTCCGACGCCTGCGCCAGTCCGAGGATGCCGTCGACGATGACAATGTCCTGCGGCGCGACGCGCATCCGCTCCATCATCAGCGCCTTCATCCGCTCCGGCGTCGAGGCGTCGACCTTGAGGCGAATGACATCGCCGCGGCGGCGGCGCTTCAGCATGGTCTCGAAAACCCGGACGAGGTCTTCGGCTTCCTCTTCGACTTCGACGTCGGAATCGCGAACGATCCGGAACGCGCCGTGACTGTCGAGGGTCATGGTCGGAAAGATGTGGTTGATGAACCGGATGATCATCCGCTCGAGCGAAATATAGCGGATCAGGTTCTTGCGATCGTCGCCGGCAAGCCCCGCCGGGAGGCGGATGAAGCGGGAAATCTTGTTCGGCAGCGGCAGCAGCGTCGTCAGGATCGAGCCGTCCTTGCGCTTCAGATCCATGCACAGGACAAAGCCGAGATTGGGAATGAACGGAAACGGATGCGCCGGATCGAGCGCGATCGGCGTCAGCACCGGAAAGATGTTATTCAGGAACTCGGTTTCGAGCCAGGAAGCTTCCGCCTCCGTCAGATCGGCGCCGGCGACAATCTGAACGCCGGCGTCGTCCATTAGCGGCAGCAGCAGCCGCCAGCATTCCTGCTGCTTTTCCATCAGCTCGAAGGCGGTGACGTTGATTTTCGTCAGCTGTTCCTGGGCGGTGAGGCCCTCCTGGCTGAGCGCCTTGACGCCCTCGCGCACCTGGCCGCGCAGGCCCGCGACCCTGACCATGAAGAATTCATCGAGATTGTTCGCCGAGATCGACAGGAAGCGCAGTCGCTCCAGCAGCGGGTGATTTTCGTTATACGCCTCTTCAAGAACGCGAAGGTTGAAGGCGAGCCACGACAGCTCGCGATTGATGAACCGCTCCGGCGACGCGGCGATGCCGGTCGTCGCCGTCGGCGCGACGATATCGTTCAGTTTCAGACCGTCTTCGGCGGCGGGCATTGGGGCAAATCTTCCTGAGGGACGAAACCGTTATTTATGCCTCAAAAGCCGCTTCCGAAAGGTTAGCGACCGCCTGACGCGCCAGTTTCAGGCCGATCGGCTGACCTTTCTCGATCGAAAGCGCATCAAGTGCGGCGACGAAGGCCTGCGCCGCGGCGAAAGTCTTTGGCAGGCGCGGCGCGGCGTAATCGGCGATCGTTTCCGGCGCGCGAAGTTGGCGATCGGTAAAGACCTTAAGGATCACCGCCCGCAGCAACGCTTCGTCCGGTTCGAGAAGCGTGATCCTGACCGCGGCGTTCAATCTGGTCTCGAGGTCTTTAAGGCCCGCCGCCCACTCCCTCGGGTCGCCGCGCCCGGCAAGAACCATGCGGCCGCCCTGCTCGCGCGCCTTTTCGATCAGGCGGAGCAACTCCGCCGGGCTCAAGCCGGCGGGCATGTCGTCATGGACCGAAACCTCGCCGAGATCGCGCTGCAAGATGCCGGTAAGATGCGTTTTGCCGGAGCCCTTGGGCCCGCAGATGACGAGCAGATTTTCCGCCGTCAGCCTCCAGGCGTCGAGAGCCTTCAGGGCGCGTTCGTTGGAGGCGCTGACGACGAACGCTTCGCGCGTCAGCCGCGGCGGCGCGCAAGGCAAGTCGAGAACGATCTGTTTGGCCAGCGGAACCGCCGTCTTTACTGCTCGTCCGGATTGCGCTCGTCGGAAACGTTGCGGACGCCGTCGTCCGGCTCGACGAAATCGTCGGCGCTCGAAAGCCCGCGCCGGTCGGATCTCAGGAACCGGCGGCCGCGATATTTTCCGGCGACAGCAGGCGTTGCGAGGAACCAGCGGTCGCCGGTTTCCGACCAGAAGACGATGCCCTGATTTTCCATTGCGACCTGCATCCGCGACGGATCGCCGAAAATGCGGACATCCATTTCCGCACCCTTGCGCGACAGCGAAGAGACCTGAACCGAACCGACGAGCGGCGTTGCAATCAGCGCGCTACGGATTTTCGACCAGTCCTCGATGCGGTCGAAGAACGCGGTCACCGGCAGGCGCGCCTCCTTCGAATGGTCGATCAACGTGCGGCTCTTCCAGCCGCTCGCATATTTGGCGATGACGGCCTCAATCGAACGCTCCGCCAGCGAGGGGAAGTTTCCAACCGGCTCGGTCAGATAGGTCTGCGCCAGCACATCGCCGACCTTGGCGGCGAAATCCTCGTCGCCTTCGGCGTAAGAGAATGTCTGCGCGGCGGCGCCATCGACGGCGATGTCGGTTTCCTCGCCCAGGACCTCGGTCAGATCGGCCTTGCCGGATTCGCGATGCCCGTTGATCAAGCGCACCGAAAGCTGATTGGCGCCGTCCTTTTGCGTCAGGCGGGCGTGCGCGACGATAACCTGGCTGACATTGTAGCGCGCCGCGATCGCCGCGAGGGCGGCCGGATCGGCGGCCAGCGCCTGACGCGCCGAAATCGTGGAGCTGTCCTCAAGGTCACCGAGAGGCGCCGTCATCGGGGTCAATTCATGCGTGTAGGGACGAACTTTCCACGCCGCCATCCACGGATTGTTGCTCTCCCACAAATAGACGCCCTTGTCGGTTTGCAGGACCGGCAAAACGAGCGCGACGCGCGTCTGCGCTTCGCTGTAGGGAATATGCGCGTTCTTGAGCAGACGCCGCACCTGGTCCGGCTTGAAGCGATAGGTGATATAGGCGCGGTAACTCGTCGACGAGGCTTTTTCCGAATAGACCTCAAACCCCGATTCAAGGCCGACGAGGAGCGAGGGCGAAATTGCGACCGACGTCTTGCCGGAGCCGTCGCCGGCCGATTGCGCGGCGGCGCCCGTCGACAGGGTCGGCAGATAGACCCAGTCCTCTTCCGGGGTCAGCCGGCGCAACAGGATATCCATGGCGCGGCGCCGGCCCGTCGACTGGGCGGCGTCCTTGGCCTCGGTCGCGGTCGCGCCGCTCGCTTGAACC
>MEMM01000006.1:17383-22251 GCA_001767925.1 Alphaproteobacteria bacterium RIFCSPHIGHO2_12_FULL_63_12
CACCACAAAGACGTCGTCGCCCGCCGCAAGGGCAGGAGCGGCCTGAACCGCCAGCCAAAGCAGGGCCCCGCCGATAACGCTCAGAATTCTCATGGAAATTTCTCTCAACAGCACCAGACGGCCGCAACCGGCCGGGAATCGACCCTCGCCTTATAGCCGCCCCGCGCATCCGGCGCACCCCCCGCCCCCGATTGATCCTCGTCCCTCTGTTGCGCCATGGCGCGGACAAAGGTTAGAGGGGGGCCGCATTCACCTGACCCGCGCGGCGAACCATGAGCGAAGCATACCGGAAAGCAGGGGTCGACATCGACGCCGGGGAGCGTCTTGTCGACGCCATATCGCCGATGGCGCGGGCGACCGCCCGGCGCGGCGCCGACGCATTGCTCGGCGGGTTCGGCGGCCTCTTCGATTTGAAGGCGGCGGGCTTTACTGACCCGCTTCTCGTCTCGGGAACCGACGGCGTCGGCACCAAGCTGAAAATCGCGTTCGAGACCGGGCGCCATTCGACGATCGGCATCGATCTCGTGGCGATGTGCGTCAACGATGTTCTGGCGCAGGGCGCCGAGCCGCTTTTCTTTCTCGACTATTTCGCCACCGGCAAACTTGAGGAAGGCGTCGCCGCCGACGTCATCAAGGGAATTGCGCAAGGCTGCCTTGACGCCGGCTGCGCGCTGATCGGCGGCGAAACCGCGGAGATGCCCGGCATGTACGGCGCCGGCGAATATGATCTCGCCGGATTTTGCGTCGGCGCCGTCGAACGCCGCGATCTGTTGCCGCGCGCCGTCGAAGCGGGCGACGCGCTGATAGCCCTTCCCTCTTCGGGGCCGCATTCGAACGGCTATTCGCTGATCCGCAAGATTGTGAAAGACGCCGGACTTTCCTATGCGGACCCCGCGCCCTTCGATGCTTCGCGCTCGCTCGGCGAGGCTCTTCTCACGCCGACGCGGATTTACGTGAAGCGCCTGCTGCCGCTGCTGAAGGACGAGCGCGTGCGCGGCTTTGCCCATATCACCGGCGGCGGCCTTACCGACAATGTGCCGCGCGTTTTCTCCGACGCCTTCGCCGCGCGCTATGACGACAGGGCGCTCGCTTTGCCGCCAGTCTTCGATTGGCTGATGAAAACCGGCGGCCTGACGCTCGATGAAATGCGCCGCACGTTCAATTGCGGCGTCGGCGGCGTTCTGGTCGTTCGCAAAGACGCGGTCGATCACATCCTCTCGATGCTGACCGCAGCCGGCGAGAATGCGCGCGTCATCGGCGATATCGTCAAGGCGTAAAAAATGACCAAGCAGCGCGTCGGCGTTCTGATTTCCGGGCGCGGCTCCAACATGAAATCGCTGATCGCGGCGGCGCAGGCGGCCGACTATCCCGCCGAGATCGCCGTCGTGATTTCGAATGTACCGGGCGCCGGCGGCCTCGCCATCGCGGCAGAGGCGGGCGTTCGCGCGCTCGTCATCGACAGCAAATCTTTCGGCAAGGGCGCTGACGGCAAACGGAAATTTGAATCTGCCCTCACCGCCGAACTGAAGGCGGCGCGCGTCGATCTCGTCTGCCTCGCCGGCTTCATGCGTCTTTTGTCGGCGGACTTCGTGAATGACTGGAGCGGCCGGCTCGTCAATATCCACCCCTCGCTGCTGCCGGCGTTCAAGGGGCTCGACGTTCACGCCGAAATGCTGCGCGCAGGCGTCAAGATCGCCGGCTGCACCGTGCATTATGTCAGCGCTGAAATGGACGCAGGCCCGATTATAGGCCAGGCCGCCGTGCCGGTTCATTCCGGCGATACGCCCGAAACCCTCGCCGCGCGCATACTAGATGAGGAGCATAAGCTCTATCCCGAATGCGTTCGCCGGATCGCCGATGGCGAGGTGCGGCTCCGCGACGGGATCGCGGTCCTTTCCGGCGCGCCCGCATCTGGCGCGCTCGCCAATCCCGTCAGATCGCCGCGTTAAACCGTTCCATGAAGTCGCGCACGCGCGCGGCGTTGGCGCCGAGGTCCGAGCCGCCGACCCGCGACTTTGAGCGCAGGTCAATCTTCGTCCGGCCGTCCTCCATCGGCGTCAGGCGCACGATGAAATCATCCTTGAAGCCGAACCAGAACGACGTCGCCACCGCTTCGATACGCCAGCCGCCGCCCGCAACATTATCCGCCGGCCCGTCGGCGAGAATTTTCATCCCCATCGCGGTCACCACGTCTTTGGCGACCGCCGTCGCCGTCGTCAGGTCAGCCTCCGCGAGGATCGGCGCAATGTCAGGAAAGGCGAGCCGCTGCGCGTCGGCGACAATAAGGCCGTTCGGGTCGTTCGGCACTTTATCCATGCCGCGATACTCGGCGGGATTTTTGCGCGGCTCGTTCGCCGCCGCGACGATCGCCGGCGGATTGTCGAAATCGGTCGTCACTTCATGGATGAACGGATTTCCTTCAAACGCCGCTTTCATCTTGATCGGAACGAAGCCCGACGCCCCGGCGACAAGCGCCGCAATAATGCCGAGCGCCGCCGCGCCGCGCTGGCGCATGAACGCTGAAACGAGGCCGAGGATGAGCGCGAGCGCCGCCGCCGTGAACAGCGGCGGCAAGGCGACCCCGCCGAAAATTTCCTTTGGCGCGGAGACATTGCGGATGAGGCTCAGTCCTGTCCCGTAATCCCATAGGCCGAACCGGGTTCCGGGCCCGGCGACGACGATCGCCAACGCCAACCCGATGGCCGCGATCGAAACAATCCTTACCGCCCACTTCATAGAGCCCTCCGCTTTCGCCGCTCCATGATAGGCTTTTCGCCGCGCCCTGCAAACAGCGGGCGAGTTGAATTACCGCCGCGCGGTCCCCATCTCGCAGAGCAACAAGGAGCCACGCCATGCCGCGTCCGATCACCGTCACTCTCTCGCACGATATTGGCGTCGTCGAGGCGCGCCGGCGCGTCCGCGACGGCTTCGGTAAGCTCTCGTCGAGCCTGTCCGGCGGCATGATGTTCAAATTCTCGGAAAACTGGACGAGCGAGGACCAGCTTACATTCGAAGCCAAGGGCCTTGGCCAGACGATCGCCGGCGTCATCGACGTCTTCCCGCAACATGTGCGCATACAAGCGACGCTCCCGAATGCGCTCGCGGCGATCGCCGAGATCATCACCGGAAAGCTGGAGAAGGAAGGCACGCTCCTGCTGGAGAAAAAATAGCTTCTCCTATTTCCCCAGCAACTCCAGCGCCGCCGCCGTCATCGCCTGCACGCCGGTTTTCAGCGTAGGCTCGGGAACCGGCGCGAACAGCGGCGAGTGATTGCCCGGCGGGATCGGCCCCGTGCCGTCAGCGCCGGCGCGATAGGCGGCCGGATCAAGTCCGCCGACCCACATCATCATGGTCGGAATTTTTTCGCCGGTGCGGCCGAACTGGCTGAAGTCCTCGCCGCCCATGCTCGGCGGGCGTTCATAGACGCGCATCTCGCCAAGACTCTGGCCGACGGCCGTCATCACCCGCGTCGTAAGCTCGGGATTGTTATAGGTCGAGGGCGTGTAGTCTTTTTCGATCGATACCACCGGCATCAGGTTCTCCGGCATCCCCGCCGACATCGCCTGCGCGCGGGCGATGCGCCGGATGCCGTCAAGCAGGTGCTGGCGCACGTCGTCCTTGTAGGAACGGACAGTGATTTTCAGATGCGCTTCATCCGGAATGATGTTGTGCTTGTAGCCCGCCTGAAAGGAGCCGACGGTGACGACGCCTGAATCGAGCGGGTTGGTTTCGCGTGAAATCAGCGTCTGCAGGGCGTTGACGATTTCAGCGCCGATAACGATCGGATCCTTGCCGGTATGCGGCGCGGAACCATGAGTGCCGACGCCTTTGACCGTGATGTCGACGCTGTCGACATTGGCGAGCGCATAGCCGGGCGTATAGGTGACGGCGCCCGCGGGATCCCAACCCGAGGTGTGCTCCATGATGACGTAATCGGGCTTTGGAAATTTCGAATAGAGCCCGTCATTGAGCATCGCCGTCGCGCCGAGGCCGATTTCCTCTGCTGGCTGACCGATGAGGATCAGGGTTCCCTTCCACTGGTCTTTCATGGCGACGAGCCGGCGCGCGGTCCCGACCATGATCGCCATGTGGCTGTCATGCGCGCAGGCGTGCATGACCGGCGCGGTCTGGCCCGTGTAATCGACGGAGACGACCTTGCTGGCGTAAGGAACGCCCGTCTTTTCTTCGAGCGGCAGCGCGTCCATGTCGGCGCGCACCATCAAGGTCGGCCCCTCGCCGTTCTTCATAATCGCGACGAGGCCGTAGCCGCCGACGCCCTCGTTCACCTTGCCGGCGTCGGCTTTCGCTTTCGCCTTCGTCCATTTGTCGCCGACGCCCGTGGTGACGGTGAAGCCCAGCGCTTTCAGCTCCGTCGCCATGCGCGCCGCGCTCGCGCTTTCCTTGAACGAGAGTTCCGGGTTCTGGTGGAAATGCTTGTAGAGTTCAAACACGTAAGGATAGTCGGCGGCGACCGCATCGGCGAGCGCCTTGTCTTGCGCAAGCGCGGGCGCCGAAAGGGCGATGGTCGCCGCTGCGGCGAGCAACATGGATTTCATTGCATCTACTCCTTGCGTTCAAAATTGAAATCGACGATCGGCATCGGCCCCGGCGCGATGCCGGCCTTTTCTTTTTCAGCGGCGACCATCGCCTTGATCTCGGCGGCGAGCGCCTTGGCGTCATAGACGACGCCGTCCTTGATGACGGTCTCAACGCCGCCGGTACGCACCGGCTTGTTGGCCGCCTGATCGAGCTTGATGTGGCCGCTGGCGTAGAGGACTTTCAGGTTGGCGATCGGGTTCTCACCGACGATGACGAGATCGGCTTTCTTGCCGACTTGCACCGACCCGATGTCGCGCTCGGCGCCGAGA
>MEMM01000006.1:22292-23799 GCA_001767925.1 Alphaproteobacteria bacterium RIFCSPHIGHO2_12_FULL_63_12
AGTTCCTGGATAAAACCGAAGCCATAGGTCGAATAGATATAGCCCGCATCCTCGCCGACGCCGACCCGGCCGCCCTTGTTCTTGTATTCGTTGATGAAGCTCATCCAGCGGCGATAATTGTCGCGCCAGGCGACTTCCTGTTCAGTGCCCCAGTCGAACCAGTAGGAGCCGTGCGCATTACGGTCCGGCGCGTAATATTTCCACAGCGACGGCATGGTGAACTCGTCATGCCATTCGGCGCGGCGCGCGCGCATCCAGTCCCGGCTGGAGAGATAGATCGTGAAGGTCGGCACGATCGCAAAATTGCGCTCCAGCAGCGTGTCACGCACATAGTTCCAGCGCTCGCTCCCGGGGCCCGCCGCTTGGCGCCACAGCCTGCCCGCTTCGCCGAAGCGGTCCTGCTCGTTCGAATAATTGTAGTCGACCGGATAATCCTGCAGCGCCTTGTCGTCGAACAACGCTTCAGGAAGCCCGTACCAGTGCTCCATCGAATTGAGCCCGTGCGCGGAGGTGTCGAGGACGTCCGCATGCGCGACCGCGAGCTGCGCGTGGTGCATCGTCGTCTTCAGCTTTTGCTTCTTCGCCTCGTCGAACGCCGCCCACAGCACTTCTTCGGGACCGCTGAAAAACTTGACGCCGACCGCGCCAAACTTCTTGCAGGCGCGGATTTCAGCGCGCGCCTCGTCCGGCGTGTCGACCATGCCAGAGCCGCAGCTGCCGAAAAACGGGAACGCGTAGATGCGCGGCGCGTCGATCAGGTTCTTCGCGCTCGCCGTCGCCAGCTCGGCGGTGAATTTGGCGCCCTTGTCGTTGCCGACCTCGCGCACCGTCGTGATGCCATGCGTCAGCCAGAGCTTGAATACATAATCGGGCGGCACGTCCTGCCCGGTGCCGTAGGAATGAATGTGCCCATGCAAATTGACGAAGCCGGGCAGCAGATATTTGCCGGTCGCATCGATTTCGCGCCCGCCATTCAGCGGCGGCCGGCCGTTCGGCATGATCGCAAGGCCCGGATCGCCGACCGAAACGATTTCCGCGATGCGGTTGTTCTCGACGACGACGTCAACCGGCCCGAAGGGCGGCGCCCCCGAGCCGTCGATCAGCGTCGCCCCGCGAATGACGAGGCGCTCATAGGGCCCCGCGCCGTCATGCCGGGCCTCAACGCCCGGCGGCAGCGCAAAGGCCTGCCCCAGCAAAACGGCGACGACCGCCGTGACCGCTGTGATTTTCATCCGACGCCACCCCTCACCGACTTCGAGTCAGGGCATGTTAAGCAATTCATCGCGTTTCGAAAGGCCTTGCCGCATGACGAAGTCCGAAAATCCCGGCGCAGTGCGTCGCTGGCGGGAGGAAAAGACCGCCGCCTTCCTGACTCTCGCCGTCGCCAGGGTCGAAAAAGACGCGATGCGCCGCCGCCTGTTCGAAAAGCTGGCGGCGGAGAGCGAGGATCAGGCGGCGATCATTGCGACGACCATTGAGCGGCCGCCGGCCTTCTCGCCCGGTCCGC
>MEMM01000006.1:23806-28770 GCA_001767925.1 Alphaproteobacteria bacterium RIFCSPHIGHO2_12_FULL_63_12
TGATGCCGACATCGACCGAAGAAATCGGCGCGCGCCACAAAGGCGCCGGCGGCGGCTCGCTGCGCGCGGCGGTGTTCGGCGTCAATGACGGCCTCGTCTCCAACACAAGTCTCGTCATGGGCATGGCCGGCGCGGCGGTATCGAACGACGTCGTGTTCCTCACCGGCGTCGCCGGGCTTCTCGCCGGCGCCTTCTCGATGGCGGCGGGCGAATTCATCTCGATGCGCACGCAGCGCGAAATGTTCGAGCACCAGATCTCGCAAGAAAAGGAGGAGCTGGCGCTCTATCCCGAGGAAGAGGCCGAAGAGCTGGCGCTCATCTATGAAGCGCGAGGCCTGCCGCTCGACGAAGCGCGCGCGATGGCGAAGACGTTGATCGCCGATCCGAAGACAGCGCTCGACACGCTGGCGCGCGAAGAGCTTGGGTTAAACCCGGACGATCTCGGCTCGGCGAGCGGCGCGGCGCTGTGGTCGTTCCTGGCGTTTTCGTCCGGCGCCTTTCTGCCGCTTCTCCCCTTTGTCGCCGGACTATCATCGCCAGTGCCGGTCGCGGCGACGATCGCGTCGGTCGCGCTGTTCGGCGTTGGGGCGACGATGAGCCTGTTTTCCGGCCGCAACGCCTTTCTCGGCGGCGTGCGGATGCTGGCGATCGGCGCCCTTGCCGGCGCGGCGACATTTGCGATTGGCGGCCTGTTTGGCGTCGCGGCGGGCTGATCGCCGGTGGAAGCGGTGAACGGGTCTTGGCCATCGCCGCCGCATCGTGCGATGTTCCCGTCCGCCGTTCGCTGATGACAAATCGGAGATCACCATGAAAATCCGCCACTTCCTGCTCGCCGCTTCGATCGTCGCCCTCGCCGCCGGAGGCTGTGCGAAGAAAGCCGAGCCAACGGCTACGGAGGCGCCCGCGGCGGCCTCGCCCTGGCCCGGCTATATGGACGCCTTTCTTGACGGCTATTTCCCGCTCAATCCGAATTTCGCGGTCTATCAGGGTAAGCACGAATTCGACGGCCAGCTCCCGGACTGGAGTGAAGCGGGGCTCACCGCAAATATCGAGATGCGAAGGAAGGCGATCGCCGATGCGCGCGGCTTCGACGATACGCTGATGTCCGACGCGGAAAAATTCGAGCGCGATTATCTGATCTCCGTCATGGACGGCGAGCTGTTCTGGCTTGATGAAGCCGATTGGCCGCACAAAAATCCTGCATTTTATCTCGGCGCGCTCGATCCCTCGACCTATGTGACGCGCCCCTATGCGGATGCGGCGACGCGGATGAAGGCGTTCATCAAATACGCCGAACATGTTCCGGCGGCGGCCGCGCAGATCAAGGCCAATCTGAAACTGCCGCTGCCGGCGACGTATCTCAAACTCGGTCAAGCGGGATTTGGCGGATACGCGGAATATTTCACCGGCGACGCCAAGGCCGCCTTCGCCGAGGTCAAGGACGCCGACCTGCAGCAACAGTTCGATACCGCCGCCGCGATCGCCGCCGCCGCGATGACGGACCTCGCCGCCTATATCGGATCGGTTCCCGCAACCGCGGACGGCTATGCGCTTGGCGCCGAGAAATTCGCCCACATGATCCGCCGCACCGAAGGCGTCGGCATTTCGCTCGACGAGCTTGAAGCGATCGGCCGCGCGGATCTGAAGCGCAATCAGGAGGCGCTCGCCGCCGCCTGCGGCGTCTATGCGCCGGGCGCAACCATGGCCGACTGCATGAACAAGATGGCCGCGAACAAGCCGGCCGTCGGCCCGGTTGAAGAAGCGCGCGAACAATTGCCGCCGCTGAAGCAGTTTCTGATCGACAGGAATATTGTCTCCATTCCGGGAACCGAAGAAGCGCTGGTCGAGGAATCGCCGCCCTATAACCGGCAGAATTCAGCCTATATCGACATTCCGGGCCCGTATGAAAAAGGACTGCCTTCGGTCTATTACATTTCGCCGCCCGATCCCTCCTGGGACGCGGCGACCAGAGCCGCCTATATTCCGGGCAAGGACGATCTCCTTTTCACCTCCGTGCATGAAGTCTGGCCGGGTCATTTCCTGAATTTTCTCCACGCCAACCGCGCCAAATCGATCTTCGGCAAGCTGTTCGTCGGCTACGCCTTCGCCGAAGGCTGGGCGCATTACACCGAGGAGATGATGATCGAGGCGGGGCTTCACGACGGCGACCCGGAAACGAAGATCGGCCAGCTCTCCAACGCGCTGTTGCGCGATTGCCGCTATTTGTCGGCGATCGGACTTCATGCGCGCGGCATGACGGTTCAGCAAAGCTACGACATGTTCCGCAACGAATGCTATCAGGACGCCGGCAATTCGACGCAACAGTCGGCGCGCGGGACCTATGATCCCGCTTATCTCAACTACACGATGGGCAAGCTGATGATCCGCCGCCTGCGCGCCGACTGGACGGCGCAGAACTTCCCGGCCGGCGGCGAGCGCGCCGGCTGGAAGGAATTCCACGACGAATTCCTCTCCTATGGCGGCCCGCCGATTCCAATGGTGCGGAAAGCGATGATGAAGGAAGAAGAGGCGAAGGCGGTTTTTTGATTACGCCGCCCCGGAGTGACGGAGGCGACAAGGGAGGAAAGCGCGCTGCGTTTCACGCTTTTTTCAGGAACTCGGTCCGCAGGACGAGGCCTTTGATGCCGGGCGCGTTGCACTCGATTTCCGCCGGATCGTCGGTCAGGCGGATATTCTTGATCTTGGTTCCGCGCTTGAGGGAGGCGCCGCCCGACCCCTTGACCTTAAGGTCCTTGGTCAAGGTGACGCTGTCGCCGTCGACGAGAATATTGCCGTTGCTGTCTTTTACGATGATGTCGGTCATAGGCTTGCCATAGCGAGCGGCGCGGCCGGGGTCCAGCGCCGTCGCAAGAAAGATCAGGCCGCCGCTTCTTCCGTCGCGGCCCGGGCCTTCTTTTCCGCCATCCGGACCGAGATCACGGAGACTTCATAAAGGGCGATGATGCACGCGCCGAGGACGACCTGGCTGAACGGGTCCGGCGGGGTCAAGATGGCGGCGATGATGAAAATGAGCACGATCGCGAAGCGCCGGTAATTGACCAGCATGCTGGAATTGATAACGCCCGCCCGGGCGAGCAGCGTCAGGAAGACCGGCAGCTGAAAGGCGAATCCGAAGGCGAGCATCAAGGTCGTCACCAGCGAGAGGTAATCGCCGACGCGCGTCAGCAATTCAAAATTCGCCGGCGCGTTGCTTCCCGCGTCCGCCTCGAAGCCGACGGCGAAACGCATGATGAACGGCATCATCACGAAATAGACAAGGCTTGCGCCGAGCGCGAACAACACCGGCATCGCGATCAGGAAAGGCGCCGCCGCCTTGCGTTCGCGCTTGTAAAGTCCCGGCGCGACAAAGCGATAGACCTGCCAGGCGAGCACCGGAAACGAAACGACGACAGCGGCGAAAATCGCCAGGCGCACCCGCGTGAAAAAGAATTCGAGCGGCGCGAAATAGAGCGTCGGATCCTTGCCGGCATTCGCTTTGCCGACCGCCTCGACGAAGGGAATGATCAGCACATTGAAAATCTGTTTCGAAAACATGAAACAGATTGCAAAGGCGATGGCGATCGCGATGACCGAAATGATCAGCCGCTCGCGCAATTCCGTCAGATGATCGATGAGCGGCGCTGCCGAGGCGGCGACTTCATCCTCTTCCGACTTCGGCTCTTCTTTTTTGATCGGCAGCGTCACTCGGCGCGTTCCGCTGCGGGGGCCGACGCGGCGGCTTTTATTTCCGCCATGTCGTCGCGAACGGCCTTTTCAACCGGACGCACGGCGTCCTCGATCGAGCGCCTCGTTTCCGAGATCACATTATTGCGCTTGAGCGCGTCGATCTCCTTGCGCATTTCCTCCATCTCGCCTTCGCGGGCCATCTGGTTGAAGGCGGCGGTGAATTCGGACGCCATGCGGCGCGCCTGGGCGACTGCCCGCCCGGCGAGGCGCATCAGGCGCGGCAGGTCTTTGGGCCCGACGACGACGAGCGCCACCACCGCCACCACGACGATTTCAAAAAAGCCGATGCCCGGCAAAAGATTCATGCCGCCCTCGTCCGGTCAGCGGCGGCTAATGCGCGCCATCTTTGGATTCAGCGGGCTTGTCGCTCTTGTCTTCGAGCGACTTGTCCTCGTCCTGAAGACCCTTCCGGAACGCTTTGATTCCTTTAGCGAAATCGCCCATGAGCGAAGATATCTTCCCGCCGCCCCCAAACAGCAGGACAGCGAGAACGACGACGATCAGAATTTGCCAGGGTCCGACGGCCATTGAGGCCTCCTTTGAGTGATATTCTTTTTGTAGGACTTTGCCGGGCGCGGCGCAATTACTGCTTATTCCGCGTCCGGATGCGCCGCTTCGTCTTCGTGGAAGTCGGTGACGAATTCGGCCTCTTCCCCCATGTCCTCGATATCGTCGCCGGCGAATTCATCGGACGGCGCCGGCACCGTAAAGCCCGGCGGCAGGCGCGCGTCGAGAAGTCCGGCCGCCTTCAGATCGGCCATGCCGGGAAGGTCGGTGACGCTCTCAAGGTTAAAATGCTCCAGAAACGGCTGCGTCGTTCCATAGAGGATCGGCCGGCCCGGCGCCGACCGACGGCGGCCGCGCATTCTGATCCAGCCGATTTCCATCAGCTGATCGAGCGACCCCGGCGACACGGCGACGCCCCTGACGTCTTCGATATCCGCGCGCGTGCAGGGCTGGTGATAGGCGATGATCGCCAGCGTTTCGAGCGCGGCGCGCGTCAGCTTTCTCGGTTCGATTTTTTCTTTTTCGAGCACATGCGCGACGTCCGGCGCGGTCACAAAGCGATATTTGCCCGCCGCTTTCGACAACACGACGCCGCGATTTTCATATTGCAGCGTCAAGGTCTCAATGAGGGTTTTCACATCGGCGCCCGCCGGAAGACGCGCGGCGATCGCGTCGTCGTCGAGCGGCTCGACCGCGGCGAACAGCAGCGC
>MEMM01000006.1:28842-29532 GCA_001767925.1 Alphaproteobacteria bacterium RIFCSPHIGHO2_12_FULL_63_12
TTGCGCGTCCATATCCTGCGCATCATCGGCGCTGCTCGCGGCGGCTTCCGCTTCGCTTTCTTCGTCGATCATCGCTTCAATTTCCTCGGCAAGCGCTTCTTGCGCCTCGCGAATATCCATGTCGTCGAATTTCCGGGCGCGCCCGTCGTCCTGAGGGGCTTCATCCAATGGCGTCATTTGGGACCTCCCGCAGATCGGCGCGCGCGGCGTCGGCGTCGCGGCGCTGGCGGATATAGATCGGTTCGAAATGGGAGAGCTGCCGGATTTCAAGCAGGCCGTTCTTGGCGAATTCGAGCGCGGCGTTGAACGAGCTGGCGACGACCGACGACGCCGGCGCATCGACCCCTCTGGCGGGCGTCACCTTGTACAGCTCTACCCATTCCGGGATCGCGCCGAGAATCCGCTGCAGGCGTGCGCGCGCATCCTCGATTGAAAAGACTTTCGGCAGTTCGATTTTGTAGGTGCGGTCGACCGACGCGACGCGCTGGCGCGTATAGGCTTGCAAAAGCTCGAACAGCTCCGCTTGCCAGAGCGGCGTCTTGAGGACGCGCACGCCTTCTGGAAGGCCGCGCGGGAAAAAGTCCCTACCGAATTGGGGCAGCGCGAACAGCTTTTCCGACGCCTTGCGCATCGCTTCGAGGCGCTGAAGCTGGAAGGCGAGCCGCGCCGCCATTTCATCGGCGGTCGGCT
>MEMM01000006.1:29558-39881 GCA_001767925.1 Alphaproteobacteria bacterium RIFCSPHIGHO2_12_FULL_63_12
GCATCTTCGATTTGAGATAGGTGAGCCAAGACGCCATCACGAGATAATCGGCGGCGAGTTCGAGGCTTCGGGCGCGCGCGGCGGCGATGAATTCGAGATACTGGTCGACAAGGCGGATCATCGAGATCTTGCGGATGTCGACGCGCTGCGTGCGCGCCAGCTCCAGAAGGACGTGCAGCGGCCCTTCATAACCGTCGAGATTGACGATCAGCGCGTCGATGTCGGTTTCGGCCGCCGGGCCGCGAACCGGCGAATCGAACGGCTCGTCGCCGCCGTCGCTGACTGTCATCGCCTCTTCCATCCACGCACCTAGACGGCGATTCTCGCGCGGAGACGCCGCTCTTTTTCCACTTGTAGGGCGGGTTTTAACCCGCCATCTTTTTTCCCGCCAATGTCGGCGCCGGTTGCGGGAGCGCCGGCGGGCTAAAGCCCGCCCTACCGGGACGCCTGTTTTCCACTTTCAGGCCACCAGCGCCGGCTTGATGAGGCCCGCCAGCCGCTCATAATCCCTTGCCGTATCGCCTCGCAAGACAGATTTCGGGGCCCGGCTGAGCGCCTTTTCGGCCCGTTCGAGCGCCCTGCCGGCGAGCACGGGCGCCGCGTCCGCCGCCTCGATCATCTGCGCCAGCGAGAAATTGCAGCAGCAGGCGATATCGACGCCCGCCGCGAGGCAGTCGCTGACCCGCGCGCCGATCGGACCGCCGAGCGCCTGCATTTTGAGATCGTCAGAGAGGAGGAGCCCGTCAAAGCCGATGTCGCCGCGAATGACATCGGCGATGATCGTCTTCGACATCGTGGCGCAGTGCTCGCGGTCATAGGCTTCATAGACGATATGCGCGGTCATCCCGATCGGCGCGTCGTTCAACGCCCTGAATGGCGCAAAATCGGTTTCCGCCAGATCGCGCTTCGAGGCGACGACATGCGGCAGGCCGTAATGGCTGTCGACCGTCGCGCGCCCATGCCCCGGCATGTGCTTGATGACGGGAAGCGCGCCGCCTTGCATCAGCCCTTCAATCACCGCGCGGCCGAGCGCGATCACCTGATCGGGGTGGGTCGCCAGCGCGCGATCGCCGATGACGGTCTTGTCGCTGTCGAGTTGCGGGACGTCGAGCATCGGCGCGCAGTCGATATTGACGCCGATATCGGAGCACATCCGTCCGATCAGCATGGCGTTGAGCCTTGCCGCTTCGACGGCTTTCGACGGATCGAGCTTCCACAATCGGCCGAACATCGCGGGCGCGGGATGGGCGGGAAAGACCGGCGCTTTCATGCGCGCGACGCGGCCGCCTTCCTGATCGATCAGGATCGGCGCCTCGCGCCCGACGCTCTCGCGCAGTTCGGAGCACAGCGCCGCGATATCATCCGCGGACGGACAATGCCGCGCGAACAGGATGAAGCCCCAAGGGTCGGCGTCGCGATAGAGCGCTTTTTCGTCGGCGGTCGGGCGCGCCCCTTCGCAGTCGAGGATGAGCGCGCGCGGCATTTGTCAGCTACTTCGCCTTTATCAGGCAGTCCGTTCCGCGCTCTTTCAGGCCCGAGCAATAGGTCTTGGCGGCGTCCGCCGACGCGAACGGCCCGACGCGCAAGCGATAGAACGTGCCCTTGTCGCCAAGGTCCGCGCGTTCAACGTCCTGCGATTTGCCGTCGAGAAATGAGCCGAGCTTGCCCTGCAGGCGCGCCCACTGGCTGTCCGCTTCCGCCTCTGACCGGAACGCGCCGATCTGAACGAGATGCGAACCGGTCAATGCGCCGCCGGTCCGATAGGAGACGGTCGGCTTGGACGCTTCGGCCGCCGGCGCCGTGCTGACGGAGGTCGGCGCGGTCGCGGGCTTGGGGGCGGGCTTGGTGGCGGGTTTGACTTCAGCCGGCGTCGCGCTTGCGGCAGGCGCTGCGTCCGCGAATTTCGCTTCCGCGGCTTCCGCGAGCTTGGTGATCCGGTCGGCAACCGCGTCGTCGGCCACCGGCGTTTGCGTTCTGGCGGCGATCGCCCCGATCGGATCTTCGGCGCCGCGCGCGACCGGCTCTTCCGTGCCTTCCGCGATCACTTCGACCGGATCGGTTTGCTGGCCGCCGACGCGATCATAGACCGCAAGGTCACCGCCATTGGCGTCAGCGGCGACGTCGTTTTCGATTTTGAGCGGTTCGGGGTCCGCCTGAACATAGGGCGTGCCGCCCTGCGCCTGGCCGTTTCTGACCCCCTGCTGGTAGGCGATCCAGACGACCGAGGCGAGCGCGCCAAGCATGACGACGCCCATCAACAGCACGACGAGACCGGAGAGACCGCGCTCTTCCTCGCCTTCGTCGTCGTCGAAATCTTCCAGCTCGTCGAGTTCATCGTCGAATGACACGGCGTCGGCTTTCATGATCGTCTCCTTCGCGGGTTGCGCGCCGCCGCGCGTTCCGCTTCGAACCGCCCTCGATCGCACCCCTGAATGCGCGAATCGAAGCGGCGGCGCAAGCATACCATCTGATCCGGGACCGGTCGAACCGCACCGCCGCCAAACCCTTGTTCTGGGGAAAATTCAGGCGATTTTCGGGTCATATCAGCGGCGCCCCGCTAAACAGTCTTTCATGTTCGCGCAAGGCGTAGCGATCGGTCATGCCGGCGATGTAGTCGCAGACCGACCGCGGCAGCGCGTCCGCCGGCGCGCGCCAGGCCGGCGGCAGGGTGCCGGGCTCGTCGACAAAGACATCGAAAAGCGCCCGCACCACGCGCCGGGCCTGACTGCGCGCCCGGTTAACCTTGTAATGGCGGTAGACGTTTTCATGGAGGAAGGCCCGCAGGCCCCCGAGCTGCGCCTTCATCCCCGGCGAAAAGTCGACGATCTGACGGCCGGCATGGCGCACGGCGTCGGCGTCTTTCGGCTTCAGCTCGTCGAGCTGCGCGCGGGTTTGCGCGACCACGTCGCCGATCATCGCGCCGATGAGATCGGAAACCGCCTCGGCGATGACGATGTCGCGCGGCGCGTCGGGATAGATTTTTCCAACCCGCCGGATCGCCTCCCCGACCAGCGGCAATTCAAGCGCCGCTTCGAATGAAAAGAGCCCCGCCCGGAGCCCGTCATCGACATCGTGATTGTTGTAGGCGATGTCGTCGGCGATCGCCGCGACCTGCGCTTCGAGCGAGGCGAAACTGTCGAGCCAGAGATCGTGCGTCTTCGCATATTCGGCGATGGCGGCGGGAAGCGGCTCTTTCTTCACCGCATCGGGGCCCGTCAGCGGCCCGTTATGTTTGACGACGCCTTCGAGCGTTTCCCAGGCGAGATTGAGCCCGCCAAAGCGCGCGTGACGGCGTTCGAGCTTGGTCAGCAGGCGAAGCGTGTGGGCGTTGTGGTCGAATCCGTCCTGCGCCGCCATGCACTCTTTAAGGACGTCCTCGCCGGTGTGGCCGAAAGGCGGGTGCCCGAGATCGTGGGCCAGCGCCACGCATTCGGCGAGGTCTTCATCGAGCTTTAGAATGCGCGCAATCGAGCGCGAGATCTGCGCGACCTCAAGGCTGTGCGTCAGCCGCGTGCGATAATGGTCGCCCTCGTTGCTGATGAAGACCTGCGTCTTGTGCATCAGCCGCCGGAAGGAGACGGCGTGAACGACGCGGTCGCGGTCGCGCTGGAACGGCGTTCGCGTCGCGCTTTCGCCTTCAGGATAAAGGCGCCCGCGCGATTGCGCCGCGTTCGCCGCGTAGGGCGCGAGCGGGGCGGGAAACGCAAGGGCGCTCATCGCGCGCTCCCGCTATCGGGGGATGTCTTTTGGAACGGCGCCGTGGCGCGATCTCCCCGCCGCGCCCGGTTTCCCGGTCTCATGTCGCCTTTTCGCCGTTCACCCTCAGAAAACACCATCAAATCCTTCAGCCGCCTGC
This sequence comes from Alphaproteobacteria bacterium RIFCSPHIGHO2_12_FULL_63_12, assembly GCA_001767925.1. Classification (GTDB taxonomy): domain Bacteria; phylum Pseudomonadota; class Alphaproteobacteria; order Caulobacterales; family Parvularculaceae; genus Amphiplicatus. Next base: position 33,415 of record MEMM01000006.1, read on the forward strand.
CCTTGCGGGAACTATAAGACCGTTCGCCGGCTGTAGGACGGTTTTTGTTTCGGAAAGAAATCAGTAATTTAGATGGTTAACGCGTTTTTGAGCGTCGGACGGGGAATAGCGCGCCCCTGCCCCTTTCGCTCGCCCCGCGCCGCCCCTATCTTCAGCCCATGTCCGAAGTTCTCGAAGCCCCGCCCGTCACGCTCTCAACCAGAGCCGCGCGTCGTATCGCGAAAATTCTCGAAAGTGAGCCGGCGGGCTCGATGCTGCGCGTCGCGGTCAATGGCGGCGGCTGCTCCGGCTTCCAGTATGAATTTACGATCGCCGCGTCGAAGAACGCCGATGATTTGGTCATCGAGAAAGACGGCGTCAAAGTCCTCGTCGACGAAGTCTCGCTCCAATATATGAGCGGCGCGGAAATCGACTACGCCGAAGAGCTGATCGGCGCCTCGTTCAAAATCAAAAACCCGAACGCCACGATGAGCTGCGGCTGCGGCACGAGTTTTTCGGTTTAGATCCCCTCACCCGCTCGCGCTTCGCGCTCGCTGGCCTCTCCCAAGGGAGAGGCGAAGGCGCCCCTTTCTTGCCTCTCCATTGGGAGAGGCCAGCATCGCGCAGCGATGCGGGTGAGGGGATTTATTTCCTCCCAATCCTATCCTTCGCGACATGAAGCACATGGTCCAGCGCCGCGTGGGGATCGCGCATAAAATCATTGTTCCAGAGGCGGAAGACCTCATATCCCGCCGAGCGGAGATAAGCATCGCGAACAATGTCACGCGCGGCGCCTTCGTCCTGTCCGTGCTGGTCGCCGTCGAGTTCAACGATCAGCGCCGCGTCCTCACAATAGAAGTCAGCGATATAAGGGCCGACCGGAACCTGACGCCTGAATTTCAGGCCGCCGAGCTGGCGATTTCTGACCCGCGCCCAGAATTTGCGTTCAAAGACCGTCTGCGCCTGACGCAAATCGCGCGCGCGGTCCGTCATCGGGTTCTGCATCATGATCCCCTCACCCGCTCGCTACGCTCGCTGGCCTCTCCCGAGGGAGAGGCAAAGAAAGAAAGGCGCCGCGCGTCGCCTCTCCCTTGGGAGAGGCCAACATCGCGCAGCGATGCGGGTGAGGGGTTCACTCCACCCGCTCAACCACCCCGCTCTGCTGTTCGACCAATTCCTCCGCTGTGAACCATAAATCGCGGCCGCGCCAGTTGGCGCGGAGTTTTTCGCGCCATTCGGGGTTCATCTCCGACTGGGTGAAATAACGCTCGAAAAATTTCTCGCTGGTCATCTTCTGTTCAAAACCCGGCCTTTTGACCTTCTCGTCGGTCGCGAAATCGTAGGACGAGGGCTCGTGGAACATGAAGCGCGCGTCGGCCGCGGCGCTGCGCTTCTCGCCCGCCAGATAGATCGGCACACACATCGAAAGGCAGTCGCCGCCGGCGCCGACATAGGTGTCGACCTCGTGCGTCGCTTTCATCGCCTCGATTTCGGCGATGACGAGGCGGCCCTCGACCAGCGCGCCGCCCGGCGAATCAAGCTCAATGACGAAGCGGCGGGTTTTGTCTTTCCAGGCGGCGAAAGCGGCGGCGAAGCGCTCGGCCATCGGCGCCTCGACGCCGTGCGCCCAGCGCAGCACGACCGCGTCGCCCGCCTGCGCGATTTGAAGCGAGGGCCCCTCCTCATAGACCTTGCGGCCGCTCTTCCAGGCGAAAAACGCAAGGCCCGCGAAAAGCGCCAGCGTCAGGGCGTACCGAATGCGGTTCGATGACCCAACCATAGGGACGCCATCATTGACGCTTTCGCGCATTTGCGAAAGATGGGCGCCATGACAAATAGATCCGCCTCCGCCCTCCTCCGCTCCCGCATTTCGACGCGGGCCTATCTCGACACGCCGGTTCCCGAAAGCGAGATCCGGGAAATCCTCGATATCGCCAGATACGCGCCCTCGGGCGGCAATCTTCAGCCATGGAAAATTCACGTCGTCACCGGCGCCGCGCGCCAGCGCGTCATCGACGCGGTGAAAGTCTCGCTCTCCGGCAATCCCTTCGCCGTCGAAAGCGAGTTAAAGATTTACCCTGAAAATCTCTGGGAGCCGTATCGCACGCGCCGCTATGTCCTCGGCGAGGCGATGTATGAAAAGCTCGGCATTGCGCGCGAGGACAAGTCCGGGCGCTTTGCACACCTCGCCCGCAATTTCGAATTCTTCGGCGCGCCGGCGGGTCTCTTCTTCACCCTCGACCGCCGCTTCGACAAGGGTCAGTGGGCGCATCTCGGCATGATGATGCTGGCGATATCGCTGGTCGCGGAGGAGCGCGGGCTCGCGACCTGCATGCAGGAATCGTGGACGACGCGCGCCAAAACCGTCTGCGATACGCTCGGCATCCCCGAGACGGAGCAGTTCTATTGCGGCATGGCGCTCGGCTACGCCGACAAGTCGGCGCCGGTCAACGCCTTGCGCTCCGACCGCGCGGCGGTTGAAGAGTTCGCGACATTCCATCAGAAGTGACGCCATGAAAATCGCGAGCTTCAACGTCAATTCGATCAATGCCCGCCTGCCGCGCATTCTCGACTGGATCGACCGGGCGCGTCCCGATGTCTGCGTGTTGCAGGAAATCAAATGCGTCGACGAGAAATTTCCCGCCGCCGAGTTCGAGGACCGCGGCTATAACGTCCATGTTCACGGCCAGAAGACCTATAACGGCGTCGCGCTGCTGTCGAAGCATCCCTTTGACGAGCCGCGAAAGGGCCTCCCCGGCGATGACGCGGACGATCACGCGCGCTACATCGAAGCCTTCGTGACGCCGGCGGGCGAAAAGCCGGTGCGCGTCGTCGGCATCTACGCGCCGAACGGCAATCCGGCGCCGGGGCCGAAATACGACTACAAGCTCAGCTGGCTAAAGCGCCTCAAACGCCACGCGCAGGAACTGCTCTCCTATGAGGAAGCTCTCGTCATCGCCGGCGACTGGAACGTCATTCCGCAGGCGGAGGATGTTCACGACCCGAAAGCGTGGGCGGCGGACGCGCTGTTCCTCCCCGAAACCCGCGCCGCCTATCGCGAAATTTTGAACCTCGGCTTCACCGACGCGATCCGGCAGATCCATCCCTCCAGGACGCTCTACACGTTCTGGGACTATCAGGCCGGCGCGTGGGAGAAGGACAACGGCATCCGCATCGACCACCTTCTGTTGTCGCCGCAGGCCGCCGATCGCCTCAAAGACGCCGGCGTCGACCGCGCCGAACGCGGCCGCGCCAGCGCCGACGCCAAGCCGTCGGACCATGTCCCGGTGTGGGTGGAGTTGGGATAGGCGATGAAAGAAACCATCATAAACCCCGCGCATCCCGGCGAAAGCCGGGATCCAGTTCTTTAGCTCTCGACAAGCGAATGTGCGCATGGGGAGAAAGCGTTTCTGGATCCCGGCTTTCGCCGAGATGGACGGGTTTTGGTTTTAATATAAGGAAACGCCCCATCTGGACATTGGACAGTTCGAATAGCTGCTTTCGAAAGAAGAGATTCTTTCGCGAGGAAGCAAGATCATTTGACGAGGTTCGCGCAATCTACGCGCGGCAAGTGGACGTAATCACGTATGACGAGAATTTTCTCAATTTCGAATTGAAGGACGGTTCACTGATTACGATCGGCGAAACTGATTGCGGGCTGCAATCCTTGGAGGCGGTGCTTCGATGGTTCGGCGTCGAGGGCGACTGGTATACGCAACTGGAGCGAGGCGGTCCCGGGACTGAACTTTGTCTCTATCGAAAGACTCCCTGAATGCTCTGGACCCCCGAACAGGACCGCGCCCTCAAAGCCGTCGACCGCTGGATGAAGGCGCCGGACCGGCAGGTGTTCCGGCTGTTCGGTTACGCCGGCGCCGGCAAGACGACATTGGCGCAGCATTTCGCGATGGACGCCGGCGAGGTCGCTTTCGCCGCGTTCACCGGCAAGGCCGCGCATGTGATGCGCCAGAAGGGCTGCGAGGGGGCGACGACGATCCATTCGCTGATCTATCGCCCGGCGCGCGACGACGAGGCGGAGGAAGGCGAGCTGATGTTCACCATCCGCCGCGACGCGCCGGCCTCGACCGCCGATCTCATCATCATCGACGAATGTTCGATGGTCGATGAAGAACTGGGACGCGATCTTCTCTCCTTCGGCAAGCCGGTGCTGGTGCTCGGCGATCCAGCGCAATTGCCGCCCGTGAAGGGCGGCGGCTTTTTCACCGAGGCCGAGCCAGATTTCATGCTGACGGAGATTCACCGTCAGGCGCAGGGCAATCCGATCATCCGCCTGTCGATGCAGATCCGCGAAGGGCGTCCGCAGACGGGCTCAGACGATTTCGGCGGCGATCATACCTGCCGCATCATCCGCCGCGACGAAGTGACGTCGGAAGATATTCTCGCCGCCGATCAGGTGCTGGTCGGCACCAACCGGACGCGGAAGCGCTTCAACGACCGCATCCGCGAGTTGAAAGGCCATACCGATCCCCTCCCCGAGGCGATGGAAAAACTCGTCTGCCTCAGGAACAACAAATCGAAGGGCCTCCTCAATGGCGGGCTGTGGACGGTCGCGCTCCGCAAAGCGCCGCGCGGCGACAAGGCGCGGATGATTGTCGCGCCCGAAGACGGGTTCAGCAATGGGGGCAAGAACGTCTCAATCTCGGTGCCGAAGGCGATGTTCACCGACGGGCCGGAGAGCGTCCCCTGGCCGGCGCGCAAGAATTCCGACGAGTTCGACTATGGCTACGCGCTGACCGTTCACAAGGCGCAGGGAAGCCAGTGGGACGACATCGTGCTGTTCGATGAAAGCTTTGCTTTCCGCGAACACGCCGCGCGCTGGCTTTATACCGGCGTTACCCGTGCGGCGGAAAAATTGACCGTGGTGCGGTAACCCGAATGGGAGCTGGTCGCCCTCGCCGCCTCCCGCCCAATTCCACTAGAGTTGTTGCGCCTTCACATGACTGACCGAAAAGGCGCCGTCGATGCGTCCCTCGATCCGCTTCACCAGCACCTCGATTAGATCGAAGACGGCGTCGAATTCCGCAAGGATCGCCTCGACGCGCCCGGCTCCCGGAAGCGGCGCGAACATGGTGCCGATATTCATCCGGTCGCCGGTTTCAATCGCGATCAAAAGGCTTCCCGCGTCAAAAGCCGCGCGCAGCCGCTTCCCCTTGTAGAGGCGTTCGAGTTCCTGAAAGCGTTCAAGCACTACCGGATCGAGGAGATCGCGCGCCTCGACCTGATCGCTCGACCACGCTTCATAGGCTTTTTCAAATTCCGGCGACGCAAGGCCGACGCGGGAAAATTCCTTCCCCGGCTTGCCGAGCGCATTCATCAAGCCGGCGTCGCGCAGCAATACCGTCCGTCCCAGAAAGCGTTTGGGGTAATCGATGATGAAAAGCTGACCGTGAAATACCGTGCGCGTCGACGAGCTTTTTCCCGACGATTTATATTTGAGATGGACCTCGCACAGCGTGAAGCCATTGCCGGCGTGAACGCCCCTGATCTCATCTTCCCAATGTTCGATATTATGGTTGGGCAAAAGCTTCAGCGCGCGGAACCGGTCATGGTAATCGGGGCGCTCCAACTTGCCGCGATAGGTGAAGTTAAGCTTCGACGCGATGCGTTCAAGAAGGCCATGCGTGATGTCGTCTCTGGCGCGGTTCAAAAGCCATGTCGACAGCGCCGCGCCACCGAACCCGAGGAATAACGCGGCGCGAAAATTTTCCGGCCCGAACGGCCCAAAATAGGCGACCGCCGCCGCCAGCGCCGCCGTCGCGGCGCCAAGGATCGCGATATTGATGACGGCGTCGGCCCGCGTCGTTTCCTTTTCGTTAAGATATGGCGCGATCGATTGCTCGAAATAAGCATCGAAACCGGCGAATTCGCTGCGACCTGAAGTTATTTTCAGCGGCATGTCGGCGGCCTCTCCTCACGACCAGACGTTGAGTCTCGCTCTCCTTGGTAAACCGCCATTTAACATTCTCTCCTTAGCCTGATCGTCAATACTCAACAGGATTTCACCGGCGCATGCAGTTTCATCCGCTCAGCGTATTTCGGGCCATTGGCCGCGCCTTATCGGCGCCTGAAGTCTCTGACGCTGTCGTCAAGCGACGCATTATCGAATTCAAGCGCCAAATTCCGCCGGTCAATATCGCCATCGCCGCCGCGACCGCTTTTGTCATCCTCGCCGTTCATCCCATTTATTTGACGCATTTCGCGGCGGTTTACTTCCTTTATGTCGCCTTCGCGACGACGCAGGCCGCCACCTGGCGGCGGCTGGATGTCGAAGCGATGTCGGTAAAGGAAATGAAGGAACTGCTACAGAGAACAGAGTATCTGGCTGTCAGTCAGTCGGTTGTCTGCGCGCTTGTGGCGATGTCGCTCTATGAGCTGACGCGATCCGAACAGCGCATCGTCCTGATCGGCTGGGTGGCGCTCTGCTCTATCGGCGGCGCGATGTCGCTATCGGCGGACCGGCGCTTGTCGCG
>MEMM01000006.1:39918-42799 GCA_001767925.1 Alphaproteobacteria bacterium RIFCSPHIGHO2_12_FULL_63_12
GCTCATACTCGGCGCGCTCGCCAGCGCGCAATTGCTGTCGCGGCACGATCTTCTGATCCGGGAAGTTTGCGCTGAGAAGGAAGAGAACCTGGCGGCGGCGGCGCGCGCCAAGGAAACGCTGATCAGCTTCATGGAAATGGCGTCCGACTGGGCGTGGGAAACCGACGCCGGGCACATATTGACCTATATGTCGCCGAAGGCGCGCGATCTCATCGGAAAAGATGTAAATGAAGTCATCGGCGTCCATATCAGCGATGTCTTCACGGAAAGCTTTTACGCCGGGCCGCCCTGGCAACGGGCGGATTTGCGCGCGGCGCTGAACGAGCGACGGGACATCAGATCCTACACTTACGATGTCTATGACGCAGCGGGCGAAGTGCGAACGATCGCGTCGTCGATGCGTCATAACTATTCCAGCGACGGCGTCTATCTCGGCGTGCGCGGATGGTCTTCGGATATCACCGAACGGGTGACGCAGCGGCGCGCCATCGAGGAAAGCGAACGCCGCTTTCAGGATTTCGCCGAGAGCGCGTCCGACTGGCTATGGGAAGCCGACGAAAACCTGTGCTATTCCTATTTCTCGGAACGCGCTGATGAGGTGACGGGCCTCAGACACGCCGAGTTTCTCGGCCATCGGATGGGCGCCGGGCGCGGCGCAATCGATGAAACGGCGCGTCGTGAGCATTGCGAGGCGCTGGCGCGCCGCGAACCGTTCAAAAACGAATTAAGCGAACTTCGAAAGCCTGACGGCGGATCGATCTGGATTGCGCGCAGCGGAAAACCATTCTTTGACGACGAAGGGCGTTTCAAGGGATATCGCGGCGTCTGCCGGAATGTCACCGCCGAGGTGGAAGCGCGCCGGGAGGCCGATCGCAACCGCCAACTTCTTGAGGAAGCCAATTCGCGCCTAGAGGCGGATGTCGCGCGCCGGACGCTCGAACTGCGCCAGCGCAACGACCTTCTCGATGAAGTTTTCGAATCGATGGCTGACGGGATCGTCGTCTTCCGCGAGGATTTCATCATCGAAACCGTGAACGCGAAGTCGGCCACTTTGTCGGGGCTGCCGCCCGCCGTCTGGGCGGCCGGCCGCAGCATCATCGATATTCTCGACATCGGCATCCGTCACGGGCTTTATCCCTATTCGTCGAGCCGCGCCTATTTTGAGAGCCTGCAAGAGGCGCTGAACAAGGACGGCTATTTCTCGACCCTGCGGACGCAGAAAGACGGCCGCACCATCGCCGAAAAAATCCGCCGCCGGCCCGGCGGCGGCTATGTCGTCACCTATACCGACATCACCGAAATGAAGCGGCGGGAGCAGGACCTTGAATCGCTCAATGTGGCGCTGACCGCAGCCAAAGAGTCGGCGGAAAGCGCCAACAGGGCGAAATCGGCCTTCCTCGCCAATATGAGCCACGAGATCAGAACGCCGATGAACGGCGTGATCGGCATGTCCTCCCTGCTGCTCGATACGCCATTGACCTCCCGCCAGCGCGACATGGCCCAGGTGATCGTCAACAGCGGCGAGAACCTCCTCACCATCATCAACGACATTCTCGACTTCTCGAAGCTTGAAGCGGGCAAGATGACGCTTGCGGCTGAGCCGTTTGATCTGCGCGCCGCGATCGAGGACGTGATCGCCCTGCTTTCGCTGAGCGTGCAGGAAAAAGGCATCGAGCTGATGCTGAGTTATGAACATTCGCTCGGCGCCGGCTTTGTCGGCGATGCCGGCCGCATCCGGCAGGTGGTGACCAATCTGGTCGGCAATGCGGTGAAGTTTACCGATGCGGGCCATATTCTCGTCTCGGTGCGGGGAACGCGGCGCGGCGAAAGCGCGGACGTTCAGATCATTGTCGAAGACACCGGTTGCGGCATCCCGGCCGACAAGATCGAAACGATATTCGACGCGTTTGAACAGGCGGATAATTCAGCGGCGCGGCGCCATGACGGCACCGGCCTTGGTCTCGCCATCACGCGCAAGCTGATCGATGCGATGGAAGGCGACATCACGGCGACGAGTAAAGTCGGCGTCGGCTCCCGCTTCGAGATAACGCTGAAACTCGCGATCGACGACAAGGCGCATGTCGCGCCGCCTTCGTTCGAAGATCTTGTCGGCGTCAGGGCGCTCGTTGTCGACGATATCGCGGTCAATCGCGACATTCTTTGCGAACAGCTCGCGGCTTGGGGAATCAGCGCATCCGCGTTCAACGACGCGCGCACGGCGGAAGACGCCGCGGCGGCGGAAGCGGCGGCGGGCCGCCCGTTCGATATCGCGATCCTCGACCAGCAGATGCCCGGCGTCGACGGCATCGCGCTCGCCCGGCGCTTGCGCCAGAATCCCGCCGCCTGCGACATGCCGCTCATTCTCCTTACCTCCGCTGGACGCAAGGGCGCGATGGATGGCGAGGCCGACGCGCTGTTCGACGCCTATCTGGTGAAGCCTGCGCGTTCGTCCCTGCTGCTCGACACGATTGTCTGCTGCCTGCAAGGGCGCGCCGCCGATCGCGCGTCAGCGATTCTCGAGGAGATGAAATCCGCGACGGAGGCGGACTTGCCGCCGCCCCAGCAGAGCTCGTTGATCCAGGTGCTCGTCGCCGAGGACAATGTGGTGAACCAGATGGTCATCACGTCGATGCTCGAAAAGCTCGGATGCGAAGCGCTCATCGCGTCGAACGGCCGCGAGGCGGTCGACATGTACGGCGCGCTCAGGATCGATCTGGTGCTGATGGATATCTCGATGCCGGAAATGGACGGCATCGAAGCGACGGCGCTGATCCGGTCGCTGCAGAAAATGTCCGGCCGGTCGACGCCGATCATCGGCGTCACCGCGCATGCGCTGAACGAAGACCGGCAGCGCTGCATAGACGCCGGCATGGACGATTAT
>MEMM01000007.1:0-9566 GCA_001767925.1 Alphaproteobacteria bacterium RIFCSPHIGHO2_12_FULL_63_12
GACCGCCGTCCCCTCGTGAATAACCCCGCCCGACCCGTCGATCGTCGCGGTCAGCTTGTCGGCCTTTCCGCCCTGAACGGCGACAGCGCCCGAGCCGGCGATCCGGACCGTCATCGGCCCGTCGATGCGCGCAACGCGAGCAAGGCCCGAACCGGCGATTGAGACATCCAGCATGCCGTCGACCGCGCCGATCATCACATCGCCCGCGCCCGCGATATCTATATCGGCCATGGCGGCCGACCCGCCGGTGACCGCGGCGTCGCCCGAGACGTCAAGCTCAAGCATGGATTTGACATTGCCGATGGCGAGGCGGCTGCCGGCGACAACGCCGATCGTCGCCTGGCCGAGATCGCCCGTCTCGCCGTAGACGTAACAGGCGTCGAGCATCAGCCGTCCGTCGATCGCGCCCATCGCCAGCTTGAGGCGCGCGTCAACGAATGAAACATCGCTCTTGCGCGGCATCGAGATTTCAATGACCGGAAACTCGTCAAAGAACGCATTCTTGTCTTCAGGCGTCTTTCCGGCGGCGGCGACACGATCGCGTTGCAGGTTTTCGACGCGGCGGATGCGGTTGTTGCAGCAATCCTGCAAGTCCTCTTCGCGCCAGCGCTCGCCGGCGATGACGAGCTCCCCGTCGACAAGTTTCACCGTCACCGGATGATAGACCTTGCCCTGACGGATGGAGACGTCGACATCCTCGCCGCCGGTGGTCGTGATCTTGACCTCGCCGGTGACGTCCTGAAAGGAGACTTTAGACGCCGTATAGCGAGCGGCGGACGCATCCGCCGCCATCGCGAACACCCCTGCGGCGGCGAAAACGCCAGCTAAAATGCGCATTGGATCTACCCCGATCTTACCAAGTTAAGCTTACCGCAAAAAAGCGGACGTGCGAATCCTGCGTGGGGGAGCAAAAACCGCGCCCTCCTCGGCGCCTCAATTCGGGACGATTATTCGACGCGCGACGTTCACCCGCGCAACGCTTCGCGCCTTGTTCCAAGATGCGCCCAGTCGAGAATACGCGTCGCCGCGAGACGCGCCGCCGACGGACCGTCGACGCCCAATTCCTTCAGGATGACGTCGAAGGCCGCCGCTTGTTCGACGTAAACGGACGGGTCTTCAAACAGCTCCAGCAGCGCCGAGGCGATCAGGCGTCCGTCGCAATTTTCCTGGATGAATTCCGGAATGACGAAACGGTCCGCCGCGACATTGATGATCGACGCGTAGGGAGTTGTCTTCACCCGCTTCGCCCAGAACGCCGTCAGCGGATCGACCTTGTAGGCGACAGCCATCGGCGTCCGGTTGATCGCAAGCTCCGTCGACGCGGTTCCGGACGCCGTCAGCGCCGCATTTGCGGCCGCCATGGCGTCGTATTTTTCATCGGCGCCGACGAGGATCGGATCGCCCGGCCATGAGGCGAGCGCCTTGCGCGCCAGCGGCTCAACGCTTTGCGCGACCGGTGAGACGATGCGCAGTCCGGGAACTTCCCGCACGAGAATTTCCGCCGCCTCGCGAAAGGGTTTTGCAAGTCGCGTCACTTCGCGCCGGCGGCTGCCGAGCAAGATCGCAAGCAACGGCGCCTCGCCAAGCCGGTGGCGCGCGCGAAAAGCCTCGCCGTTTCCCCTGGACTCCCACGCCGCCTGAAAATTCGGATTGCCGACAAACTCGGCGCGAACGCCTTCCTTCGCGAACAGTTCCGGTTCGAAAGGCAATAGCGTCAGGACGCCGTCGAAAAATTTCCGGACGAATTTGACGCGCTTTGGCCGCGACGCCCAGACCTGCGGCGCGACGAATTTGATGACCGTCGTCTTCGGCGACAATTTTCGAAGACGCGTCGCCGCCAGACGGGAAAAGGCCCAGCCGTCGATAAAGACCGCGATGTCAGCCTTGCGCGCGGCCGCAAGCTCCGCGAGTTCGCGCGCGCTTTTCATCGCGAGCGGCGCGACGCGCGCAACGTCGGTCGCGCCCATGACAGCGAAAGAATCGATGGGAAACGCGCTTGCGAAGCCCTCTTTCTGCATTTCCGGGCCGCCGCAGCCGATAAACGAGGCGTCGGGCGCGAGCGATTTCAACTCCCGCATCAAGCTTGCGCCGATCGAATCGGCGGACGGTTCGACCGCCGCCAGCAAGATCGTGAGCGCCGGCGACGCGGTCACTTCACTTCCGCCGCGCTAAAGCCGAAGATGAAAAGCTCCTGCGCATCGGCCTCGTGAATAATCGCCTCCCGGTCGATCAGCAGCGCAAAGCCCGCTTCGACTGCGATGCCGGAGAGGCCCGCCGCCGCCGCATGACGAACCGTGTCGACGCCGATCGTCGGAAGATCGACGCGCAATTCCTGACCCGGTTTTGGGCGCTTGACGAGCACGCCATTGCGCTTATCGCCGCCGCGCGCGGACGCGGGAAGTGCGGCGCAGCGCTGCAAGAGACCATCTGTCCCTTCCGCGGCTTCAACGCCGAGCGTGTGACCGGAGGCGACAACCGCCGCCTGACCGATGTCGAAAGGGCCGAGCGCCGCGATGATCGCCGCCGCCTTGCGGATGTCGGCCCAATTTTCCGCCGTGGGCGTTCGCATGCCGAGCGCGCCCGCCGGCGCTGCAAGGTCGCTGAACACTTCTTCGGCCCCGATCACGAAAAGCCCCTCGGCTTCAAGCGTTTCGACCAGCACCGACAACATCGCGCCATCGCCCCTTGCCGCCGCCGCAATCACCCGCGGAAGCAACGCCGCGCCGCGCCAGTCCGGATTAAGCTGCGAAAAATCCGGGCGCCGCACGACCCCCCCATAACGACCGCATCGCAGCCCGCGCCTTTGAGACTACGGATCGTCTTGCCGACTTCGGCGAGGCCGCATTCGTTATTGGGAAATGCCGAGAAATCCTCATCGGCGATGCCGGCAAGGCGCACGACGAATGGCGGCTCACCGCCGGAAGCGGCGTCCGCAAGGCGACGCGGCAATGCGCCGGCCCCCGCGATTATTCCAAGTTTTCGCCAGCGGGCCATAAGCGTCGCGGCGGCGCCATAAGGGGGCGCCGCGTATCTTCCCGAATGAAATTGACAATGCGCATGACTTCGTCGCGGCTTGCATATTCGGCGGCGACGCGGTCAAGACGCTCCTGAAACGAGTCTTCGGCGGCGAAAAGCATGCGGACGGCGGCGCGAAGATCATGGATCACCGCGCGGGACATCCCTCGCCGCTTCATGCCGATCAGATTCAGCCCCGCCAGCGTCGCATGATTGCCGTTCGCCGACCCGTAGGGAATGACGTCAGTCGGAACCGCCGCGCATCCGCCGATGAACGCGTAGGCGCCGATCCGGCAAAACTGGTGAATGGCGCACAGGCCGCCGAGAAACACAAAATCCTCAACCAGAACATGTCCGCCCAATGTCGCATTATTGGCGAAAATGACATTTGACCCGACGCGGCAGTCATGCGCGACATGCGCGCCTGTCATCAGGAAACATTTGTCGCCGACGACTGTCTCGCCGCGACCTGCCACGGTGCCGGCGTTGACGGTCGCATGTTCGCGGATGATGCAATCGGCGCCGATGCGGACGGAGGTATCCTCGCCCTTATACCCAAGATGCTGCGGCGGACCGCCGAGCACCGCGAAGGGATAGACGACGGTGCGCGGACCGATCGACGTTCGACCATCGATAACGACATGCGATTTAAGCTCGACGCCTTCCGCCAGCGTCGCGCGGGACGATACGCGGCACCACGGCCCGATGGCGACGCTGTCGGCGATCGAGGCTCCGTCTTCAATGATTGCAGTCGGATGAATTCGCATAAAAGCGTCGCGCGGCCTCAAGCCATCTGCGCGAGCATGGCGGCGAATGTCGCCTCGGCGACCAGTTTGCCGTTGACGGTCGCCTCACCCTCGAATCGCCAGACGGGCGGACGGCGCTGCGCCGTCGAAACCTTGATCAGCAGCTGATCGCCCGGAACCACCGGCTTTCTGAACCGCGCCTTGTCGACGCCCATGAAGAGGACGATCTTCCCTTCCGCGTCGAGATTTTCCGTATAGGACGTATAGGCGGCGGCGGCTTGCGCCATCGCTTCGATGATCAATACGCCCGGCATGATCGGCTTTTGCGGGAAGTGCCCCTGAAAAAACTCCTCGTTGTAGGAGACGTTTTTGACCGCGACAGCGCTTTCGCCGGGCTTGATGTCGATCAGCCTGTCGATCATCAGCATCGGATAGCGATGCGGCAGGATCTTCATCAGATCGTCGATATCGAGGACGCTCTTGCCGGGCTCAATCGTCATGATCCGTCGCCTTCTTCTTTTTGCGTTCCGCGCCGCGCGCCATCACGGCCGTTTCTCTTAACCACTTGGTCATCGGGCGCGCCGGGTAGCCGCCCCATGTCTCTCCCGATGGTATGTTGCGCATCACCCCCGCTTTCGCGGCGATACGGGCGTCATCGCCGATTGTCGCATGATCGGCAATCCCCACCTGCCCGCCAAACTGGACGCGAGCGCCGATTTTAGCGCTTCCGGCGATGCCGACCTGCGCCGCAATCACGCAATTTTCGCCGATCCGGACATTGTGGGCGATCTGGACCATATTGTCGATTTTCACGCCTGCCCCGATGATCGTGTCGCCGAGCGCGCCGCGGTCGATAGCGCCGTTTGCGCCGATTTCCACATTGTCGCCGATGATCACGCGGCCAAGCTGCGGAACCCGCTGCAATCCGCCCGCGCCAAGAACGAAGCCGAAGCCGGGTCCGCCGATCGCCGAGCCGGCGCCGATCTTCACACCGGCTCCAATGATCGAGCACCACAAGGACGCGTTTTCAGCAATCGAGGTCCGCGCGCCGATGACGACGCCCGGGCCGACCACCGCATACGGCCCGATTTCTACCTCCGGACCGATCATCGCGCCGGGGCCGATGATCGCGGTTTGATGAACCCAAGCGCTCGGAACGATCCGGGGCGCATCAGACGGGTCGGCGCCGGCCAATCCGCGCGGCGCATGCAGGGCGGTCGCCACGGCGGCGAAGGCGGCGCGGGGCGAATGAACGCAACAAACGACGCCAGCCGCGTCGTCGAACATCGACTTCAATTCCGGCGTAGCGAAACAAAGGCCGAACTGGCGATGAGAAAGTTGGGTCGCCCGGGCCGCGTCTTCGACAAACACCACCGCGCTTTCAAGATCGGGCGCGTCGCTGCTTTCAGCGCGGGCGATCATGCGCCGATCGCCCGCTGACGCGATTGTCCCGACGCCGGCGAGGCGCAGCACCTCATCGATCGCAAGAGGCGCCAAGGTCAGAAAAAATCGCGCGTCCGGCATGCCTCTCCCGCCCCAAAAAACAAAGCGGCCGGAACGCCCTGCGCCCGGCCGCTCTTATTGATCAGCCGTCCGCCCTTACTTCTTCTTCGGGTCCGGCTTGGCGGCGCCTTTTTGAGGCGCGCCCTGCTTGGCCGCCGCTTCAGCGGCTTTCTTCTTGACGTCGGCAAGCGTCACTTTCTGAACTTCAACGGTCTTCATTTTCTTGTTCAGCTCGGCGAGCACTTCTTGCGTCACATCCGTCTCCGGCGCCGCATACATGACCGCCGACCGGTCGAGGAGCAGCGTTGCGCCGCGCTTGTCGACAATCGCCTTCATGATCGGCTGGGATTCCTGAAGGATTTTCGCCTGCGCGACCTGAACGACATTCTGGAACACCTGTTCCATGATCTGCGCTTGTTGCGGCAGCTGGACTTGCTGACGCATGGCGAGATCCTGTTCGGTCTTCTGGCGAACTTCCTCCGACATCAGGGAGGCGCCCTTCTGGTAATTCTCAATATCCTTCTTGAGCTTCTCGGCCTCAAGATCGAATTCCTTCTGGATATTCGTCTTGATCGTCGTCGCCTGCGGGGGGATCGTCTTGCCAGCGTCGGATTGCCCGACGATAGCCGCCTGGTCGACGATCAGGATGATCGGCGCTTTCGCCGCCTGTTGCGCATCCGCCGCGCCTGCGAAGAGCGCCCCGGTCAAAGCGCCGCCCATAAGCAGCGCCGCCGCGCCCGCCATCATCAGATTTGTCTTAGACATCGTCACATACCTCACTAGGGTTAGAAGCTTGTCCCCGCACTGAACCGGAAGCCAGTCGTCCGGTCATACTCTTCCTTGCGGAAAACTTTGGCGAAATCAAAGCGAACCGGACCAAAAGGCGAATCCCAGCTCACCGACACCCCGGCGCTGAGGCGCAAAGACAGATCGTCCTGGATCGGGGCGATGCAGTTGGCCGAGGGGTCGATCGAGCAAAGCCGCCCGGTTTCCGGATTGACCCATAAGGTCAGGTTATCGTTGATAACCTTGTTCGAGTCATCGACGAGGCCGACCGTACCGGCATCGACGAACAGCGATGTGCGGATGCCGTATTCTTTCGGCAGCGGCAGCGGCACTTTAATTTCCGCCGTCCCGATCGCATAGAGCTTGGCGCCGACCGCCTGACCGAACAGCTTGCCGTCCCTGACGCCTGTTCCCTGAAGGTACCGGGGGCCGATACCGGCGACGTCAAAGCCGCGGAAGGTGTCTGCGCCCTCGTAGAAACGGTCCTGAAGCCTGACATCCTCGCCGCCATAGCCGGTGATATATCCGCCGCGCAGCTGAATTTTTCCAATAAAGCCGCCAAAAAGCGGCATGTAATAGGCGCCAGAGCCTTCGGTTCTGAGATAACGGACGTCTCCGCCCAGGCCTGCGACCGATTGCGCGAATGAAAACCGCGCGCCGTGCGTCGGATCGATCGGATCATTTCGGGTGTCGAAGCCGATCGAGTAGCCCAACAGCGAGGTCAGAAAAGTCCCGCGCGACTGGCAGCTTGGCGTAAAGGCCTGAGTGATCAGGTCGCAAGTGAAGGCGAAATACTGGCTGAGCGGATTGCCGCTCGCGTCGCGAAAGCGCGTCGCCGTAACCGTCGTTCCTGGGTTGCCATTGGGCTGAACGTAAAGCGGCTGCAATACCGGGAGCACCGCGCCCGCCACGAACTGGTCGGTCAGATCCGTGCCATCCAGCACCGAAAAGGGTCCGGTCTGGCTAAGGAAGCTGTCGGCGTCGAGCACGACCTTGTCGCGCGCGAGCTGATACTGAAGGCTCCCACGCCAATATTCGGAAATCTGGAAGCCGGCGTTCACGCCGAAGCCGTACCGGTCCCGAAGGAAGTTGGCTTCGCGGAAATTGGTGCGCTGATTGGTCAGCGAAAACCCGGCGGCGAGATTTCGGTCAAGGAAATATGGCTGCGTGAATCGGACATCGACCAGTCGTGTGCGAGAGCTCGTCTGAACCCTGAAACGAAGATTTTGACCTTTCCCCATCAGGTTTCGTTCTTCGATCGAGAAATCGATGATGAAATTCTCGGTCGACGAAACGCCGACGCCGACTGAAAACGAACCGGTGGCCTTTTCCTTGACGGCCACGTCAAGTTCGGTCCTGTCGGGCGCCGAGCCTGGCTTGTCCGTGATTTCGACTTCAGTGAAATAATCGAGCGCCTTGATGCGCGACTTTGAACGGTCGATCAGCACCTTGTTGTAAGGATCGCCCTCTGCGACCCGTATCTCGCGGCGAATGACCTTGTCGAGCGTTCGGGTGTTGCCCTTGATATTGATGCGATCGACATAAACGCGCGGCCCTTCGTTCACTTCGAAGGTAAGGTCGATCGTCTTGGTGTCCGGATGGCGATCGAGGCGCGGCTGGACGTCAACGAAAGCGTAGCCGCTCGCGCCGGTCGCAAAGGTGATCGATTCAGTGGTCTTTTCGACGCGGTCGCCGTTGAACGTGTCGCCAGGCTGTATCGGCACGAACCGCTCAAGAGCGTTTTCATCGAGCTTGGCGAGGCTGGTTTTCACCTTGACTTCGCCGACCGTGTATTTCTCGCCTTCGTCAATGGTGAAGGTGATAAAGAAATCCTTGCGATCAGGCGTCAGCTCCGCGACGGCGGAAAGAACCTGAAAATCTGCATAGCCGTTCTTGGCGTAGAACTGGCGAAGGAGGTCGCGCTCATATTCAAGGCGATCGGGATCGTAATTGGAATTGCTTCCGAAGAACCGCCACCAGCGGCTCTCCTTGGTCAGGATCGCGCCGCGAAGCTCGCCGCTTGAAAAATGGGTGTTGCCGACGAAATTGACCTTCGCGACGCCGGTTTTCGGACCCTCGTCGATTTCGTAGATCACGTCGACGCGGTTTTGTTCAAGCGGCGTCACTTTCGGCGTCACGGTGGCGGCGAAACGTCCGCCGCGCCGATAAACCTCGATGATGCGCTGAACGTCCGCCTGGGCCTTGGCTCGGGTGAACACCGACCGCGCTGTCAGCTGAACTTCCTTGGTGATCTTGTCTTCTTTGACCCGCCGGTTGCCCTCAAGAATGACGCGATTGACGATCGGATTTTCCTGAACCGTGATCAGCAATGTCCTGTCAGGCTGCATCTGCAAGCTGACATCGGCGAACAGGCCGGTGTTGAAAAGCGTCTTTAGCCCGACATCGAGGAGCTGCGGATCGGCCCGGTCGCCCGGATGAAAAACCAGGTAGGAGGCGATCGTCTCCGGCTCGATGCGCTGATTTCCGGCAACGCGGATCGCCTGAATGATCGGCAACTCGCCCTCGGCGAGGCCGAACTGCGAAGCGGCGACCGGCGCCGCGACCTGATCGGCGTCAGCCTGCGCGCGCGCCGGGCCCATGAAGCCGCAAGCGGCCAATACAAAGACGCCAGCGGCGCCATACCCGGACCGTATCAAACGCATGCCGCCGACCTAGCTCTTTACCGCGAAAAAACCCGAGATGTCGTTCCAGGTTACAAACAACATGAACGACGCCAAGAGGACGATTCCCATTCTGAAGCCAATCGCCTGCGCCCTTGGACCCAAGGGTTTGCCGGCCGCGGCCTCGTAGGCGTAGAACATCAAATGCCCGCCGTCCAGAACCGGAATCGGAAGCAAATTCAGGAATCCGATCGATACGGAGACCAGTCCGGCGAGGTTGATGAAATTCGCAAGGCTGACTTTCAGCCGGGTCAGCAAATCGAGCGACCCGAGCTGCTCGTCGCTGTCAAAGCCGGAGAGCGCTGACTGGCCGGCATATTGAGCCATCTTGATCGGCCCGCCGAGCTGATCGGCGTTCTCCTTGCCAAGTATCAGCCGGCCTAGAAATTTCCCAGTAGAATGAATGATTTGCCAGACTTGATTGACGGCCCCCTTGAGCGCGTCCAGCGGGCCATAACGGACAAAGTGGAAGGCCTTTTCGTCGCCGACGATGCCGAGGACGCCCATTTCCGCGTCATTGCCGAACGCGTCCTGAATGATCTGACGCCGGGGGGTCGCCTCTATCTCCAGGGTCTCGCCCGCGCGTTCGACTTCAAATCTCAAGGTCTCGCCGCTGTTGAGGCGAATGAGGAGCGAGAGATCAGAAAATGTTTCAAGTTTTTTCCCGTTCGCCGAAAGGATGACATCGCCCGGCTGGAAACCCGCCGCCTCGGCCGCTGATCCCGCTTGCACCGATCCGACCTTTGGCTCGCCGACGACATTGCCGAAGGTCATCAGCAGCCCCGCGAAAATCGCGATCGCGAGGATGAAATTTGCAATCGGCCCTGCGGCGACG
>MEMM01000007.1:9577-18522 GCA_001767925.1 Alphaproteobacteria bacterium RIFCSPHIGHO2_12_FULL_63_12
GCGCTCATGCCGCGCCCGACCTCATGCTCCTGCCCCGGCCTCGGGAACTGGGTCGTGGCATGATGTTCCTCTTCCTGGCGCCGCGCCGCCTCGACCTCCGCCCCGGCGTTCGACGCCGGGCTCGCGTCGCCGAAAAATTTCACATAGCCGCCGAGAGGAAGCATCGCGATCCGCCATTCGGTGCCGTGCTTGTCGCGCCAGCGGGCGAGCGTCTTGCCGAAACCGATTGAGAAAACGTCGACACGCACGCCCAGCATCCGGGCGACCGAAAAATGCCCATACTCGTGAAAAAAGACGATGATGCACAGCAAGGTGACGAACGCGACCAGCGTGATCGGCAAAGTCAGCAGCGATTCGATTGAATAACCGGCGATCGTCATCAGTCCCGCTTCTCTCTTCTCTGTCGCGTCACCGCTGCGTCATTCATGCGGCGGCCTTGGCGGCGATCGCCCGTTCAGCGATTCTGCGGCCTTCTGCATCCGCCGCCATCGCTTCTTCAAGGCTTGAAAGCTTTGCGGGTCCGTTACGCCGACCAAACTCTTCGAGAACGTGCTCGGTCACGGCCGCGATGTCCAGAAATTTCAGCCCGCCCGCGAGGAATGACGCGACCGCCGCTTCATTGGCCGCATTCAGTGCGGCGGGGTAAACGCCGCCGCGCTCAACCGCCTCTCTCGCAAGACGAAGCGAGGGAAAACGCGTCGCGTCCGGCGCCTCGAAGGTGAGTTGCTTGACGGCGGCGAAGTCGAGTCGCGCCGAGGGCGTCGGCGTCCGGTCGGGCCAGGCGAAGGTCGACGCGATCGGTATCCGCATGTCCGGCGTTCCAAGCTGCGCGAGCACCGAGCCGTCGACATATTCGACCATCGAATGAATGACCGACTGCGGGTGGACAAGGATTTCAATCTTGTCGTGCGGCACCGGAAATATGTGCGAGGCCTCGATCAGTTCGAGCCCCTTGTTCATCATCGTCGCGGAATCGACGGAGATCTTGGCGCCCATCGACCAGTTCGGATGCGCGACCGCCTGCGCCGGCGTCACGGACGCCATATCGGATCTCGACCATGTCCTGAACGGCCCGCCGGACGCGGTGAGGATCAACCGCGAGACGCGGTTTGGACGCTCGAAATCGAACACCTGAAAAATCGCATTGTGTTCCGAATCGACAGGAAGCAGGACGCCGCCCGCCTTTCGAACCGCGTCCGTCACGACATCGCCCGCGCAGACGAGACATTCCTTGTTGGCGAGCGCCACCGCCGCGCCGCGCATGGCGGCGTTCAATGTGGGTTTCAGACCGGCGGCGCCGACAATCGCCGCCATCACCCAATCGGCGTCCCTGGCGCCGGCCTCCTCGACCGCCGATGCGCCGCCGCCGATTTCGACATCGAGCCCTGAAAGCGCCGATCGCAATTCTTCAGTTTTCGACGCGTCGCCGATCGCGACGAAACGCGGACGGAACTTTCTTGCCTGCTCGGCAAGGAGTGCGACATTTCCATTGGCGGTCAGCGCTTCGATTTCGACGTCGGCGTCGCCGCGCGAAGTCGCAAAGGCGATCAGGTCGAGCGTATTGACGCCGACCGAACCGGTCGACCCTAAAATTGTCACGCGCCGGCGTTTTCCGCTCATGCTGTTACCCCTACCCATCAAGCCCGGCGAGGAGACTATGACCATAGAGGACCGCCGTCACCGCCACTGTTGCAAATATCATCCCGTCAAGCCTGTCCAACACCCCGCCATGACCGGGAATAAAGCCGCTCATGTCCTTGATTCCGAAGTGTCTTTTAAACGCCGATTCAGCCATGTCGCCAAAAATCGAGGCAAGGCCAAGGCCCGCCCCCATAGCGATATGTCCGGCATTCGCGGCGCCGCCGAACAGCAGCGGCGCCCCTACGGCGGCGGCGATCGCGCCGGCGATCAGGCCGCCCGCGGCGCCCGCCCAAGTTTTGGCCGGCGAGATTTTCGGCGAGAGCTTCGGCCCGCCGACGATCCGTCCGGCGACGTAACCGCCGGTGTCGGCGCTCCAGACAATCGCGAAAAGCAGGATGAGAAACCCGCGTCCGCCATCGGCGGTTTCCCGAAGCCAAATCAGCGCAACCGAAGGCGCGAGAAAATAGGCGGCGCCGAACGCAGCCCATTTCCATTTTCCCGAGCCCCTTGTCGCGGCGGCCGCGGCGGCCGCGCCGCTCGCCGCGCAGGCGAGATAGGCGAGCCCGTATCGCTCGCCCGCCGCCAGGATGAGCGCGATGGCGCCGCCGAGCCCTAGCGCGAAAAAGACCGGCGTCAATTCGGCGCGTTCGATCATCCGCGACCACTCGAACGCCATCAGCACACAGAGGAAGGCGACGAGTCCGGCGAATACCGGCCCGCCAGCCCATGATGCGCCGATCGCGGCGGGAGCAAGCGCCGCGGCCGACGCGACGCGCAACCACAGCGCATCCTTGCTGCGCGGGACAGACGCCGGGCTGAAGTCGTCAGTCATCTGAACGGGTCAAAGCGTCGCGCCGACGCCGCCGAACCGGCGTTCGCGCGCGTTGAAATCGGCAATCGCGGCCGCGAAATGCGCGGCGTCGAAATCCGGCCAGAGCACGTCCAGAAACACCCACTCCGCATAGGCCGCCTGCCAGAGAAGGAAATTGCTGATCCTCTTTTCGCCGCTGGTCCGGATGACGAGATCGGGATCTGGAATCGCCGCGGTGTCTAGCGATCTCGTGAACAGCGCCTCGTCGATCGAGTCCGGCTTGAGGCGCCCCGCCGCGACGTCTTCCGCCAGTTTTTTCGCGGTGCGGACGATTTCGTCCCGTCCGCCGTAATTGAAGGCGATCTGCAGGAAAAATGCGGAATTGCCCGCGGTTTCGCGTTCGGCGTGATTGACCAGCAGCTTGATCTCCGCGTCGAGATTTTTCTTGTCGCCGATGATCGTCACCCTGACGCCCTCGCGCTTCAGCGTCGGCAATTCGTCGCCGATGAACTTGCGCAGCAGGAGCATCAGATCGCGCACTTCGCTCGCCGGCCGGCGCCAGTTCTCCGTCGAAAAGGAATAAAGCGTCAGATATTTAAGGCCGAGATCGCGTGCGCCTTCGACCGCGCGGCGCGCCGCCGCGGCGCCTTCCCGGTGCCCGGCGCTGCGCGTCAGGCCGCGCGCCGCCGCCCAGCGGCCGTTCCCGTCCATGATGATCGCGACATGAGCGGGCGAATTATTCGGCGAAGCCGGCGCAACCGCTTCCTTCCCAGCCGCCGGAGTGCTCGCCACGCTTAGTCACCCTTTAACCGTCGACGCAGGCTCACACCTGCATGATTTCAGCTTCCTTGGCCGCGACCGCCTCGTCGACCTTCTTGATCATGGCGTCGGTGAGCTTTTGAACCTGCTCGGACTGGCGCTTCTGGTCGTCTTCGCCGACGCCTTCGGCCTTCTTGATCTGATCCATGCCTTCACGGCGCACATTGCGGATCGCGACGCGCGCGGCCTCGGCGTATTTGTGCGCGACCTTGGTGAACTCCTTGCGGCGTTCCTCGGTCAGCGGCGGAATGGGGATGCGCACATTCGTGCCATCGACGATCGGATTGACGCCGATGCCGGCGTCGCGGATCGCGCGGTCGACCGCCGACACCAGCGCCTTGTCCCAGACGCCGATCGAGATCATACGCGGCTCCGGCACGTTCACCGACCCGACCTGATTGACCGGCATATGCGAGCCGTAGGCGTCGACCATGATGTGCTCGACAAGGCTCGCCGAGGCCCGCCCGGAGCGGAGGCCGGAAAATTCCGACTTCAGCGACGCCAGCGCGCCATCCATCCGCTTTTCCAGATCTTTCATGTTCGCGCCGGGGCCGGCCATAGCTCTCTCCATCGTCTTGCATGCGCGCGAATTCACGGCGGAATCGCGGCGCTTTGCCGTCAGTCGTCGATAATCGTCGTCGAACGCCCCTTACCGGTCACCGCGCCGACAATGCCGCCGCGCTCGGCGATCGAAAAGACAACAATCGGAATCTTGTTTTCACGCGTCAGCGCGATCGCGGCCTGGTCCATGACTTTCAGGTCGCGCACCATGACCTCGTGATAGGAAAGCCGCTCAAACCGCGTCGCGGATTTGTCTTTCTTCGGGTCCGCAGTGTAGACGCCGTCGACATTCGTTCCCTTGAACAGCGCGTCGCAGCCCATCTCCGCCGCACGCAGCGCCGCCGCCGTATCGGTCGTGAAAAACGGATTTCCCGTCCCCGCCGCGAAAATGACGATGCGACCCTTTTCCATGTGCCGCATAGCGCGGCGGCGGATATAAGGCTCGCAGATCTGCGTCATTTCAATCGCCGAGAGAACCCGCGTGTAAAGCCCGGTTTTCTCCATCGCGTTCTGCAGCGCGAGCGCGTTCATCACGGTCGCCAGCATGCCCATGTAATCGGCGCTGGCGCGTTCCATGCCGTGCGCCGCCTGCTGCATGCCGCGGAAAATATTGCCGCCGCCGACGACAAGGCTGATTTCGACGCCGAGATCGCGCGCTTCCTTGATCTCGTCGGCGATGCGCTGAACGGTCTCGTAATCGATGCCGTATTGCGACGAGCCCATCAGCGCTTCGCCGGAAATTTTCAGAAGCACCCGCTTGTAGGCGAGCAAGCTTCCTGTTCCGGCTGAAGCCGATTGAGCCATCATTTTCTCCGTTGGCGACTGCCCGATTTCGAAAATCCGCCCGGCGGGCGCGCCACCATACGAGGGGGACAGTGATTTGCAAACTGGGTAAAGGCGCGCCGACGGCTCTCCGCCCGGCGCGCCTAGAGGGCGTCAGTCTTCCGAATCGTTCCGCTCGACGCCTTCGCCGAGTTCGAGCCGCGTGAAGCCGACAAATTCAATCGGCGCGCCGATCTGCTTGGCGGCGTTCTCGATGACCTTCGAAACTCTGGTCTCGCCGTCAATGACGAAGATCTGTTCGAGCAGCACCGATTCTTCGTAGAATTTGCGAAGGCGTCCCTCGACCATTTTGCCGATGATCTCTTCCGGCTTGCCGGACGCGCGCGCCTGGTCCGCGAGGACCGCTTTTTCGCGTTCGACGACGGCCGGATCAAGCTCGGCGACCGTGCCGGACAAGGGACGGGCCGCCGCGACGTGCATCGCGATCTGTTTGCCGAGCGCGGCGAGCTTCGCCTTGTCGCCGGTCGATTTCAGGCCGACGAGCACGCCGATCTTGCCGGCGCCTTCGACGGTCTGGTTATGGATATAGGCGGCGACGACGCCGTCCGCCTTCACCATCGCCGCGCGGCGCACCGCCATGTTTTCGCCGATCGAGCCGACCATTTCGGCGACCTTTTCCGCAACCGTCATCGACGATCCCGGATAAGCCGCCGCCTTCACGGCGTCGACCGTTCCGCTGGTGCCGAGCGCGACGCGCGCGATATCCGCCGCCATCTTCTGAAAGATTTCATTGCGGGCGACGAAGTCAGTTTCGGAGTTCACTTCAACGAGCACCCCGGCGCCGTCCTTGGTCGCGGCGACGACCAGTCCTTCGGCGGCGGTGCGGCCGGATTTTTTCGCCGCCTTGGCGAGGCCCTTCTTGCGGAGCCAGTCGACCGCCGCTTCCATGTCGCCGCCGGTCTCGGTCAGCGCGGCTTTGCAATCCATCATCCCGGCGCCCGTCGTGTCGCGCAGGTCTTTCACCATCGAAGCGCTAATGGCGCTCATAGTACTCTCCTTGTTTCATGCGTCGCGCCGGACTTGCGCCATCGACGGCGCGAGCATCCGGCCTGAGGGCGCGCCGTCGTCCGTTCAGGGCGACGGCGCTGATTGAAGGCGGAGCCGGTCAGGCCTGCGCAGCCGCGGCTTCGGCGGTTGCGATATTGGTCTCGACCGGCGCATCCGCAAGGGCGCCGATATCGACGCCGAGCGACGCCTGGCTCGCGCCGATGCCGTCGATGACCGCGTCCGCGACGAGGTTGCAATAGAGCGCGATCGCCCTGCTCGCGTCGTCATTGCCGGGCACGATGAAGTCGATGTCGTCCGGCGGGCAATTGGTGTCGACGATGGCGACGACCGGGATGCCGAGTTTTTTGGCTTCCTTGACGGCGATCGCTTCTTTCTTGACGTCGATGACGAAGAGAAGATCGGGAAGCCCGCCGAGATCGCGAATGCCGCCGAGCGAGGCTTCGAGTTTTTCTTTCTCGCGCGACAATTGCATCTGTTCTTTTTTGGTGAGGCCCTTGCCGCCGCCCGAGAGAATCTCTTCCATTTCCTTCAGCTTGCGGATGGAATTGGAGATCGTCTCCCAGTTGGTGAGCGTGCCGCCGAGCCAGCGCACATTCATGTAATATTGCGCGCAGCGCTTGGCCGCTTCCGCGATCGGCTGTTGCGCCTGACGCTTGGTGCCGACCATCAGGATGCGGCCGCCGCCGGCGACGGTGTCGCGGATCTTGACCAGCGCCTGATGAAGAAGCGGCACGGTCTGCGACAGATCGACGATATGGATGCCGTTCCGGTCGCCGAAAATATAGGGTTTCATTTTCGGGTCCCAGCGGTGGGTCTGGTGGCCGAAGTGAACGCCAGCTTCCAAAAGCTGGCGCATGCTGAATTCTGGCAGCGCCATTCAAGTCTCCTACGGTTTTTCCTCCGCGGGGCGTCAGCAGCCGCAAATCCGGCCGACCGAGGATTGCCTCGCGTGTGTGATGGCGCGCCCTATAGAGGGGAATCATCCCGTTTTCAACAGGCGTTTTGCGGGTGCGAGAGGGGCGCGCGGAATGGTTGGCGCGGCGGCTCCCGCCCTCCATAGTCGCCGAGGGGGATCCTGGAGGATATATGCGGCTTCTTAGCGTTCTGGCGGCCGGATTATCGCTCCTGGCCGGGACGGCGCGCGCTGAAACTCCGACGGACGGGCTGAGACTGGTCGTCCTTGGAACCGGCACCCCGAACGCCGACCCGGACCGTTCCGGCCCCGCACTCGCCGTCATTCATGTCGGCCGCCCCTTTATCGTCGACGCCGGCGCCGGGGTTGTCCGGCGCGCCGCGGCCGCGGAGCGGGCCGGCGAGCCCGCCCTCGCCCCGGAGAAGCTCGACCGCGTTTTCCTGACGCATCTTCATTCCGACCACACGCTCGGCCTTGCCGATCTCATCTTCACGCCTTGGGTGCTCGAACGCGAGACGCCGCTTGCCGTTTTCGGCCCGCCCGGAACACGGAAGATGGTGCGCCATCTTCGTGACGCCTACCGGCAAGATATCGACCTGCGTCTCCATGGGCTTCAGCCTTCGACTCCCGAGGGATGGAAAACCGACGTCACGGAGATTTCAAACGCCGGGCGCATCTTTGAGGAAAGCGGGCTTTCCGTCGAAGCGATCGCAGTTCCGCATGGCGAATGGAAATACGCCTACGGCTACAAATTCTCCGCGGGCGGAGAAACCATTGTCATCTCCGGCGACACGGCGAAGAGCGCGACGATCATCGATGCGGCGCGCGGCGCCGACATTCTCGTCCACGAAGTCATTTCCGCGCGCGGTCTCGAAAAGCGCTCGCCCGAGTGGCGGGCCTATCACCACGCCTATCACACGACGACGACGGAGCTTGCCGAGATCGCAATGGAAGCGCAGCCGAAACTCCTCGTGCTCTATCACCAGCTCTATGAAGGCGGACACAAGAACCCGGACGGCGACAAGGGGCTGATCGAGGAAATTCGCGCGGCGGGCTATGACGGAGAGATTGTTTCGGCGAAAGATCTGGACGTTTTTGAGCCTTAGGCGCGGGAACGACGGAGTCGGGATTTCGACGGCATACGATAATCCGCTTAATAGCTTGGATGGTTGCATCGCACGAAGAAACTGCGCACATACGCCGCCGCGTCACGCTTCGAATTTGTCGCACCGAGAGAGCGGCTTTCATCTGCTTTTATAGCGACTAGCGCGCAGGATATTCATCTATGAACGCTCTCTATGACACGATCGGATTGAACTATGCGGACCTGAGGCGCCCCGATCCCCATATCGCCAGCCAAATTGAAGCAGTCCTCGGGTGCGCAAAAACGGTGCTTAATATTGGAGCCGGCTCTGGCTCTTATGAGCCGGCAAACAAGCAAGTCACCGCAGTAGAGCCGTCAGCCGAAATGATTGCGCAACGGCCGCCGTCGACGACCGTTTCCATACAAGCATACGCAGAAGACCTGCCTTTCGAGGACAATGCGTTTGACGCCTCAATGGCCGTCCTCACTATTCACCATTGGTCTGATCAAACCAAAGGCGTAATGGAGATGAGAAGGGTAACAAAAGGCAAAATGATCTTTTTGACCTACGACCCCGGATTTCGAGGTTTCTGGCTGGCCGATTATTTTCCAGCGCTCGTTTCGCTTGATGAAGGACAGATGCCCGCCATGGCGCAATTTCAGCGCTGGCTTGGTTCGGTAAATATCGCAACCGTGCCGATACCCCATAATTGCACGGACGGTTTTCTCGCCGCCTATTGGCGACGCCCGGCGGCTTATCTCGACAAACGTGTCCGCGCCGCGATGTCGTCATTCTGGAAGATCGGTGATATTTCAGCGGGGATTGAGCGGCTTAAGTCCGATCTCGAAACCGGCGTTTGGGAGAGGCGTTACGCCGACATAATCAATCTAGACCAGTTGGATTGCGGCTACCGATTGGTGGCGACGGAGTAATTCTTGCGGATGCGCGGACAAATCTCGCGCTGTCCGGGCTGTCCAATTATCTTCACCTATGATTTCAGCCGCCGCACCTAGACCAGCTCCACATCCAGAACCCCTTCGACCGCTTTCAACGCGCCGCGCATCGCCGGGGTGCAGGCGGCTTTTGATTTCAGCTGAAGCTCGACTTCACGTCCGCCGGAATCTGGCAGGTTCAGCGTGATGACCACGTCGCCGGCTTCGGCGGCGCTGGCGGGCTTCACCGCCGCGAGGCGCCGGCGCACCGCGTCGAGCCCTTCGCCCGAGCCGACGACGATCCGGAGCTGCGACGTCGTTTGCGCCGCCGC
>MEMM01000007.1:18547-22144 GCA_001767925.1 Alphaproteobacteria bacterium RIFCSPHIGHO2_12_FULL_63_12
GCATTGGCCGTCAGCAGCACCAGCATTCCGGGTTCGAGAAGATCGCGGGCGGTCGTCAGCACATCCGAAAACACCGCGATCTCAAACTCGCCCGCCGCGTCGGAGCATTCGACAAAGGCGAAGGGGCGTCCCGATTTCGACCGGCGCATGCGGACGGCGCGGACGACCGCCGCGATCTGGCCCGAAAAACGCCCGCCGGCTTTGACCGCCTCGATCGCCTCGAGCGAGGTCACCGCCTTGAGGCGGCGCAGTTCGACCGCGTAATCGTCGAGCGGGTGGCCGCTGAAATAAAAGCCGAGCGCGGCGCGTTCTTCATTCAGCCGGTCCATCGGCGCCCAGTCGTCCGCCGGCGGCAGGCGCGGCCGGTCGAGTTGCGGCGACTGGGCGAGATCGAAGAGGCCGCCTTGCGCGCTGCCGCGTTCGTCGAACGCCTGCGCCGAATAACGAATGAGGAGATCGGCGCCGGCGAGAAGCTCCGCCCGCGAGCGGTGAAGCGTGTCAAAGGCGCCGGCGCGCGCGAGATTTTCCATCGCGCGCTTGCCGATAAGGCGCAAATCGACACGCTCGGCGAAATCGTAAATATCGCGAAAGGCGCCGTGCGCGCGGCGCTCGTCCGCAATCACGCGCATCGCCGCCGCGCCGACATTCTTCACCGCGCCGAGCGCGTAAACGATCGCGCCGTCCAACACGCTGAAATCGGCCTCGGAAAAATTCACATGCGGCGGCCGGACGTCGACGCCGCTGCGCCGCGCCTCTTTCAGGAACACCGAAAGCTTGTCGGTGTTCGCCATGTCGAAAGTCATCGAGGCGGCGAGAAATTCCGCGCCATGATTGGCTTTAAGATACGCCGTCTGATAGGCGATATAGGCGTAGCAGGCGGCGTGCGATTTGTTGAACCCGTAGCCGGCGAATTTCTCGACAAGGTCGAATATCGACGCCGCCTTGTGCGGATCGACGCCTTTTTCGCGCGCGCCGTCGACGAAACGCGCGCGTTGCTGGTCCATCTCCTCTTTCTTCTTCTTGCCCATGGCGCGCCGCAGGAGATCGGCCTCGCCCAGCGAATAGCCGGACAGGATCTGCGCGATCTGCATCACCTGTTCCTGGTAGATGATGACGCCGTAGGTTTCCTTCAGCGCGGCTTCGAGCGAGGGATGAAGATAATCCGGCTGCTGCAATCCCTGCTTTCGCTCGATATAGGTCGGGATGTTTTCCATCGGTCCCGGCCGGTAAAGCGAGACCAGCGCGATGATGTCCTCAAGACAGTCGGGCTTCATCGAGCGCAGCGTCTGGCGCATCCCCGAACTTTCAAGCTGGAACACGCCGACCGTCGCGCCTTCGCCCAGCATGGCGAAGGATTTCGCGTCGTCGAGCGGCAGCGCGTGCGGATCGACATCGCCGCCCGACAGGCGGACAAGCTGCGCGGCGCGTTCGATGACGGTCAGCGTCTTCAGGCCGAGAAAGTCGAATTTGACGAGCCCCGCCGGCTCGACCCATTTCATGTTGTATTGGGTCGCCGGCATGTCGGAGCGCGGATCGCGGTAGAGCGGCGTCAGCTCGTCGAGCGGCCGGTCCGCGATGACGACGCCCGCCGCATGCGTCGACGCATGGCGGTAGAGCCCTTCGAGCTTCAGCGCCTTTTCGATCAGCGCCGCGACGCTTTCCTCGCGGTCGCGCTCCTCTTTCAGGCGCGGTTCGCTCTCAATCGCTTCCGCCAGCGTCACCGGATTGGCGGGGTTGTTGGGGATCAGCTTGCACAGCCGGTCGACCTGCGTGAACGACATGCCGATGACGCGGCCGACATCGCGCAGCACGGCGCGCGCCTGCAGCTTGCCGAAAGTGATGATTTGCGCGACGCGGTCCCGGCCGTATTTCTGCTGGACATAGCGGATGACCTCGTCGCGCCGCTCCTGACAGAAGTCGATATCGAAGTCCGGCATCGACACGCGCTCGGGATTTAGAAACCGCTCGAACAGCAATCCGAAACGCAACGGATCAAGATCGGTGATGGTCAGCGACCAGGCGACCAGCGACCCGGCGCCCGAGCCCCTGCCCGGCCCGACCGGGATACCTTCGCGCTTCGCCCATTTGATGAAATCGGCGACGATGAGGAAGTATCCGGGAAACCCCATCTTGTTGATGATGTCGAGTTCGAATTTGAGGCGATCCCAATAAACGCTGTCGTCGGCGGCGCGTTCAACTTCGGAAAGTCGCTGCTTCAACCCCTCGCGCGCCTGATTTTCAAGTTCGGCGGCCTCGGCTTCGACGCCGCCAGACTGCGTGAAGCGCGGCAAAATCGGCGCGCGCGTCTTCGGCCGGAAGGCGCAGCGGCGGGCGATTTCAATCGTCGCGTCGACAGCTTCGGGAAGGTCGGCGAACAGCATCCGCATTTCGGCGGCGGTCTTGAAATAATGATCGGGCGTCGCCGTGCGCCGGTCTTCCTGATGCACATAGGCGCCCTCGGCGATGCAAAGAAGCGCGTCATGCGCCTCGTAATCGTCCGCCTTCGGAAAAAACGGCTCGTTCGTCGCAACGATCGGCAGCGCGAGTTCATAGGCGATATCGATGAGCGCGTCTTCCGCCGAGGCGGCGCGACGCCCCTGATGGCGCTGAAGCTCGATATAGAACCGGCCCGGAAACAGCGCCGAGAGGCGATCGACGAGCAGGCGCGCCTCGTCGCCGCGATTGGCGCGGATCAGCCGGTCGATCGGTCCGTCGAATCCGCCGGAGAGACACAAGAGCCCATCGCTATGACCGTCGAGCCAGTCGAGGCCCGCGCAGATCCCGTCCTCCGCGGCAGAGGTCAAAAACGCGCGGCTCGACAGCTTCATCAGATTGTTGAAGCCCGCCTCGCTCTGCGCGAGCAGGACGATCGCCGGCGGTTTCACATGCCGCGCCTCGACGCCGGCGAGCCCCGGCGTCAGCAGCGACAGCTGCAACCCGGCGATCGGCTGAACGCCGGCGGCGGCGAGCGTTTCCGACGCTTCGAGCGCGCCGAAGAGATTGTTGGTGTCGGTGACCGCGACCGCCGGCATGCGATCGGCAAGACAAAGATCCTTCAGCTTGCCGATCTTGATCGCGCCTTCGGACAGCGAATAGGCAGAATGGAGATGAAGATGGACGAATTCTCCCTTCTGCTCGGGCATGGCTGGCCTCTTTCGCGGTTGATCGAAGGCTGCGCCGTCAGGCGCCGAGCACGAAGCTCGCCATCTGGGTCGACACGATAAGAAGCAGCAATAGGCCGAGTCCGAGCGCGTCCTTCAACACGCCGGTTTCCCCATCGGCTTCCACAAGGTTTTCCACAGCTTTATGCACAGACGCCTCCATCGCCAAATGATTTCGTTCGTCTTTTGTTCTATATTCCCTTTTTGTTCTCTTGACCAGCCCCCTCCCGTCGATTTTTTCCACAAGGGAACGGGGGAGGCCTTCGCAAGGCCTGGGGAAATCAGGGCGGACCCGCGGGCGCCAGCCGGGTGAGACGGACTTAAACGCCGGTAGGGTCGGTCAGGCCAGAAACGCCCGTGTCTCGCGCATGAAGGCATCAAACTGGTCGTGGTGGACCCAGTGCCCGGCCTTTTCGATGGTGACGACGCGCGCGGT
>MEMM01000007.1:22199-22398 GCA_001767925.1 Alphaproteobacteria bacterium RIFCSPHIGHO2_12_FULL_63_12
CCATAGATCAACAGCGTCGGGCAGGCGATCGCGGCCCACAGCGCGTGCTTTTCTTCCTGCGGAATATCGAAGGGCGGCCAGATATTGACGTAATTGTCGAACTTCCAGCTCCAGGTGCCGTCCTCGTTGCAGGTTGCGCCCTGCTCGGTCAGGTGCCGCGCCTGTTCGTCGGAGAGGAACTTGTTCTCCTCCTTCATGC
>MEMM01000007.1:22410-32603 GCA_001767925.1 Alphaproteobacteria bacterium RIFCSPHIGHO2_12_FULL_63_12
CGAGCCCCTCGATCGCGACGAGCTTTGCGACATTCGCCGGGTAAAGCCCCGCATAGCGGATCGCGATATTGCCGCCGAGCGAATGGGCGACGATCGTCACCGGGGCGAGTTTCAATTGATGGATGAGCTGCGCGAGGTCGTAGACGAAGCACTGCATCGGATATTCGCCGTCGGGCGACCAGTCGCTGTCGCCGTGTCCCCTCAGATCCGGCGCGATGACGTGATAGTCGCGCGCCAGATCGCGGGCGACCCAGTCGAGGCTGCGGCAATGGTCGCGCCCGCCATGCATGAGGACGAGCGGCGGCGCGGCGGCATTGCCCCAATCGGCGTAGTGGAGTTTCAGCCGCTGCGAAACATAACGGCGCGAGGTCGGTTCGGGGATCATGGGTCGCTCTTCGTCCGCGAGTCGTCAAAGCCTTCAAGCGCGCCGAGAATGAGCCCGGCGAGCGCCGCGAGCGCGGCGGCGCGCGCAGGCTTCTCGCGCGCTTCCTCAACCAGCGCGAGGCCTAGCGCGGATTTCCAGTCAGCGCCATTGAACGCGGCGAGCGGATGGGCGGTCGCCGCCAGCGGCGCCTTCGCCCGCGCTTTCTCATGATGCGCCAGCCGCGCGAAACACGCTCCCGCCGCGAGGAAAAGCAACAGCGCGCCGCCGCCGAGCGCGAGATAGCGCGGCATCACCATGGCGAGGCCGTCGACCAACGCGGCGGCAAGGAACAAGAGCGCCAGCAGGATCAGACCGGCGCCCGCAATCGCCAGAAGGCCCTTGCGCGCCGCGTTTTCGCCTCGCTCGCCGATGATGCGCAGGATATCGATCATTTGCGGGCGCGCCCCGCAATCGCCCTGCCGACGAAATAACCGGCGGCGAAGGCGCCGGAAATTGTCGAAACCGGATGGCTTTTCATTTGCTCACTGACTTTTTGCGCGCCCTCGCGCGCGTGACTTGCCGCCTCGGCCCCTTTGCTTTCGATATCGGCGAGGGCCGCGTCGAAGATCGACCGCAACTTTGAGACATGCGCGGCGCGGTCGTCTGCGGCGTCATCGCGCGCAAGATCGCTTTTCATCTTTTCGATCAGCGCATCGAACGCCGTCGCGGGCGACCCGTCGTTTTCCTCTCTCATCTCGAACGCTCCTTCCGGACGGGCGCGATCATACAGGGTCGCCGGTCCGGCGGAAATGACGCGCCGCAGCGCCTCCGCAGCTTAAAACAGGCTTCCAAGCGCGTTGACCGCCAGCGCCAGCACAAAAACATTGAACAGGAAGGCCAGTATCGAATGGGCAAGGACAAGACGCCGCATCCCGCTATCGATGACGGCGACATCGGACACCTGAAACGTCATGCCGATGACGAAGGCGAAATAGGCGAAGTCGGAAAACGCGCGCGGCCCCTCGCCGGGGAATTGAAGCGGCGGCTGATCCGGCGCGCCATCTGAAAAATAGACATGCGCGTAATGAATCGCGAACAGCACATTCAACAGCGACCACGCCGCGAAGATCGACAGCGCGGCAAGGCCGACCGCGACGCCATCCAGCGTGCGCGTCATCAAGAACAGGATGATCAACCCGAGCGCGGCGAAATCGAGGAGGAGACCGGCGGCGAGGACAAAAGACGCGCGCTGGTCATGCCGGGCGGCGAGCGCCGGCAGGTCGCTTTCGTCGGCCCGCTGCAGAACGCTTGCAATTCCCGCGGCATAAAGAATTGCGGCGAGCGAAAAACCGGCGAGCGCCGCCTTCAACCATCCCCACGCCATGCCGCCGAGGACGGAGGCGATCGCAAAGGCGGCAAGCGCCGCGATTTCCGTCAGATGGCCTTTTCGCAGCACCGCGCGTCCGAATGACATCAGGAAAGCGCCTTCCAATATTTCAAATGCGGAATCTCAGGTCGCCGCGATAGAATGGGTCTTCGGCGTCGATCCGCCTATAGCTGATCATCGGCATCCCACGTTTATTCACCTTATGCGCGAACTCCCGATTGTAAATACATCTAAATCGACGCTTGAATCAGCGACGGAAATTTCCACTTCCAACGTTTTACAGATGCGCGCTTCGGCGCGGGCTCTTTGACATTGTGAACGATGGCGAATTGGACCGGTCGCGTGCTGGCCGATTCGGGAACGGGGAAGACGGCATCGCCGACGCGGCGATTTCTTGCCGCGATTGAAAATTTCCCCCGGAAAGCGTGTCCGCATAATACGGACAAAAACGCGACAACCCGCATGGGGACTGGAGTCAAATCCACGATCGGCGCGGATACAATCCGCATCATCCGTATTTCCGCGCCCCAATAAGGCGAATGGCGAGGCCGCGCCAATCGCGGTATAGACCCCGCGAAAGGACGTTTGATGCTTGACCGCCTGCTCACTGATCTTCGGATGGCGACCATGGACCCGGCCATGCCCGGCCCCTATGGCGCGCTTGAGGGCGGCGCGATCGGCTTTCGCGCCGGGCGCATCGCCTATGTCGGCCCCCGCGCCGCTGCTCCTGCAGCCAAGGAAACGATTGCCCTCGCCGGACGCTGGGCGACGCCGGCCCTCATCGACTGCCACACCCATCTCGTCTTCGGCGGAAACCGGGCGAACGAATTCGAGATGCGCCAGAAAGGCGCGACCTATGAGGAAATCGCCAAAGCCGGCGGCGGCATCGTCTCGACGGTGACGGCGACGCGCGAGGCGAGCCTCGAAGATCTCGTCGAAAGCGGCATCACGCGGGCGCTGATGCTGAAACGATCCGGCGTCGCGACGATCGAGATCAAATCTGGTTACGGCCTTAGCGTCGGCGACGAAGAAAAAATGCTGATCGCGGCGGGCGAAATCGGCCGCGCGACCGGCATGCGCGTCCGCCGCACGCTGCTCGGCCTTCACGCGCTGCCGCCGGAGTATAAGACCGATCGCGCCGGCTATGTGCGGCTCGTCTGCGAAGAAATGATTCCGGCGGCGACGCTGCGCGGTCTCGCCGACGCGGTCGACGCTTTTTGCGAAGGGATCGGCTTCACGGCGGAAGAAACGCGCGCCGTCTTCGCGGCGGCGAAAAAAGCAGGACTTCGCGTCAAGCTCCACGCCGAGCAATTGTCGAATTTGAACGGCGCCGCCCTCGCCGCCGAATTCGGCGCCCTGTCCGCCGATCACCTCGAATTCATCGACGAAGCGGGCGTCGCGGCGATGGCGCGCGCGGGAACGGTCGCGGTCCTCCTCCCCGGCGCCTTTTACGCGCTGAAGGAAACGAAGAAGCCGCCGGTCGATCTGTTCCGCAAGCACGGCGTTGATATGGCCGTCGCGACCGACTTAAATCCCGGCACCTCGCCCGTCCTCTCGGCGCCCTTGATGATGAACATGGCCGCGACCCTATTCGGCCTGACGCCCGAAGAAACGCTGGCCGGCATGACGCGCAACGCCGCGAGGGCGCTCGCGCTTGACGGCGAATGCGGCATGATCAAAGAGGGAATGGCCGCGGATATCGCGGTCTGGAATATCGATCACCCGGCGGAGCTTAGCTACTGGATCGCCCATGGCGGGCCGGAAGCGTTATTTATCGCCGGCAAGGAGCAGTAAATGGATGTTCGGCACATTTCTCCCGGCGTGAAACCGCCGCAGGAAGTCAACGCCTTTATCGAGATCCCGCAAGGCGGCCAGCCGGTCAAATACGAGCTTGACCAGAAATCCGGCGCGCTCTTCGTCGACCGATTCCTCCACTCCTCGATGATCTATCCGTCGAATTACGGATTCATCCCTGGAACGCTCGGCGAAGACGGCGATCCGCTCGACATTCTCGTTGTGACGCCGATTCCGGTGATCGCGGGCGCCGTGATCCGCTCACGGACGATCGGCGTTCTCCTGATGGACGATGAAAAGGGCGTTGACGAGAAAATCCTCGCGGTTCCGGTCGATGCGCTGAACCCTTTTTATACGGATGTCCGGACGCATAAGGATCTTCCGCCGCTGCTGGTCGCGCAAATCAAGCACTTCTTCCAGCATTACAAAGACCTTGAGCCCGGAAAGACGGCGTCCGTCGGCGACTGGTCGACGCTCGACGTCGCGCATGAACGCATCAATCAGGCTATCGACCGCTACAACAAGAAGAAATCCGCATGACCGGCACGAGACGAAACGCCCGCACGATCCGCGCCCGCACGGGAACCGAGATCAAAGCCAAGCACTGGACGACCGAAGCCGCCGTCCGCATGCTGATGAATAATCTCGATCCTGACGTCGCCGAAGACCCGCATGGCCTCGTCGTTTACGGCGGCATCGGCCGCGCGGCGCGCAACTGGGAATGTTTCGACAAGATCGTCGAAACGCTCGAACGCCTCAATGACGACGAAACGCTGCTGATCCAGTCGGGAAAACCCGTCGGCGTCTTCCCGACCCACAAGGATGCGCCGCGCGTCCTCCTCGCCAATTCGAACCTCGTGCCGAAATGGGCGACGTGGGAGCACTTCAACGAACTCGATCGCAAAGGCCTGATGATGTACGGCCAGATGACGGCCGGCTCATGGATTTATATCGGCTCACAAGGGATCGTTCAGGGCACGTATGAAACCTTTGTCGAAATGGGCCGCCAGCATTACAAGGGCGACCTTTCCGGCAAATGGATCCTGACCGCTGGCCTTGGCGGCATGGGCGGCGCGCAGCCGCTCGCCGCCGTCATGGCGGGCGCCGCCTGCCTCGGGATCGAGTGCCAGCCCTCGCGCATCGAGAAGCGATTGCAGACGCGCTATCTCGACGAGGCGACCGACAATCTCGACGACGCGCTCGCGCGCATCGCCAAGGCGACGAAGGAAAAGCGCGCGGTCTCGATCGGCCTTCTCGGCAACGCGGCGGAGTTGTTGCCGGAAATGGTGAAGCGCGGCGTGCGTCCGGACGCTGTCACCGATCAGACGTCCGCGCATGATCCGGTCAACGGTTACCTGCCCATCGGCTGGTCCGTCGACGAATGGATTTCAGCGCGCGAACGCGACCCGAAGCGCGTCGAGCGCGAAGCGCGCGCGTCGATGGCGATACATGTCGAGGCGATGCTCGCCTTTCAGAAAATGGGCGTGCCGACCTTCGACTATGGCAACAATATCCGTCAGGTCGCTTTCGACGAAGGCGTCAAGAACGCTTTCGATTTTCCGGGCTTTGTTCCCGCCTATGTGCGCCCGCTCTTTTGTCGCGGCGTCGGCCCGTTCCGCTGGGCGGCGCTGTCGGGCGACCCGGAGGACATCGCGAGGACCGACGCGAAGGTCAAAGAGCTGATACCGAACGACAAGCACCTTCACCGCTGGCTCGACATGGCTCGGACGCGCATCGCGTTTCAGGGCCTGCCGGCGCGCATCTGCTGGGTCGGGCTCGGCGACCGCCATCGTCTGGGCCTCGCCTTCAACGAGATGGTCGCGAAAGGCGAGGTGAAAGCGCCGATCGTCATCGGCCGCGATCATCTGGATTCTGGTTCCGTCGCTTCCCCCAATCGCGAAACCGAAGCAATGAAGGACGGCAGCGACGCGGTGTCGGACTGGCCTTTGTTGAATGCATTGTTGAACACCGCCGGCGGCGCGACATGGGTCTCGCTCCATCACGGCGGCGGCG
Organism: Alphaproteobacteria bacterium RIFCSPHIGHO2_12_FULL_63_12; assembly: GCA_001767925.1. GTDB lineage: Bacteria > Pseudomonadota > Alphaproteobacteria > Caulobacterales > Parvularculaceae > Amphiplicatus. The sequence goes on from MEMM01000007.1 coordinate 27,969, forward strand.
TCGGCATGGGCTATTCGCAGCATTCCGGCGTCGTCATCGTCGCCGACGGCACCGAAGACGCGGCGCGCAGGTTGAAACGCGTGTTGTGGAACGATCCGGGCACGGGCGTGATGCGCCATGCGGATGCGGGCTATGACATCGCGGTCGATTGCGCGCGGGAGAAGGGGCTGGATTTGCCGATGGTGGGGAAGCAATGAGCGACTGTCCGCCACCCGCCCATCCCGGCGAAAGCCGGGATCCATTTTTTCTTTCCGCTCTGATCGTTATAATTTCAGCCAAACACAGGAATAACATGTTCGGATATGTTGATGGCGATTTCTGGGTCCCGGCTTTCGCCGGGATGAGCGGGTTTGTTGGCGAGTTTCCATGCAACAACTAACCCTCACCCCCGGCGCCGTCACCCTCGCCGACCTCCGCGCCATCTGGAACGGCGCCGACGTATCACTGTCGGCTGAAGGCTTCGCCGCCGTCGATGCCGCCGCCGCGAGCGTTGAGCGCATCGTCGCCTCGAACAAGACGGTCTACGGCCTCAACACCGGCTTCGGCCTGCTCGCCAATACGCGCATTCCGAACGACCGGCTGATCGAGCTGCAAAAGAAAATCGTCTTGAGCCACGCCTGCGGCCTCGGCGACGCGCTCGACGAGCGCATCACGCGATTGATCCTTGCGACCAAGATCATCGGCCTCGCGCGCGGCGCCTCCGGCGTCAAACGCGCGACGATCGAGCGGCTGCTTGAGTTTTTAAAACGCGGGCTCTTGCCCGTCATTCCCGAACAAGGCTCCGTCGGCGCCTCCGGCGATCTCGCGCCGCTCGCGCATATGGCGGCGGCGATGATCGGCGTCGGCGCGATCAAGGTCGACGGCAAGATTGTCGAAGCCGCGAAGGCGCTCAAATCCGCCGGACTTGAACCGCTGGAACTCGGGGCGAAAGAAGGGCTCGCGCTGCTCAACGGCACGCAGGTCTCGACCTCGATCGCACTCGACGCGTTGTTCAAGGCCGAGCGTGTCTTCGGCGCGGCGCTGTGCGCGGGCGCATTGTCCGTCGATGCGCTCAAAGGCTCGCTCTCGCCGTTCGACGCCCGCATTCACGCGCTGCGCGGCCAGCCGGGACAGATCGACGTCGCCAAATCGCTGCGCGCGATGCTTCAGGGAAGCGCGATCAACGCCAGCCACATCAACTGCGATCGCGTGCAGGACCCCTACTCTTTCCGTTGTCAGCCGCAGGTGATGGGCGCGGCGCTCGACCTTCTTCGTCACGCGGCGGGAACGCTGACGATCGAAGCGAACGCTGTCACCGACAATCCGGTTGTCTTCGCCGAGAAGGACGAAGCGATTTCCGGCGGCAATTTCCACGCCGAGCCTGTCGCCTTCGCGAGCGACATGATTTCGATGGCGCTTTGCGAAATCGGCTCGATCTCCGAGCGGCGGACCGCCGTCCTGATCGATCCGAAGATGAGCGGCCTTCCTGCGTTTCTCGTCGCCGACGGCGGCGTCAATTCCGGGTTCATGATCGCGCAGGTGACGGCGGCGGCGCTCGTTTCCGAAAACAAGTCGCTCGCCTTTCCGGGCAGCGTCGACAGCATTCCAACCTCGGCGGGCCAGGAAGACCATGTGTCGATGGCGACCGGCGCCGCGCGCAAAGCGGGCCGCATCGCGAAGAACGCGGCCGGCGTCATCGGCGTCGAACTTCTCGCCGCGGCGCAGGGCGTCGATTTCCACAAACCGCTCGCCACATCGCCGGCGTTGCAAAAAGTTCATGGACTTGTCCGAAGCCGCGCGGCGAACTGGGAACAGGACCGGTATTTCGCCCCCGACCTCGCGGCGATGCAGCAGGAAGCGCTCGAAAATGATTTGTTTCTGCAACTTCCTGCGATTTCCATCGGCGCCTGAAACGCCGCGCCGCAAAATCACCACGTTTCATGCCTTCATCCCCGGTAAGGCATTGCCGAATTCGGGCGAATGCCGGCATATCGCCGCAGAAATCAAGGCGAACGCCATCACGCGTTTCCGGCCAACTGTAAAAATGGAGAGTCTATTGTGGGCAAGCATCTCGCCGTTTCAGTCATCGCCATCGCTGTCGCGCTCGGGAGCGCCCCGCTAATGGCGCAAGAGCCGACAACCGATGTCGCAGAAACTATCCAGACGGCGCCGATTTCCGCTAACAATCCCCTTCTCGCGGCGTGGACCGGCCCCTATGGCGGCGTTCCGCCGTGGGACAAGATCAATACGGGAGATTTCATCGCCGCCTATGACAAGGCGATAAGCGATGCGCGCGCGGAAATTGACGCCATCACCGCTAACAAGAAAAAGCCGACGTTTGAAAACACCATCGCGGCGTTCGAACGCGGCGGCGCCGAGCTGACGCGGATCAATAATATTTTCGGCGTCTATTCCGGCAACCTCAATGTCGGCGATGTGCCGGAAATTGAGCTTGTCGTTTACCCAAAGCTCGCCGCTTTCGGCGATGAGGTAAACCAGAACGAAGCGCTCTTCAAACGGGTTTCGGCAGTCTATAACGGCAAGGAAATGAAAAAACTAAAGCCGGAAGAGCGCCGGCTGGTTGAAGATCATTACAAAGGCTTCGTCCGCAACGGCGCCAATCTAGACGCCGCCGGAAAGGCGCGCGTCGCGGAAATCAATCAGCGGCTCGCAACGCTCGGCACGCAGTTCACGCAAAATCTTCTCGCCGACGAAGATGCCGTCACCTGGATAGACAAGAAGTCCGACCTCAAGGGCCTCCCCGCCTCGATTGTCGACGCGATGGCCGGCACGGCGGCGGAAAAGGGAAAACCCGGGAAATGGGCCGTCTTGAACACGCGCTCTGCGGTCGATCCGTTTCTCACCTATTCCGATAACCGCGCGCTGCGCGAAAAAATCTGGCGCGCTTTCGTCAACCGCGGCGACAATGGCGACGCTGAAGACAACAATGCGATCATCGCCGAAACGCTGAAACTGCGCGCCGAACGCTCGAAACTGCTCGGCTACGAGACCTATGCGCATTGGGCGATCGAGCGTCAGATGGCGAAGACGCCCGACGCGGCGATGGCGCTGATGATGAAAGTCTGGCCGAAATCGGTCGCCCGCGTCAGAGAAGAAGTCGCCGACATGCAGGCGGTCGCGGACGCCGAAGGCGCCAAGCTGACGATCGAACCGTGGGACTATCGCTATTACGCGGAGAAAGTCCGCACGGCGAAATACGATCTCGATTTCAATAAGGTCAAACCGTATCTGCAACTCGACAAGCTGCGCGAAGGCATGTTCTGGGCGGCCGGACAGCTTTACGGTTTCAAATTTGAACCGATTTCGGACGTCCCGGTATTCAATCCCGACGTCAAAGCCTGGAAAGTCCTGAACGCCGACGGCGAGTTCGTCGGTCTGTGGTACTTCGACCCTTACGCCCGCGCCGGCAAAAATTCGGGCGCGTGGATGACGGAATATCGCGGTCAGGAAAAACTGACCGGCGACATCAAGCCGATTGTTTCGAACAATTCAAATTTCCTGAAAGGCAAGCCGGGCGAACCGGTCCTCGTCTCCTGGGATGACGCCGAAACGATGTTTCACGAATTCGGCCACGCGCTGCATGGCCTCAATTCCAACGTCAAATACCCCTCGCAGGCGGGCACCAACGTGCCGCGCGATTATGTCGAGTTCCCGTCACAGCTGAACGAGCACTGGCTGACGACGCCGGAAGTCATGAACCAGTTCCTGGTTCATTACGAAACCGGCGAACCGATGCCGCAGGCGCTCGTCGACAAGATCAACAACGCCAACAAGTTCAACCAGGGCTTCAAGACGGTTGAATATCTGATGAGCGCGCTGGTCGACATGAATCTGCATCTCGCCGGCGACGCCGACATCGACCCCGACGCGTTTGAAAAAGCGACGCTCGACGAGCTTGGCGCGCCGAAGGAAATCGTCATGCGCCACCGCACCCCGCAATTCGGACACATCTTTGCGGGCGAAGGCTACGCCGCCGGCTACTACAGCTACCTCTGGGCGGACGCGATCACCGCCGACGCCGCGGAAGCCTTCGTCGAGGCCGGCAACTTCTACGACAAGGACACCGCAAAACGCCTGCATGACGACATCATGTCGGTTGGCGATTCGATCGATCCGGCCGAAGGGTATCGCAAATTCCGCGGCCGCGACGTCGACACGTCGGCGCTGCTGCGCGATCGCGGGTTTCCCGTCGATTGACCGAACCTAAATCCTCCTCCGTTCGGTTCGGAGGAGGACTTCGCTTTCATCGCCTGTCGCTCTCTCCTGCGCGACGCGCGCGTCGAATTTGTCTTGGCTTACACTTCAAGTCTTGTCATTCCGGGGCCGACGCGAAGCGACGGAACCCGGTATCCATGGCCGCAAAGTGGATTCCGGGTTCGATGCTTCGCATCGCCCCGGAATGACCGAACCCATTGCCGCTTCCATTCAATGATAATCGGTATTCTCTAGCCGCTGCCGGTTCAATTTGTCCGGGGCGCGCGATATAGGGAGCGTGACCCGCGGGCAAAGCCGTCTGGCATTGCCGCGGAAGACAGGGAACGCCCGCATGTCAGCAATCGCTCACGCTCCGCTCGATCCTTACGCGCTTGACGATCGATACCGGCGGACTTCCGGGCGGGTCTTCCTGACAGGCAC